>JAOPVX010000137.1 GCA_025965975.1 Mycobacterium sp. | reverse complement strand
GCGGCCGAACCGGGCGCGGTCGACACAGACGTCACAGACGAGGTCGAGAGCGATGACGAGCTCGAAGCCGAGCCCGGCGACGACCTCGAGGTAGACGAGCCCGATCTTGCGCTTGAGGACCTCGAGGTCGGCGACGACGAGGCCGCCGCGGGCGCCGAGCCCGCTGCGAAGACTCCCGCCGTAGTGGTGCCCGCACCAGCCGAGGACGACGAGATCGCCGAACCGAGCGAGAAGGACAAGGCCTCCGGAGACTTCGTCTGGGACGAAGAGGAATCGGAGGCGCTGCGGCAGGCCCGCAAGGACGCCGAGCTGACCGCGTCGGCCGACTCGGTGCGTGCGTACCTCAAGCAGATCGGCAAGGTCGCGCTGCTCAACGCCGAGGAGGAGGTCGAGCTCGCCAAGCGTATCGAGGCCGGGCTGTACGGCACCCAGATCATGTCCGAGCTGGCCGAGAAGGGCGAGAAGCTGCCCGCCGCGCAGCGTCGCGACATGGCGTGGATCTGCCGCGACGGCGACCGCGCCAAGAATCACCTGCTTGAGGCCAACCTCCGTCTGGTGGTGTCGCTGGCCAAGCGCTACACCGGCCGCGGCATGGCGTTCCTCGACCTCATCCAGGAAGGCAACCTCGGCCTGATCCGTGCGGTCGAAAAGTTCGACTACACAAAGGGTTACAAGTTCTCCACCTACGCCACCTGGTGGATCCGGCAGGCGATCACCCGCGCGATGGCCGATCAGGCGCGCACCATTCGCATCCCGGTGCACATGGTCGAGGTGATCAACAAGCTCGGCCGAATCCAGCGTGAGCTGCTGCAGGACCTGGGCCGCGAGCCCACGCCAGAAGAGCTGGCCAAGGAAATGGACATCACGCCGGAGAAGGTGCTGGAGATCCAGCAGTACGCGCGTGAGCCGATCTCGCTGGACCAGACCATCGGCGACGAGGGCGATTCCCAGCTAGGCGATTTCATCGAGGACAGCGAGGCCGTTGTCGCGGTCGACGCGGTGAGCTTCACCCTGCTCCAGGATCAGCTGCAGTCGGTCCTGGAGACGCTCTCCGAGCGCGAGGCGGGCGTGGTGCGGTTGCGGTTCGGCCTCACCGACGGCCAGCCCCGCACGCTCGACGAGATCGGCCAGGTGTACGGCGTCACCCGCGAACGCATCCGCCAGATCGAGTCCAAGACAATGTCAAAGTTGCGGCACCCCAGCCGTTCTCAGGTCTTGCGCGACTACCTCGACTGAGCGCACTACGGTAGCGATCCTGCAGACGACCCGCACGCTGTCGGGGAGCTGACCGGACGTTTGCTGTGCAAGTTGTCGTTTCTTGTATAGCAAATGGATATGCGTCCGTCCATCTCGCCCGAATGCCGGGAATCACTTAGACGATATGATATGTAGCGAGACGGCAACTGAGTCATCGGCCTAATAGCGAAGAATTGATGATGCCGTTCGAGTTCGCCCACATATCGCCCACATATCACTGTGGGGCTTTGCACTCGCCGGCGCCAGCAGCCCCGCCGGTGGCAGCGGCGGCACCGGCGGCACCGGTGGTAAGGGTGCCCACGGCTGACTCGGTCGCTCAAAGATATTGACCCGCAGACCAATACGCTTCGACCCGCGACGTGTCAGGCGACGCTTACCGTCGTTCCCAGCGCTGCTGCGTGACTACCTCGGCCGATCGGGTCGCAGCTCGACCTGAAGATGCCGGTGACCGTCGGCGGCAGGAAGCGGACGCGCGGAGGACGCAAAGGCCCAAGGGTGTTCGGACAGCGAAACCGAGGACAGCTACTCCTTGCAGTGCGTGCCCAACATGGTGCCGGACTTCAGTGACCAACTCACCGAAGCCGAAGTGGCTGAGCCCGGCTTCAACGGCGGTGATTCTCACTGCGGCGGCGGTGGTGCTGGTGGTGGTGGTGGTGGTGGCGGCGGCCACCACTGATCGCTGACCAAAACTCTAGTGTCGCCGGTCACGCACCTTGTACGTCGACGGCCATGACTCACGAGTGTCGTCGCCCACGAGCGGAACACCCTTGCTCCCGATCCTGATGTCGTAGGCCTCCTTGCCGGCCCCGACCTCGCGGTTCGCGTGTTCGGTGGCGAGATAGATCAGCTGGTCGATCTCCATTTCGGCGAACGCGACGAACGTGGTGTTACGTACCGCGTCGTCGCCGGGGGCCATCCGTTCGGGCAGGATCCGCGACGCCAGCGCCGCAAGGCCCAGTAGGGAAAACGGGATGACCCAGTAGCAGACGAAGGACAGCGGCGTCTTCGTGTCGAGAATCGTCGCATCGCCCTGCACGATCGGCGGGATCACCGACGACACCGTCATACCGGCGAACGCGGCGACCCAGATCCAGGTCAACGTCATGGTGATGCGGCCAAACACCTCGCTCTTGACGACCTCGGGAGGCTGGTCCACTTCGGCGAACTCGCGCACGAACGGCTTGCCGATCAGCACACCGATCAGCGCTACGAGGAAGATCCCGCCATTGCTCAGCGGCTGCATCCACCGCTCCATGAACGACTGGCTCAGCGTGAATGTCAGAATCGTCAGCACGGAAAACGTTCCGACAGCCCCAATTTCGAGGGTGCGTCCCGGCTTACCTTTGAGACGCCCGATCACGAACGACAGCACCGCGACTGCGAGCGCGACCAAAACCGCCGCGGTGAATGGGACGTTGCCGACAAGAACCCAGTAGACGATCCACGGCGCGAAACCCAACAGAATGCCCACGACGGGTCAGTTTAAGTTGTCGGTCAACGGTGGGACTGTAAACCGGTTGCACCGGCGAAAGCCGCGATTAGCTTGTACTGATGACCGAGCGGCGCAATGTCTCGTCAGGGTCGGAGTTCGAGGAACTGGTTGGCTACTCGCGCGCGGTGCGTACCGGACCCTACGTGGTGGTGGCAGGCACCACCGCCCCCGGCAATGGGACTGCCGCCCAGGCGCGGGAAGCCTTGCGTCGCATAGAAATTGCGCTCAAGCAGGTCGGCGCATCCTTGGCTGACGTGGTGCGTACGCGGATGTACGTCACCGACATCTCGCTGTGGCGCGAGGTCGCAGCCGTGCACTGTGAGGTGTTCGGCGACGTCCGGCCGGTGGCGACCATGCTTGAGGTGTCGGCGCTGATCTCGCCGGGGCTGCTGGTGGAGATCGAGGTGGACGCCTACCTCGACGCCGACCTTGACGGCTAGCCTCGCCCTTCACCGGAAAGAGGCGCGAACCGTCCGTTGGCATCGGGCCGATACGGCGTGACGCTTATCACAGCTTCCGCACGCAACGGTCCGTACAGGTGGGGGAACACCATCGAGCCGGGATCGGCCGCAACGCCGGGTTCCCATCGGATGGGTGCCGTCAGGCGTTCCGGATCGATGCGAAGCAGCACCAGATCGGTGCGGCCGGCGTAGAGCCGGTTGGCCGGCAGATGTACCTGTTGAGGCGTCGAAAGATGGATGAACCCATTGGCACCGAGAGAGTCGGGACGATGCTCGCCGCGGGTCTGCGCCACGCGCCAGTCGTCAGCGCCGCAGAGGTGGACCAGGACGTTCGGGGGCGGCGACATACCGCCAGCCTGCCCCAGCCGCAAATCGGCGCAAGCGTGAGACACGACACACCGGTAAACCCACGGGGAACAAGGCCGGAACCGAATACGTCTGAGACAGTAGACATACCCGAAGGATTACGGAGGTGGCCATGAACGCAACGCTGACCAGTCCCGAACTCACCAGGGCTGACCGCTGCGATCGCTGTGGGGCCGCCGCACGTGTACGCGCGAAGCTTCCGTCCGGGGCCGAACTTTTGTTTTGCCAGCACCACGCCAACGAGCACGAGGCAAGGCTGGTCGAGCTGGCCGCCACTTTCGAAGTCAGCGCGGTTGGGCAGTAGCCCCGAACGGGTGAAATTGGGCAGGACCGCCATTCGTCAGTAATGCTGGACTGGTCATGAATGACCAGTCGCTGCCGATGAAGCCGTCCCGTCACCACGTATGGCACATCGCCCGGCGGACATTGTCGAAAAGCTGGGACGATTCCATCTTCTCGGAGTCCGCGCAGGCCGCGTTTTGGTGTGCGCTCTCCCTGCCACCGCTGCTGCTGGGAATGCTTGGCAGCCTGGCCTACATCGCGCCGATATTCGGTCCGGACACCCTGCCGGCGATTCAGGAGCAGTTCATCAGCACGGCCGGCCGGTTCTTCTCCCACAACGTCGTCAACGAGATCATCGCGCCGACCGTGCGAGACATCGTCACGGGTGCCCGCGGCGAGGTGGTGTCGCTGGGATTCGTGATCTCGCTGTGGGCGGGCTCGTCGGCCATCTCGGCGTTCGTCGACTCGATCACCGAGGCCCATGACCAGACGGCGCTGCGTCACCCGGTGCGCCAACGGTTCTTCGCGTTGGGCCTGTACGTAGTGATGCTCGTCGGGGCGATCGTGACGGCGCCGTTGATCGCACTGGGGCCACGCAAGATCGCCGAGAACATCCCGGACAGCTGGGACAACGTGCTGGCCTTCGGCTACTACCCGGTGCTGTTCTTGGGTCTGGTCGCGGCGATGACCTTCCTCTACCGGGTGTCGCTGCCCAAACCGTTGCCGTCGCACCGACTTGTCATCGGGTCGGTGCTTGCGACGGTGGTGTTCCTGATCGCCACGTTCGGGCTGCGGGTGTATTTGACGTGGATCACCAGCACCGGCTACACCTACGGCGCGCTGGCGACGCCGATCGCGTTCCTGTTGTTCGCCTTCTTCCTCGGGTTCGCGATCATGCTGGGCGCCGAGTTGAACGCCGCGATCGAAGAGGAGTGGCCGGCGCCGGTCACGCACGCCAAACGGTTGCGGTGGTGGCTGGAGGAGAAAGCCGAATCACTCAACGGCAGCGGCCCCGCCGAAGAGCCTGCGACCGCCGCGGCCAAGGCCGACGGCGCTACGTCTTGAGCTTCTCGAAGATCCGCTTGCAGTCCGGGCAGACGGGTGAGCCCGGCTTTGCGGCCTTGGTCACCGGGAACACCTCGCCGCACAGCGCGACCACGTGTGTACCCGTGACGGCGCTTTCTGCGATCTTGTCCTTTTTGACGTAGTGGAAGTACTTCGGGGTGTCGCTGTCGGTCCCGTCGTCGACGCGTTCGTCGGTGTCGGTGCGCTCGATGGTCTGGGTTCGCATGTGACCATTTTGCCCGTAAGAAAACCCACGCGTACAGCAGACGATGAGTGTGGAACAGTGGAGCCATGAAACACGGCCCCGAGCTGAGTTTCGACGACGACGGCCAACCCGTCCTGATCACCCGCGCCGCGCCCGCTTACGAGGAACAGCATCGGGAGCGGGTGCGCAAGTACCTGGCACTGATGTTCTGGCGTATCCCGGCGCTGATCCTCGCGGCGGTCGCGTATGGCATCTGGCACAACGGGCTCGTTTCGCTCGCGATCATTCTCGTGTCGGTGCCCCTGCCGTGGATGGCGGTGCTGATCGCCAACGACCGCCCGCCGCGGCGGGCCGAGGAGCCGCGGCGCTACGAGTCGCGCCGCCGGATACCGCTGTTTCCGACGGCCGAGCGTCCCGCTCTTGAGCGCGGCGCACACTCGGCGCCGCAACCGGACGACGGCGATCCGCCGGTCGATGTTCCTAGCTGAGAAAGTTCTTGCTCTATTCTCAGCACATTCTCAGGACTACTGCCGATAACTGCAGATCAGAAGGTGTGAATCGGGCACCGGGCGGGAACTCTTAGCGGCATGTGGGCGTTGTAGCTCATGACAGTTGGACCCGATCAGGAGGCCGTCATGGCAAATGCCACCACCACCCGCGTCGACACCGACTTGGACGCTCAAAGTCCAGCCGCTGACCTCGTGCGCGTGTACTTGAACGGCATTGGCAAAACGGCCTTGCTCAACGCCGCGGATGAGGTCGAGCTCGCAAAGCGCATCGAGACAGGCCTTTACGCGCAGCATCTGCTGGAGACGCGGAGGCGATTGGGCGAGAACCGCAAACGTGATCTTGTTGCGATCGTCCGCGACGGAGAACGGGCCCGCGGTCATCTGCTGGAGGCCAACCTGCGCCTTGTGGTGTCGCTGGCGAAGCGTTACACCGGCCGCGGCATGCCGCTGCTGGACTTGATCCAGGAGGGGAACCTTGGTCTGATCCGCGCGATGGAGAAGTTCGACTACTCCAAGGGCTTCAAGTTCTCGACGTACGCCACCTGGTGGATCCGGCAGGCCATCACCCGCGGCATGGCCGACCAGAGCCGGACGATTCGGCTGCCCGTGCACCTCGTGGAGCAGGTCAACAAGCTGGCCCGGATCAAGCGGGAGATGCACCAGAACCTCGGCCGTGAGGCCACCGATGAGGAGTTGGCCGCCGAGTCGGGCATCCCGGAAGACAAGATCACCGATCTGCTCGCCCACAGCCGCGACCCGGTGAGCCTGGACATGCCGGTCGGCAGCGATGAGGAAGCCCCGCTGGGCGACTTCATCGAGGACGCCGAGGCGATGTCGGCCGAGAACGCGGTGATCTCCGAGCTGCTGCACACCGATATTCGCCACGTGCTGGCCACCCTCGACGAGCGCGAGCAGCAGGTCATTCGGCTGCGGTTCGGCCTCGACGATGGCCAGCCGCGCACGCTGGATCAGATCGGCAAGCTGTTCGGGTTGTCCAGGGAGCGGGTCCGCCAGATCGAGCGAGAGGTGATGGCCAAGCTGCGCAACGGCGAGCGCGCCGACCGGCTGCGGTCCTACGCAAGCTAGCTAGCGATACATGAACCCCGCCGGTCTGACCGGCGGGGTTCATGCGTCTCGTGCAGCGATGTTGCGGCCCAGTTTTCCCAGCTCGACCGGTAGACTCTGGCGTGACGGAGGGTTGCCTAATGAACGATCTTGTCGATACCACCGAGATGTACCTGCGGACCATCTACGACCTCGAAGAAGAGGGCGTGGTGCCGCTGCGTGCGCGCATCGCCGAGCGTCTCGAGCAGAGCGGCCCCACCGTCAGCCAGACGGTGTCGCGGATGGAGCGCGACGGGCTGCTGCACGTCGCCGGTGACCGGCATCTGGAGCTCAGCGACAAGGGCCGTGCCCTTGCCGTCTCCGTGATGCGCAAGCATCGGCTCGCCGAGCGGCTGCTGGTCGACGTGATCGGGCTGCCGTGGGAGGAAGTGCACGCCGAGGCGTGCCGCTGGGAGCACGTGATGAGCGAGGACGTCGAGCGCAGGCTGGTGAAGGTGCTCAACAACCCGACCACCTCTCCGTTCGGCAATCCCATCCCTGGCCTTTCCGAGCTCGGCGTCGGCCAGGGCTCGGCCAATGATGAGCTGAATCTTGTCCGGCTCACGGAGCTGCCGTCCGGGATGCCCGTCGCGGTCGTGGTGCGGCAGCTGACCGAACACGTCCAGGGTGACGCCGAATTGATCGCCAAGCTCAAGGACGCCGGCGTGGTGCCCAATGCGAGGGTGACGGTTGAGGCCAACGACCACGGCGGCGTCATGATCGTGATCCCCGGCCATGAGCAGGTCGAGCTACCCCACCACATGGCGCATGCCGTGAAGGTCGAAAAGGTCTAGCGGCGCTGCGGGGCACTCCCCTCGCAAGCTGGGGTCCCACCCGCCGCTCGGCTTATCCCGCCCGCCGGCCGAAGGCCCGCATCGGCGGTAACTGCACGCCGAGCCGATCGGCCAACCGGTAGCCCGTGATCGCCAAATCGCGGATCCGCTCGGGCCGCAGCCCCGACTGCAGGGCAGTGTCCAGCATGTTCGCCATCCGGTGCGTTGGGTCGCCGTGCAGCGCCGCGTCCAGCGACACTCCGGCCAGCGGGCCGTCGCCGCGCGCGTAGGCCGAGAACGCAAGCAGCACAAGCGCCTCGACGCGCCACGGCTCCGGCAGGGTGCGCGACAGCACAGCCCACAGCGATTCGGCCTGGCAGGCGTTCTCGCCGACCGCAAGCGCGTAGAGGGTGTCCCTGACCCGAATGTCGCTCAGCGCCAACGCCAGCCGGGCCAGTTCGTCGTCGCCGAGTTCGGTGGCGTCGGCCACCCGCGCGGCCGCAGCGATGGCGGCTTCGACGTCGGCGCGCGCCGCGTCGTCATGGCGCTCCGCGGAGTGCGGCTTGCAGCCCTCGATGACCTCGGCGAGCGCGTCGGTTCGGGCGGGATCGATCACATCGATCACCTCTTGCAGATCGGCGCGCCGGGCATACAGCCGGCGGCCTTCCAGGACCGCGGCCACCGCCAGCGGCGACGCCGACGGGTCGTCGACGAAGCCGGCATTGCCGCAGCCGTCGGCGCAATGCCAGCGCCCGCCCGCGGCGACCCGGTCGACGACGTGCACCGCGAGCAGTTCGATCCCGCGCTCGGCCAGCGCGGTCATCAGCAGGTCGGCCAGTTCGCGGTGTTCGTCGTTGCACATCCGGCAGTTAGCCCCTTCCTCGTCGATCACGACTGCGATCGCCGAATCGGGCTTCGCCGCAGCGGCGACGTCGGCGACGTGGTCCAGCGAGTTCAGGAGTTCGCCCGAAAGGTCAACGCGCATAACACATCCCATCTCGCCGCGATCAACGGTGACGAGCACGAGGGATTTCTCGGGCACGAAGCCGAGCACTGCAGGCAGAGCCGCGATCAGGACGCCGGGCCGGTTGAGGTGAAAGTCGGGTGGTTGCGATGTCGTCATACCGTCAATCTCCCAACCGGCACCGCCGGATTCGGCCCCCGCGGGCGCCGTCCTTGGCCAGCCTGGGGATGAATTCGCGATTGGGGATGAACTATGGGCCGCCGACGCGGCGCACCTTGAGCACCGCATCGTTGAACAGCGTGTCCAGCGCCTGGGTGTCCGGGGCGGTGTCAGGGGCGGTGTCGGGCGCGGTATCCGGCGTCCCCTCGTGCAGCCAGGTTGCGCTGACCCGCACATCGCCGATCTGCGCGGCCAGCGTGAGCGTCCTGCGCATCGACGCCGATGGCCCGGTCGTGACGGTCTGGTCGACGGCGTAGCTATCGTCGGCGTCCACGGCCGGCGCAGGCAGGACCGTCACGGTGACCACGGACGTGTCCTTGCCGCGGACGGCGGTGAACGACGGGCACGCCGTCAGTTGCTCGGCCCTGGCACGCAGCGGCGTGGCCGGCCGTGTCACCGTGACGATGAGGCTGCTGGCGTCGTGGCTGTCGATGCCCTGCACGGCGGCGGTGTCCTGTGGCGCCCGCGGTGGGGGCGCGCACTGCGGCGGGTTCACGACCGAGGCGGCGGCGACCCCGTCGACATCCTGCAGCGCCCGATACACGGCCGTGGCGTCGAGCACGACGGCGGGATAGCGCGCGGGAAATTGTCCTGGCTCGATCAGTAAGTCCGCCACCCGGATGGCAGCGGGTTCGGCGCCGGGCGCCACCGGATGGACTGTGCCGAGGATCACACGGGTGCAGCCGACGAGCAGCACCACCATGATGGCAGGCGCGCAGCCACGCAAGCACCGCGAGAGTGTGCCGACCATTTTTGTCATCGTCTCATCGGCGGCCCGTCGGGCCTGGCAGGCGCGCCAGGGCGGCAATTATTCACGCGATATTGACGGCGTCGGCATGCGAGAATGCCGCAACCGGCGTAGACCTTTTGCCATGGCTTCCATGGTGGAGTACGACCTCGTCGTCATCGGTTCAGGCCCGGGCGGGCAAAAGGCCGCGATTGCGGCCGCCAAGCTCGGCAAGACGGTCGCGGTCGTCGAGCGCGGGCGGATGCTGGGTGGTGTCTGCATCAACACCGGGACGATCCCGTCCAAGACACTGCGCGAGGCCGTGGTGTACCTCACCGGCATGAGCCAGCGCGAGATGTACGGCGCGAGCTACCGGGTCAAGGAGAAGATCACCCCGGCCGACCTCCTGGCCCGCACCTCGCACGTGATCGGCAGGGAAGTCGACGTGGTGCGCAACCAGCTGATGCGGAACCGGATCGAGCTGATCCAGGGTCACGGCCGGTTCGTGGATGCGCACACGGTTATGGTCGAGGACCCCACCCGAGGCGACACGACGACGGTCCGCGGCCAGTTCATCGTCATCGCCACCGGCACCAAACCGGTGCGTCCCGCCGGCGTCGAGTTCGACGAGAATCGTGTTCTGGACTCCGACGGGATCATCGACCTGAAGTCCCTTCCGTCGTCGATGGTGGTCGTCGGCGCGGGCGTGATCGGCATCGAGTACGCATCGATGTTCGCCGCGTTGGGTACCAAGGTCACGGTCGTCGAGAAGCGCGACTCGATGCTGGACTTCTGTGATCCGGAGATCGTCGAGGCGCTGCGGTTCCACCTGCGCGACCTGGCGGTAACGTTCCGCTTCGGCGAGGAGGTGACGGCCGTCGACGTCGGCGCCGCAGGCACCGTCACCACGCTGGCCAGCGGCAAGCAGATCCCCGCCGAGACGGTGATGTACTCCGCCGGACGGTCGGGCCAGACCGAGCACCTCGACCTGGAAAACGCGGGCCTGGAAGCCGACAACCGGGGGCGGATCTTCGTCGACGACCAGTTCCAGACGAAGGTGGATCACATCTACGCAGTCGGCGATGTGATCGGCTTCCCTGCGCTGGCCGCCACGTCTATGGATCAGGGTCGGCTGGCGGCCTACCACGCCTTCGGAGAGCCGTGTAAGGGGTTGACCGAGCTGCAGCCGATCGGCATCTACTCCATTCCCGAGGTCTCCTACGTCGGTGCCACCGAGGTGGAATTGACGAAGGGTTCGGTCCCGTATGAGGTCGGGGTGTCGCGGTATCGGGAGCTGGCCCGCGGACAGATCGCAGGCGATTCCTACGGCATGCTCAAGCTGCTGGTTTCCACGGACGATCTCAAGCTGCTTGGCGTCCACATCTTCGGGACCAGCGCCACCGAACTGGTCCACATCGGCCAGGCGGTGATGGGCTGCGGCGGCACGATCGAGTATCTGGTCGACGCGGTCATCAACTACCCGACGTTCTCGGAGGCCTATAAGGTCGCTGCGCTTGACGTGATGAACAAGCTGCGTTCGCTGAACCAGTTCCGCGCTTAGTCACAGTTGCCGGCGAACTCCGTCGGTGCCGCATCGGCGGGGCCGCCGGCCTCGGCGCGTGCCAGCAGGCCGGTGATGGCATCGTCGAACGGCGGTGAGTAGGAAAGCTTGTCGTTGCACCCACCACCGTCGAGGCCGCCGATCACGCCCGTGGCCGTTGAACCGTCGATCCACGGTGCGCCGGAGAGCCCGTCGACCAGTCCCGCGCAGGCCAGCGAGGGAAAGCCGTTGGTATCCGGCGCGGTGGCGGTCCGGCAGCCGACAGGGCCTCCGCCGACACCAAGGCCGTAGCCGCTCACGGTGATGACGGTGCCCGGTTTTGGCGCATGCCCCAGTGTCAGGCCGCCGCCCGCCTGCGCCTGGACCGTGCCGCCGGACTGCCGGCTGACGCTCGCGATCGCGAAGTCGGCCAGCGGATCCTGACTGGCCATCCAGCGTGGATCCAGGTAGACCGCATCAACATGCCAGACGTCCTCCGGCGCGGCATCGTTGTTGAAGCCAGAAACGAACGCGGCGTCGATTCCCTCGGCCATGCAGTGCGCGGCCGTGATGATCAGGTTTCCGCCCGGCGAGTCCAGCACCCCACCGGTGCAGGCGTGCAGGGAGCCGCCGCCAAGGAACACCGCCCCCACCCTGGGGTCGGGCGCCACGGGCCGCGCAGGGAGCTCCACGGCCTGCACGGTGGGCGGCGCTGTGGTGGGGTGCTGCGCGGGCGCGGGCCTGGTGCACGACGACGACGTTGCGACGAGCAGTCCGGTCGCAACGACCATCGGGCCTGCCGCAGAGAAGCGCATGCCCACTGATCTTGCCCGAACGCGGGCGCCGACGGCGCATCGGGCAAACGTTGCGGTCAGCGTTTTCACAGCGTCCCAAACAGGGCACCCACTGGTGGAATGCGGGATCGCGGGCATCGCGTTGAACGATTGGGTGGGGCGCAAGCGCATCCACCGCAAAAGTGCGCGACACTAGGTGTGTCAGGAGGCGACGCGAGTGACGGACAACCCAGATGGCCCTAACCAGCGCTACCAGCCCGAGCAGACCGGGATGTACGAGCTGGAGTTCCCCGCGCCACAGTTGTCCTCGGCGGACGGCAGCGGTCCGGTGATGATCCATGCCCTTGAGGGTTTCTCCGACGCAGGCCACGCCATCCGGCTTTCCGCCCAGCACCTCAAGAACACCCTGGACACCGAGCTCGTGGCGTCGTTCGCCATCGACGAACTGCTCGACTACCGGTCCAGGCGGCCGCTGATGACCTTCAAGACCGACCACTTCACCCATTACGAGGAGCCCGAGCTCAACCTGTACGCCCTGCACGACAGCGTGGGAACACCGTTTCTGCTGCTCGCCGGCATGGAGCCGGACCTGCGCTGGGAGCGGTTCATCACCGCCGTGCGGCTGCTGGCCGAACGACTCGGCGTCAGTCGGGTGATCGGCCTCGGCACCATTCCGATGGCGGTGCCCCACACCCGTCCGATCACGATGACGGCGCACGCCAACGACAAGGAGCTGATCGCCGACCACACGCCGTGGGTGGGCGAGGTGCAGGTGCCGGGCAGCGTGTCGAACCTGCTGGAATTCCGGATGGCCCAGCACGGCCACGAGGTGGTCGGCTTCACCGTGCACGTTCCGCACTACCTGGCCCAGACCGATTACCCCTCGGCCGCCGAGGCCTTGTTGGCCGAGGTCGCCAAGACCGGCTCGCTGCAGATCCCGACGACGGAGCTGACCCAAGCCGCGGCCGAGGTGCACGACAAGATCAACGAACAGGTCGAGGCAAGCGGCGAAGTCGCTCAAGTGGTGGCGGCCCTTGAGCGACAGTACGATGCCTTCGTCGCCGCTCAGGAGAACCGGTCGCTACTGGCGCGCGATGAGGATCTACCCAGCGGAGACGAACTCGGTGCCGAGTTCGAGCGGTTCCTCGCACAACAGGCCAAGTTCAAAGAGGACGACAACTAGCGACCTCACCCGGCCCGACAACGAAGTTGGCGAACATGACCGCGAAAGCGCAGGTGGCGCAATGAGCGAGCGAAAGCCCAACCTGCGCTCCGTGCGGGAACTGACACCTTCGCTGCAGTTCCGCACGATCCACGGATACGGGCGCGCGTTTCGGGTGGCCGGCTCGGGTCCGGCGATCCTGCTCATCCACGGCATCGGCGATAACTCGACCACGTGGAGCACCGTGCAGACCAAGCTGGCACAGCGGTTCACGGTCATCGCGCCGGATCTGCTGGGCCACGGCAAGTCCGACAAGCCGCGCGCCGACTATTCGGTGGCCGCCTACGCCAACGGAATGCGGGATCTGCTCAGCGTGCTCGACATCGACAGGGTTACCGTCATCGGTCATTCGCTGGGCGGCGGCGTGGCCATGCAGTTCGCCTACCAGTTCCCGCAGCTGGTCGAGCGGCTGATCCTGGTCGGATCCGGCGGTGTCACCAAAGACGTCAACATCGCGCTGCGCATCGCCTCGGTGCCGCTGGGCAGCGAGGCGCTGGCACTGTTGCGCCTGCCGTTGGTGCTGCCGACGATGCAGGTGGTGGGCCGGGTGGCGGGCGCGGTCTTCGGGTCAACCCCACTTGGCCGGGATCTGCCCGACGTGCTGCGGATCCTGGCGGACCTGCCCGAGCCGACCGCATCGTCTGCGTTCGCTCGAACGCTGCGCGCCGTGGTCGATTGGCGCGGCCAGGTGGTCACCATGCTTGACCGATGTTACTTGACGCAATCCGTTCCGGTGCAATTGATTTGGGGTGCCCGAGATTCGGTGATTCCGGTGAGCCACGCCAAGATGGCCCACTCCGCAATGCCCGGTTCGCAGCTGGAGGTCTTCGAGGGCTCCGGCCATTTCCCGTTCCATGATGACCCGGACCGTTTCGTCGAAGTGGTGGAGCGGTTCATCGATTCCACCGAACCCGCCCATTACGACCAGGAGCAATTGCGCAACCTGCTGCGTACGGGCATCAGCGAGGGCGCGATCACCGGATCGATCGACACCAGGGTCGCGGTGCTCGACGCGATGGACGCCGACGAACGCAGCGCCACCTGACGGTCGCCTGACCGCCACGTCGTAGCATCGGCGCATGGCCATCGACGTGACAGTGCTGCGCGTTTTCACCGACGCGCACGGCAAGTTCGGCAATCCCCTCGGCGTCGTCGACGCCAGCACAGTGGATCCAGAAGACCGGCAGCGGATAGCCACCCAATTGGGTTACAGCGAAACGATATTCATCGATCTGCCCGAGCCGGGTGCGAACACCGCACGCATGCTGATCTACACGCCGGCGACCGAACTGCCGTTCGCGGGGCATCCGACCGTCGGCGCCTCGTGGTTCCTGCGCGACCAGGGCACGCCCGTGAACACGCTGCAGGTGCCTGCCGGCATCGTGCAGGTCATGTACGAAGACGATCTGACTGCGATCAGCGCCCGCTCGGAGTGGGCGCCGGAGTTCGCGATCTACGACCTCGAGTCGACCGATGAGCTCTTCGCGGCGGACCCGGATGACTATCCCGACGACATGCAGAACTATTTGTGGACGTGGGCAGACAAGGAGCAGGGCGTGGTGCGCTCCCGGATGTTCGCCGCGAACCTCGGCGCGCCCGAGGATGAGGCCACCGGCGCCGCGGCCGTACGGATCACCGACTACCTCAGCCGCGACCTGACCATCGTGCAGGGCAAGGGGTCGGTGATCCACACCCGGTGGAGCCCCGAAGGCTGGGTACGCATCGCCGGCCGTGTGGTGAGCGACGGGATGAAGCAGATCGATTGACGAACGGGCGGTCAGCCCTTGGCCGGCTGTGGGGACTCACGATGCGACCGCAGCGCTTCGATCTCCCGCTCGAAATCCTCCGCCGACGAGAACGATCGGTAGACCGAGGCGAATCGCAGGTAGGCCACCTCGTCGAGCTCGCGCAGCGGACCAAGGATCGCGAGCCCTACTTCATGGCTGGGCACCTCGGGCGAGCCCGCCGCGCGGACGGTGTCTTCCACCTGTTGCGCGAGCAGATTCAACGCGTCGTCGTCGACCTGTCGGCCCTGGCAGGCCCGTCGCACCCCGCGGATGACCTTCTCGCGGCTGAAGGGCTCGGTGACGCCGCTGCGCTTCACGACCGCCAGCACCGCCGTCTCGACCGTGGTGAACCGACGGCCGCATTCCGGACATGACCGCCGGCGCCGGATCGCCTGACCTTCGTCGGTTTCGCGCGAGTCGACCACCCGGGAATCGGGGTGACGGCAGAACGGACAGTGCATCACTGCTCCTTCGCCGCGACGACAAACAACTACCTCGAACCTCTTCGAGCGTACCTGCGTGCCACCCGCGGAGCCCAGCGCCGGTGCGATTGGAGCACTTGTCGTCAATGCGTCTGCCGGAGCCGTTGTGCGGCAATACCTTTCACCGCTCGCGGCGCACCGTCACGCGATGGGTGCGATAAGCGTCTGACCGGCGTCAAGCGCCACGGAGTCGAGTTGGTTGAGCTCGCGGATGCGCTCGACAACCTGGCCGACCGGCGCGTCGGGGGCGACCCGGTGGGCCACCTGCTGCAGCGTCTCCCCTGTCTGCACCTGGATCACGGCCAGCCGGTCCGGCACCGGCGCTTCGCCTCCAGTCACCCCGCCGAACTGGGCGACCAGACCGAGCCACACGGTGATTCCCGACGCGATAAGCGCGAGCACCACCGTGGTCGCGGGCGTGATGGGCCGCCGGCGGTGCGATGCCCGGGACATCAGCACGCCGCTGCCGCGGTAGCGCAGCGGCTCCCCGCCGGGCCGGTTCGACCGGGGCCGCCGCCGGACGTCGGCCGGCCGGAACCCGGGCCTGACCACCGGCTTGTTCATCGGCACTCCCTGGATTTCTCGGGTGTCGAGGATCGTCATCTGTCTGCCTTCCACTCCGTCGTTTTCGCTCTTGTGTTCGAATGTACTCGCTCACGTGTTCGATTTATAGAACATGTGATCGAACTGTTGCCAAACGATAGGGCAGCCCACCGACAAGTTTCGGCGGCGAGATCCGGCAAGGCGTCCAGATGCGACACGCCTCGAACACATGTTTGATTATTGGCTCGGCGCGGACTACATTCGGCGCCATGAGCGAAGACAGCAGCGGCAACCGGGCCAGTCTCACCGAGCGTCAGCGCACCATCCTTGACGTCATTCGCGCCTCGGTGACCAGTCGTGGCTATCCGCCGAGCATCAGGGAGATCGGTGATGCGGTCGGCCTGACCTCGACCTCGTCGGTGGCTCATCAGCTACGGACGCTCGAGCGCAAGGGCTATCTGCGCCGCGACCCCAACCGGCCACGCGCCGTCGACGTGCGAGGCGCCGACGACGGCGTGTCGCGCATCATCGCCACCGACGTTGCTGGCTCGGATGCACTACCGGAACCCACCTTTGTGCCGGTCCTCGGCCGCATCGCCGCAGGCGGGCCGATCCTGGCCGAGGAAGCCGTCGAGGACGTCTTCCCGCTGCCACGCGAACTCGTCGGCGAGGGGTCGCTGTTCCTGCTCAAGGTGGTCGGTGATTCGATGATCGACGCGGCCATCTGTGACGGCGACTGGGTGGTCGTGCGTCAGCAGAACGTTGCCGACAACGGCGACATCGTCGCGGCGATGATCGACGGTGAAGCGACCGTCAAGACATTCAAGCGAACGCGGGGTCAGGTGTGGCTGATGCCGCACAACCCCGCTTTTGATCCGATCCCTGGCAACGAAGCGGCGGTGCTTGGCAAGATCGTCACTGTCCTCCGTAAGATCTAGCGGCCTAGTTGCCAGCCTTGTCGTCCTTGACGAACCCATTGGTGAGAGCGAGTTCCTCACTGGCGAACCAGATTTCGGCGCGCGCCTCGTCATAGAGCGCGCCGCCGGGCGCCCAGTACAAACCGGACTTGGTGTCGGCCTTGATCGGGTAGCCCTCCGGCGCTCGGCTGGGATCATCCAGCGGCAGGTGAAGTGCGGTGCGCGGCGGCGCCGGGTCGTCGACCTCGATGCGCGCGTGCCGGCCGGTGTCGGTCAGCGGGTCGTGCTCGACGCGGGTCGGTGCGGTGTCGACCTTGTCGGGATCTTCCTCATCCTTCTGCGGCGCAAGGGTTTCCTGTGCCGCTGCCGGTTCCAGCGTCGTGACGGCCTCGTCGGCGTGCTCCGGCGCTGCCCACAGGCCCATCGGTGCCTGCGGATACTCCCGGCCGGCCGACGTCGACGGCAGCGACCCCAGCCCTTCCCGCGCATAGCGACCGCCGTACAGCTGGGCGGCACGGTCGTCGATGCTTTCCGACGCGTGACCGGCTGCCGCCGGTACGGCGTCATACGTCGGCCCCTCGCCCTGGTCGAACCCGTCATCGCCTGTGTCGAGCCGCTCGTCATCGCGCCCGGGCCGACGATTGCGCAGCGCCGCGAAGGCCACCAGCCCGACCAACACCAACACCGGAACGATGGCGAGCAGCCACCACCAGTTCCACACAAACCACTTGTTGGCGTTGGTGTCTGAAGCCTGCGGGTTAGCGGGCGGTGGTTTGGGCACATCCTGTCCCGGCACCTGAAGGCCGGCCAGCCCCGACGCCAGGTTCGCCGGCTCGGTGCTGAAGGCGTTCTTGGACCGGTCCCACGAAACCACGCCGCCGCTGAATCGCTGCGTGATCACCTTGCCGCTTTCGGTCTGGTCGGCCATGGGTGCGCCCAACGAGCCGGTTGCGCCGCCCAGCTTCTGCCATGCGGCGTTCATGGCGCCGCGCACGATGACGGCGCCGTAGTCGGGGGTCCAGAAGATGACGGGCGCATCCTTGGCGGCGAAGCTGCTCATCCGGCTCTCGGTGGCAAGGCCGCCGTCGACCTCGCTGGACGTCGGCAGGCCCAGATCGCCCTGCGGTCCGCCGACGCTTTCGTATTTGGCCAGTACCTGGCCCGTCACGACGTTGGCTCCGGTCGCGGGGCTGTAGAAGATCTTGCCGCCCGCGAAGTTCTGGCCAAGGCCGTCGGCGCCGATCGGGTACGGCGGGCCTTGCGCAGCGCCAAGTGGGCCAAGCGCTCCCCCTGCGGCGCGCCTGGCCGCGTTGATCGCCGATGCCGGGTCGTCCGGGATCTGAAGGCCTGCGAGTTGTCCGGCGAGTTCGGGGGGAACGGTGGTGAAGGTCTTGGCCTTCCTGTCATAGGACAGCTCGCCGCCGGTGAATTTCTGCGTGACGACGTCGCCGTGATACATCTCGTCGTCGGCCGGCACGCCCTCCGGTCCCGCCGAGCCACCGAGCTTGTCCCATGCCGCGTTGATCGCCCCGCGAACGACCCATGCGCCGGTGGCCGGGGTCCAGAAGATCACTGGGCTGTCGGAGGCGCTGAACGTGGTGTTGCGGCTGTCCGCGGCGCGCCCGGCGCCCTCGTCGATCGTGGGGAAGCCCAGGTCGCTGTCGGCGGGCCCGCCGAGCGACTGGTACTTGTCCAGGATCGCGCCTGTCATGATGTGGGCGCCGGTGGCCGCAGTGAAGAAGATCTTGCCGCCGGGGAAGTTCTGGCCGAAGCCGTCACCAGCCTGATAGAGGCCGCCGTCCTTAGGTCCGAGCGGACCGGTGGCGCCGCCGTTGGCCTCCCAGGCCGCGGTGATCGCGGCGTCGGCGTCGGCGTCGGGTGTGGCCCCCGCGATCGGCGCCAGCAGCTCAACCGCCGCGACCGCCAGCAGACCGATGGCCGCCCGCCCAAGCACTGTGCGGCGCACCATCCGCTGCCAGCTCATTCATCCTCCCCGCCGTCGGCGAAACCACTGCGATAAGCATCGCGTTCGTCAACTCTGCGTCAGCGGACCTCGATTACCAAGGACCATCGCCGATGTTGGAGAGAAAATACCTGGCCTGCGCTAGGCGCTGGGCATCGCGGCGTCGTTTAGACACCCATGCTGCGCCCGATGATCTCCTTCATGATCTCGGTCGTGCCGCCGTAGATCGTCTGCACGCGTGCGTCGAGATAGGCCCTCGCGACCGGATATTCACGCATGTAGCCGTAGCCGCCGTGCAGTTGCAGGCACCGGTCGATCAGGTAGACCTGCTTCTCGGTCGAGTACCACTTCGCCATTGCCGCTTGCTCGGCCGTCAGCTTCTCCTCGAGATGCAACCGCAGGAACTCGTCGACCATCATCCGCACCACTGTGGCTTCTGTCGCAAGCTCGGCCAACAGGAAGCGGCTGTTCTGCTGGCTGCCGATGGGACGGCCAAATGCCTTGCGCTCCTTGGCGTATTGCAGGGTACCCTCGAGCACATTCTCCATCGCTGCGGCCGCCATCACGGCGATGCCGATGCGTTCCTGTGGCAGGTTCTGCATGAGGTAGATGAAACCCATGCCTTCGTCGCCGAGCAGGTTCTCGGCGGGAACTTTGACGTCGGTGAACGACAGCTCTGCGGTGTCCTGCGCGTCGAGCCCGATCTTGTCGAGTTTGCGGCCGCGTTCGAAGCCCTCCATGCCGCGCTCGACGACCAGCAGGGAGAAGCCCATCGCGCCCTTGTCCGGGTCGGTCTGCGCCACCACGATCACCAGATCGGCGTTGATCCCGTTGGTGATGAAGGTCTTTGCGCCGTTGACGACGTAGTGGTCGCCCTCTTTGACAGCGCGGGTCTTGATGCCCCGCAGGTCGCTGCCCGTGCCGGGCTCGGTCATCGCGATCGCGGTGATGATCTCCCCTGTGCAGAACTGCGGCAGCCAGCGCTGCTTCTGCTCCTCATTGGCCAGCCGCAGCAGGTATGGCAGGACGACATCGTTGTGCAGGCCGAAGCCGATCCCGCTGTAGCGCCCCGCAACGGTCTCCTCGTTGATGATCACGTTGTAGCGGAAGTCGGGGTTTCCGCCGCCGCCGTACTCCTCGGGTACCGACATGCCGAGAAAGCCCTGCTTGCCGGCCTCGAGCCAGACGCCGCGGTCGACGATCTTCTCCTGTTCCCACTGCTCGTGGTACGGCGCGACGTGCCGATCCAGGAACGCGCGGTAGGACTCGCGGAACAGATCGTGCTCGGGCTCGAAGAGGGTGCGGCCGTATTTGACGACGCTGCCCATGGCTGACCTCCATGAACTGGTACGGACTGTTACCGCCAAGGTACCCCATCCAACCGGATGGTTGGTCGACTGGCGGGGGCCGCCGACCGGAGAACCTCGCGGGCCGGCCCTAAACTCGGCCTCATGGCCCATGCCCCGACGACCCTGACCCATTGGGGCGGCTTCTCGGCGGGCATCGAATCCGGCGATATCGCTTCCGTTGCACCGCTGGACGGCGACACCGACCCGTCACCCCTTCTGGGCAACCTGCCCGGTGCCATTCGGCATTCGGCGCGCATCACCACGCCGGCGGTGCGGCGAGGCTGGCTGCGCGACGGGCCCGGCCCGAGCACGCGGCGGGGCGCCGACGAGTTCGTCGCCGTTTCGTGGAATGAACTCACCGAACTCCTTGCGGGCGAGTTGCGCCGCGTCGTCGACAGGTACGGCAACGAAGCGATCTACGGTGGCTCGTACGGCTGGGCCAGCGCCGGCCGGTTCCACCACGCACAGAGCCAGGTGCACAGATTCCTCAAACTGCTTGGCGGGTATACCTTTTCGCGCCACTCTTACAGTCTCGGCGCCACCGGCGTCATCATGCCGCGGGTGGTCGGCACCCACGACGACCTGTTCAAACGGTCCACCGCGTGGGAGGTCATCGTCGAACACACCGATCTGCTGGTGTGCTTCGGCGGCCTGGCGCTGAAGAACACCGGAATCAACCACGGTGGCACCACCGGCCATCCGGCCCGTGACGCATTGCGGCGGTTCCGGGATCGCGGTGGACGCATCGTGTCGTTCTCGCCGCTGCGCGACGACGTCGACGGCGATTGCGAATGGCATGCGCCGGTGCCAGCCACCGATGTCGCGATCATGCTGGGCCTGGCCTACGTGCTGGCCACCGAATCGCTGGCCGACCGCGACTTCCTGCGCACCTACTGCACCGGCTACGACCGGTTCGAGCGCTACCTGCTCGGCGTTGACGATGGCGTAGCGAAGTCGCCGCGTTGGGCATCGGCGATCTGCGGGCTGCCCGCCGACGACCTGACCGCGCTGGCACGGCGGATGGCGGCCTGCCGCACGATCGTCACCGTCAGCTGGTCGCTGCAGCGGACCCGGCACGGTGAGCAAGCCCCATGGATGGGTCTGACGCTGGCGGCCATGCTCGGCCAGATCGGCCTTCCCGGAGGCGGTTTCGGGCACGGTTACGGGTCGATGAACGAACCCGGGCTGCCGCCGCTTCGCTGCAGGCTGCCGTCGCTGCCGCAGGGCCCCAATCCGGTGCGGACGTTCATCCCGGTCGCGGCGATCAACGACATGCTGCTGCATCCTGGCGAACCGTTTGACTACAACGGGCTGCGGCTGACCTACCCCGACATCAGGTTGGTGTACTGGGCGGGCGGCAACCCGTTTCACCACCACCAGAACATTCCCCGGCTACGGCGCGCCCTCGGCCGCGTCGACACGATCGTCGTGCACGACCCGTACTGGACCGCGATGGCCAAGCACGCCGATATCGTGGTGCCGTCCACCACCGCGTTCGAGCGCGACGATTACTCCGGTTCCCGCAATGACCCGCTGCTGATGGCGATGCCGAAGCTGGCCGAGCCGTACGCGCAATCCCGCAACGACTACACGACATTCGCAGCGCTGGCCGAGGCACTCGGGTTCGGCGACCAGTTCACCGAGGGCCGAACCGCGCGGCAATGGCTCGCGCACCTGTACGACAAGTGGGCCGCCGGACTGGATTTCGCGGTGCCGGCGTTCGAGGAGTTCTGGCGGCGGGGTCGACTGCGGTTGCCCATCGAGAACGGGCTGACGCTGCTGGCCGACTTCCGCGCCGATCCGAAAACCCACCGGCTGAACACGCCCAGCGGGCGGATCGAGATCTTCTCGGCAGACATCGACGGGTTCTCCTACGCCGACTGCGCCGGTCACCCGAAGTGGTTTGAGCCGTCCGAATGGCTCGGCGGCCCGCGCGCGGCGCGCTATCCGCTGCACCTGCTGGCCAACCAGCCGGCGACGCGGCTGCACAGCCAGCTCGATATCGGCGCGGTCAGCCAGAAATCGAAAGTGCAAGGGCGCGAACCGATCCGGATGCATCCGGCCGACGCCGCGGCTCGCGGGCTGGTCAATGGCGACGTGGTGCGGGTATTCAACGACCGCGGCGCCTGCCTGGCAGGCGTGGTGGGCGACGATCGCCTGCGCCACGACGTGGTGCAGCTGGCCACCGGAGCCTGGTTCGACCCGGCCGACCCCGCCGATCCGGACGCCATGTGTGTGCACGGCAACCCGAACGTGCTCACCGACGATGCCGGCACGTCGTCACTGGCACGGGGCTGCACCGGCGCGCATGTGCTGGTTCAGGTGGAGAAGTTCAGCGGGCCACTGCCGCCGGTGCGGGCGCATCAGCCGCCGGTGATCGCCGAACGGTGACCGATGCTCTTGCGGTCGAAGAATGTGGCCGGACAATCACGTTCACGTTCGACGACATGATGCGCTACCACGGACCGCACTCCCCCGCGGGCGTCGCGATGGCGTTCAAGGTGATGCAGCGGGCGTTCGCGGCGCTGTCCCCCGACGGAGCACCCGAGCGCCGGTCGATCACGGTGCGAACGGCGTTTCGCGGACCAGGTGCGCGCGACGGATTCGAGGCGGTAACGCGTGCCGTGTCCGACGGCCGCTACGTCGTCGACCGCTCCCTTGTTCGAGGTGACCTCGGCCGACTACGAGAGGACTTCGTGTTCGTGGTGACTGTCGAAGGACGCACCGCGACCCTGCTGCTGCGCGACAGCTTCGTCACCGACGAGTTCGTCGATCTGGCTCGCGCAGAGAACCGCACAGAGGCGCAGGAGCAGCGGCTCGACGCACTCAAGGCGCAGCTGGCGCAGCGTGTGATGGCCACGCCCGCGGCCGACGTTTACGACGCCGGTTGACCTTGCGCTACCGCGACGTCGTCTGCTTGGCCCTTGGGCGTCGGCCCCCGTTATCCCCTCGGGGCGCAGCGCCGTGTCGCGCGGCGTTCTGCTGACCCTGGCCCCGACGGGTGGAACCGCGGCGCCGGCGCTGGTGGCCATCGTCCGGCCTGGCCGGCGGTGCTGTCTTCGGTGCTGGCGCACGATACGGCGCGACTTCGCCGACGAGCGCGCGCACCGGCGCGGAGTCGGCCGCAACCTGCTGCGGTTGTGCGGTGATGCCTGCGCGGCGCAGCAGCAGTTGGGTGTCGCGGCGCTGCTCGGGCAGCACCACGGTGACCACGTCACCAGAGCTGCCCGCCCTCGCGGTGCGACCGGACCGGTGCAGATAGGCCTTGTGTTCCATCGGCGGGTCGACATGCACCACGAGTTCGACCTCATCGACATGGACGCCGCGGGCGGCGATGTCCGTGGCCACCAGCACCCGAGCCTCGCCGGCGGTGAACGCGGCGAGGTTGCGATCGCGCGCGGGCTGCGAAAGGTTGCCGTGCAGGTCGACCGACGGCACCCCGGACTCGGTCAGCTGCTTGGCCAGCTTGCGGGCCTGATGTTTGGTGCGCATGAACAGGATTCGGCGGCCGGTACCGGATGCGAGCGCATGCACGAGGTCTTTCTTCGCCGCCGCACCCGAGACGTGGAACACGTGATGGGTCATCGCCGGTGCTGGTGCGTTGATCTCGTCGACGGAGTGCAGGACCTCGTTGCGCAGGAAGCGCCGGACCAGTTTGTCCACGCCGTTGTCGAGGGTCGCGGAGAACATCATCCGCTGACCGCCGGCCGGTGTGGCCGCCAGAATTCGGGTGACGCCGGGCAGGAAGCCGAGATCGGCCATGTGGTCGGCCTCGTCGAGGACGGTGATCTCGACCGCGTCGAGGCTGATGTGGCGCTGCTTCATCAGGTCCTCCAGCCGGCCGGGGCAGGCGACGACGATGTCCACCCCCGACCTGAGCGCGGTCACCTGCCTGTTCTGCGGCACGCCACCGAAGATGGTGGTGACCTTCAGCCCGTAGGCGCCGGCGAGCGGTTCGAGTACGGCGGTGATCTGCGTGACGAGCTCACGCGTGGGCGCCAAGATGAGCCCGGACGGGTGTGACGGGCGTCTCTTCACGTCGGCCAGTCGGCTGACCAGCGGGATGGAGAACGCCAATGTCTTGCCGCTTCCGGTCTTTCCGCGGCCGAGCACGTCACGACCGGCGAGGCTGTCGGGAAGGGTCGCCGTCTGAATTGGAAACGGGCTTGTGATGCCTTGGTTTTCGAGCACTCTGCGGAGAGGTTCTCGCACACCGAGGTCGGTAAAGGGTGTGTCTGTGGTCACGTTCTATTGCCTTTCAGGCATTGGGGGGTGTGGGCCGCGCTACCGCGAGGCGGTCAAGTGCTGCAGGCACACGGTTGCGAAATTGCCGGTCGGCAAGATCGATCGCCGCGAAGAGAGTCCTTGTGGCTGATCGGGGCTGGTGATGTGTTGGCGTCAATCCCTCTGACACCCACGCTCACCAGGAGCATACCGCACCAAGTCGGTCAGGCGTTCACGTGCGGCAGAACGTGGCGAACCTCTCAAATGCGGTTTCGTCGCCGACCACCTCATCGACTCTGGCCCACCCAGAACCGCGCCGGCTGAGCACGTCTGTGACGTCACCCCGTCCGGCCGGGTGGCGTGTCCTGATTGTGCCAACCTCGCAGCGACTTTGTCGTTGACCCGAATCCGGGTGAAAGGCGTTCAGCGACAATGTCGCTGCGAGGTCGGCAAAGAGGTCAGTGGGTTCAGGCGAGCGCCGCCGTCATCTCACCGACGATCGGCTCGCGACCGTCGAGCCACTGCACATGGCCGGCGGCAGGCAGAAGGCGCGCAGGCGAAGCCCTAGAACGTCGCGAACTCACGCAGGCTGGCCGCCAACGGGATCGGTACCCGCGCCTTGATCCTGGTGCCGTCCGCCGTGTGCTCGGTGGCGTCCACCCGTCCGTCGGCGTGGACACGATTGACGAGATCGCCACGGTCGTAAGGGATCGTCACGTCGACCGAGGTGTCGGTCGACGTCACCAACTCCGACATCCGCTTCTGCAGCTGGTCCAGACCCTCCCCCGTGTGCGCCGATACGTACACCGCATCGGGCAATGCCCGGCGAAGCTGGGCCAGCGCCAGCGCACCGGCGGCGTCAACCTTGTTGACCACCAACAGCTCTGGCGCCGGCTTGGCATCCCGCTCGGCAATGACCTCGTTCACCACCCGACGCACCGCGTTGATCTGCGCCAGCGGGTTGACGTCGGACCCGTCGACCACGTGTACCAGCAAGTCGGCGTCTGCGACCTCTTCCAGCGTGGACCGGAACGCTTCCACAAGCTGGGTGGGAAGGTGCCGCACGAACCCGACGGTGTCGGTCAACACGAGCGGCCGACCGTCGTCGAACTGCCCACGGCGCGTGGTGGGTTCGAGCGTGGCGAACAGCGCGTTCTCAACGAGAACACCGGCACCTGTCAGCGCGTTGAGCAGACTGGACTTGCCTGCGTTGGTGTAGCCGACGATCGCGATCGACGACGCGTCACTGGCCAGTCTGCGGCTGCGCTGGGTGTCGCGCACCTGCTTCATGGCCTTGATGTCGCGGCGCAGCTTGGACATTCGTTCGCGGATCCGGCGCCGGTCGGTCTCGATTTTCGTCTCACCCGGACCACGCAGACCCACGCCGCCACCGCTGCCGCCGGCACGCCCACCGGCCTGCCGGGACATCGACTCGCCCCAGCCGCGCAGCCTTGGCAGCATGTACTCCATCTGCGCCAGCGCCACCTGTGCCTTGCCTTCCCGGCTGGTGGCGTGCTGGGCGAAGATGTCCAGAATCAGCGCGGTGCGGTCGACGACCTTGACCTTCACCGCCTTCTCCAGCGCGTTGAGCTGCGCGGGGCTGAGTTCGCCGTCGCATATCACGGTGTCGGCGTCGGTTGCCAGCACAACCTCGCGCAGCTCCTGTGCCTTACCAGAGCCGATGTAGGTCGACGGGTCCGGCTTCTCGCGGCGTTGGACGAGGCCTTCGAGCACGTCGGAACCGGCGGTCTCGGCGAGCGCGGCGAGCTCGACCATGCTGGCCTCGGCGTCTTTCGCGCTGCCCTCGGTCCACACGCCGACGAGCACGACACGTTCCAGTCGCAGCTGCCGGTATTCGACTTCGGAGATGTCGGCGAGTTCGGTCGAAAGACCCGCCACGCGGCGCAGCGCCGTGCGGTCCTCGAGGGCGAGCTCACCCGCGCTGGGTGTGGCTTTAACGGGGAAATCGGGATGAGTCATAAGTGATTACAGGCTCGCACGGCTACCTGGCCTCGTGCACCCGAATTAACGCTGCGCAGCGCTCCACCATTCCTCCGCTAACTCGCCGTGCGCCACCAGGACAGACGGGCCGCGCAGATAGCTGCTGGCGTCGGTGACCGTGACCATGACGTCACCGCCGGGGATACGCACCCGTAGCGTGCCCGTTGTCGACCCGGAGACCGCCAGTGCCGCCACGGCGGCGGCGACGGTTCCTGTGCCACACGATCGGGTCTCACCGACGCCCCGTTCGTGTACCCGCATCGATACCGCCCCATCCACCGGCGCGGTCAGCACCTCGATGTTCACCCCTTCGGGGAACTGGGTGCGGTCGAACGAAACCGGTGCCGCGACGTCGAGGGAGGCCAGTTCTTCGATGGTCATGTCGGGGTCGACGCACGCCAGATGCGGGTTGCCCACATCGATGGCCAGCCCCGCGAACGGCCGACCGCCGACGATCGCCTCACCCGTGCCGAGCTGGTTGGTCTTGCCCATTTCGACCGTGACGTCCGCGGTGGTGTCGTCCCACCGGTGTAGCACCACGGGGCGCGGTCCTGCCAGTGAGCCGACGACGAACTCGTCGCGGCTCTCCAGCCCGCTGGCCCGCAGGTAGTGAGCGAACACCCGAACCCCGTTGCCGCACATCTGCGCGATGGAGCCGTCCGCGTTGCGGTAGTCCATGTACCAGTCGCCGGGGGCCACACCATCGGGCAGCCGGTCGAACACGCCGGACGCCAACGCCGCCTCGGCGCTCGTCACCCGCAGCACCCCGTCGGCGCCAAGGCCCCGGCGACGGTCGCACAGCGCAGCCACCGCGGCCGGTGTCAACGACTGCAGGCCGTCCGGGTCTGGCAACAGCACGAAGTCGTTCTGCGTGCCGTGGCCCTTGACGAACATCACCTGCTCAGGATACGTGCCGCCATACCCGCACCGTGTCATCGACGTTGTCGTGGGCGCTGCCGTCGAGCCAGGTGATCCGGTGGTCGCGGCGGAACCACGACCGCTGGCGGCGGACATAGCGGCGGGTACCCAAGAAAGTCGGCTCGCGAGCGTCCATGCCGTCCCCGCCGCGGTCGAGGTCGGCGATCACTTGGGCGTATCCCAACGCCCGCGACGCGGTGACGCCGTCACGCAGGCCAGCGCCGAGCAGCGCCCCCACCTCGCCGACGAGGCCGTCGGCGAACATCTTGTCCGTCCGCAGCGCCAGCCGCTCGTCGAGAAGCGCTGTGTTCCAATCCAATCCAACTATCGCGGTGTCCCATCGCGGCGTGCCGATCACCGGCGCCGACGCTGCGAACGGCTGTCCGGTGAGCTCGACCACCTCGAGCGCCCGCACGATGCGGCGGCCGTCGGTGGGCAGGATCGAAGAAGCTGCGGTCGCGTCGACGCGGGCGAGCTCAGCGTGCATCCCAGCCACGCCGATCTCGGCCAGCCTCCCCTCCCATTTGGCCCGCACGGCGGCGTCGGTCGCTGGGAACGACCACTCGTCGAGCAGCGACTGGATGTACATCATGGATCCGCCGACGACGACCGGGACCGCGCCGCGGGCAGCTATCGCCTCGATATCGGCGGCCGCCGCCTGTTGATAGCGGGCGACGCTGGCTGTCTCGGTGACGTCGAGGACGTCGAGCTGGTGGTGCGCGATGCCGCGACGAGCGGAAGCCGACAGCTTCGCCGTGCCGAGGTCCATCCCGCGGTAGAGCTGCATGGCGTCGGCGTTCACGATCTCGCCGCCGACGCGTTCGGCGACGGCGAGCGCCAACGCCGACTTCCCGGTGCCCGTCGGGCCGATGATCGCGAGCGGCCTCACCCTGCCGATTCCCCAGTCGTCGCCCTGCCCTCCTTGCGGGTGCGCCCACCGCTCCTACCCTGCGGGAGCCAGACGCCGGCGAAGTAGCCGACGCCATAGGGCGCACCGCGATAGAGCTCCTTGGCCGACCGCGGCGCGGGTTCGACCAGCCCGGCGAGCACCTGGTAGGCGACCCGGCCCACGATGATGTCGGGCAGCCGGGTCAGCCCGGTGGCATCGCCGGCGGCCAGGGCGTCGTCGAGCGCGGCCTGGGTGGATATCGAGTCGGGGTCGTAGCCGCCGGGCGCGGGCGGGGTGAGAGTGTGCGCGCCGTCGGCGACGACGAGCACACCGGTCGGATCGACCGCCTCGTCGATCTCGGCGCGCAACCGGCGACCGCGGGCCAGCGCGGCGTCGACGTCGTGGTCCGCGGCGTACACCCGCACCTCAGCGCTTGCTTCGGGCTTGGCCTGGCAGCGCACCCAGCCCGCGATCAACGCACACAACGGCAGTTCGGTGGGTGGATCGCCGGCGCGGGGCGACAGCGTGACGCGCCGGTCGACGCCGTAGCCCGCGAAGGTGCCGGTCCGGTCGGGCCCAAGCAGCGCGTCGGCGGCACCGACGCCGACGGCGACCCAACTCGACGGCAGCGACCCTGCGGCCGCGAAGACCGCCTGCCGCAGCCCGGCAAGTTCCTCGGCGGCATTGGCTGCCAGTTCGGGGACCATGACGGGCGCCGAAGGGATGATCGCGATGGCACTCAGCACGCCCCCAAACTAGTGCTCACGCGGGTTGCCTGGGGGCAACGGCCGCCTCGCCGCGGGCCAGTGCGACCGTCGCGGCCACCATCACCGCAACCGCGACGGTCATGGTCGGCAGCGATGCGGTCAGCGCGCCGGCGCGGAACGACGACTGCCGCCAGGCCGTGCCCGCAATGGCGACCAATACCCACACGTACAGCTCTGGCGTGCGCAGCAGCGCCAACAGACCGCCGTCGCGGCGTTCCCACCACTCCCTCGGTCAGAGCCGCGAACACGCCCCACAGCGCGCCCGACACCACCGCCAGCAGCACCGCGCTGACGGTTCCTGAACAGATCCGCGCGCCAACCACGCACAGCACCACGGCGGGCCCGAGCACGGCGATCACCGCCGTCCACGTCTCCAACGACGCCAGGGAATGCCCCGCGGTCGGTTTGCCGACGGTCACGATGACCGCGACAGCGGCGGCGAGCAGCGCCGCCCATGTCCATTCCCAGCGGGTCACCCGCCGGCGCGTGACCAGCGCATTGATCGGCAGCGCGAACAGCAGCGACGTGACCATCGGCGCCTGCACCAACAGCACCGAACCCAGGCCAAGCGCCGTGGCCTGCAGCGCGAACCCGACCGCCGCGACAACGCCGCCCAGCCACCACTTGCCGTCGCGCAGCAACCGCATGAACAGCTCGATGTGGCTGACCGGTTCGTCGGTGACGGCATGTGCCGAGCGCTGATGAATGACGTCGCCGATCACGATGAAGAGCAGCGCCGAGAGCAAGCAGGAGGGCGATATCCGTCTTCGCCATCGACGACCTCCCGTCGTGTTGGACAAGAGCGTAGGCAAATGCATCGCGAAAGGCGTGGGCGCGGGCTGCGGTGACCTGTTTGAATAACGTGCGAGCTAAAAGGCGCCGCGTCGCGCGGCAGGTGTGCGGGGTAACCGCGCGGAGGGTACGAGGTAACGGATATGACGACCAGCGAGCCAGGTGGTCCGGCGGGCAGGAGCGGTGGGGGCACCGGCCGCCCGCAGGGCACGGGGACGACCGGGGAATTAACGCAGCCCTCCACGCCCAAACCCGCTCCCCGGCCAGGACCGCCGCGCCCCGTCCCCCGCCCCGGCCGGCCGGCGCCGACGGTCGCCGCACCCGTGTCGAGCGATCCGCACCGGTTCGGCCGCGTCGACGCCGATGGCACTGTCTGGCTGATCACCGGAACCGGTGAACGCATCATCGGCTCGTGGCAGGCCGGTGATAATGAGGCCGCGTTCGACCACTTCGGCCGCCGATTCGACGACCTGCACACCGAGGTCGCGCTGATGGAGCGACGGCTGGAGTCTCAGACCGGCGACGCCCGCAAGATCAAGGCGGCCGCCGCGGCGCTTGCCGAAAGCCTGCCGGAGGCGCACGTGCTTGGCGACGTGGACGCACTCGCCGCACGCCTGACCGCCATTCTCGAGCACGCCGACGAAGCTGCCCATGCGGAGAAGGCCAGGCGTGACGAGTACCGCGCCGCCCAGGCCACCCGCAAGGAAACGCTGGCCGCGGAGGCCGAAGACCTCGCAACGAATGCGACACAATGGAAAGCCGCAGGCGACCGGCTGCGCGAAATCCTCGAGGAGTGGCGGACCATCAGCGGGCTGGACCGCAAGACCGACGATGCCCTGTGGAAGCGGTATTCCGCGGCCCGCGAAACCTTCAACCGCCGCCGCGGCTCGCATTTCGCCGAGCTCGACCGCGACCGCGTCGGCGCACGGCAGGCCAAGGAGGCGCTGTGCGAACGCGCCGAGGAGCTGGCCGATTCCACCGACTGGGGCGCCACCGGTGCCGCGTTCCGCGACCTGCTCACCGAGTGGAAGGCCGCCGGGCGCGCCGCCAAGGACGTCGACGAGACACTGTGGCAGCGGTTCAAGGCCGCGCAGGACACCTTCTTTTCTGCCCGCAACGCCGCGAGCGCAGAGCGCGACGCTGAGTTCCGGGCGAACGCGGACGCCAAGGAGGCGCTGCTCGCCGACGCCGAAAAGGTCGACACCTCCGACCTTGAGGCGGCGCGGGCGGCGCTGCGCACGATCGGCGACAAGTGGGACGCGATCGGCAAGGTACCGCGTGAACGGAGTGCCGAGCTGGAGCGACGGCTGCGCGCGGTGGAGAAGAAGGTGCGCGACGCGCCATCGAGAGGCGTCGATCCGGAAGCGAAGGCCAGGGCAGACCAATTCCGCGCTCGCGCAGAGCAATTCGAGCGGCAGGCGGAGAAGGCCGCGGCGGCCGGACGGACCAAGGACGCTGAGGAGGCGCGTGCCAACGCCGAACAGTGGCGTCAGTGGGCCGACGCCGCGGCCGAGGCGCTGGGCAGGAAGGGCTAGCCAGCTAAGCTAGCGCTTCTCCGGCCCCGTCGCGTCGTCGCCGGTGTCGTCGGTGTTGTCGGGGAAGCTGTCCAACAAGCCCTTTTTCTGGCGTTCGGCGGTGAGCCTGCGGCGTTCTTCCTCGGCCGCGAGCTGCAGCGCGGTGCGCGCCCACACCGCGCGTGCCCAGTTGAAGGCCAGCACGATCACCGCCAGCCACGCGATGATCAGCCCGATGCCAGGCCCCGGGTGGTGTGCGGGCGCAGTCTGTCGCGACCACACCGCCAGCAGGCCCGTGAAGGACGCCACCGTTGACCCGGCCAGCGCGATCCACGCCACCGCCCATCGGCGGGTCAGCAGCGCCAGCATCGAGAAGCCGACGCTGAACACCAGCGCCAGCCAACTGAACACCCGCGACGGCAATGCCACGCCGTTGCGGATCGCCGCGTCGTCGCCCACCAGCACGTCCCAGCCCTTGGTGTCACCGGTGTGCGGCAGCACGAACGTCAGCAACAGCACGAACACCGCGACAGCGATCACCAACGCCCTTGCGCCCGGGTCGATTTCACCCGCAACGCGGCGTTCGGCAGCCTCGATGTCGCCCTTGAACTCTTCGAAGCCGCCGTTGTTCTGATCGCCTGCGGTCACCTCGCGCACCCGGACGAGGTCGGCTGTTGCGCCGCCACGCCGATGCCGGGCATGCCGAGGCCGACGCTGGATGTCGCCGGCCGACCGGCTCCGACGCCGGATGTCGCCGGCCGACCGGCTCCGACGCCGGATGTCGCCGGCCGACCGGCTCCGACGCCGGATGTCGCCGGCCGACCGGCTCCGACGCCTGTGCGGGGCTTCTGCCCTGCTGCGTGCGCGTCGCCGGCGCGAGTGCGCCGATGCGTATGCGCGGCGCCGTCGGCGATCAGGTGGTGCGGCGCGGCCCCGGTGACCGTGGTGGTGACGATGTCGCCGGGCCGGACATCGAGCCCCGCCGGGTTGAAATGCACCAGCCGGCCATCGCGGGCGCGTCCCGACATGCGTGCAGTGCTGGCATCCTTACGGCCCTCGCCCGTGGCCACCAGCAGCTCGACTGTGCGCCCGACCTGCGCGGTGTTCTCCTCAAGCGAGATCTGCTCTTGAAGGTCGATCAGCCGCTGGTAGCGTTCCTGCACAACGGCTTTCGGCACTTGCCCGGCCAGCTCAGCGGCCGGCGTACCGGGGCGCTTGGAGTACTGGAACGTAAACGCGCTTGAGAACCGCGCCTCGGCCACCACGTCGAGCGTGGCATGGAAGTCGTCCTCGGTTTCACCGGGGAACCCGACGATCAGGTCGGTGGTGATCGCGGCGTGCGGGATCGCCGCCCGCACCTTCTCGATGATGCCGAGGTAGCGCGCGGAGCGATACGAGCGGCGCATCGCCCGCAAGATGCGGTCGGACCCGGATTGCAATGGCATGTGCAGCGTCGGGCACACATTCGCGGTGTCGGCCATCGCGTCGATCACATCGTCGGTGAACTCGGCGGGGTGCGGTGAGGTGAACCGCACCCGTTCGAGGCCGTCGATGCGCCCGCACGCGCGCAGCAGTTTGGCGAATGCGCCGCGATCACGCGGCTGATCGGGGTCGGCAAACGAGACCCCGTATGCGTTGACGTTCTGGCCCAAGAGCGTGACCTCCAGCACGCCCTGGTCGACCAGCGAAGCCACTTCGGCAAGCACATCGCCAGGCCTGCGGTCGACCTCCTTGCCGCGCAGCGCGGGCACGATGCAGAACGTGCAGCTGTTGTTGCAGCCGACGGAGATCGAAACCCATGCGGCGTATGCGGATTCGCGCGCCGCAGGCAGCGAGGACGGGAATTCCTCCAGGGCCTCGGCGATTTCGATCTGGGCTGTGCGATTGTGACGAGCGCGGTCGAGCAAAGTCGGCAGTGAGCCGATGTTGTGGGTGCCGAATACCACGTCGACCCATGGGGCTTTGCGCAGGACGGTGTCGCGGTCTTTCTGCGCCAGGCAGCCGCCGACGGCGATCTGCATGTCGGGGTCGGCCTGCTTGCGCGGCGCCAGGTGGCTCAGGTTGCCGTACAGCTTGTTGTCGGCGTTCTCCCGTACCGCGCAGGTGTTGAATACGACGACGTCGGCGTCGGTTCCGTCGGCGGCGCGCTCGTATCCGGCGGCTTCCAGCAAACCTGCCAGTCGTTCGGAGTCGTGGACATTCATCTGGCAGCCGTAGGTGCGGACCTGATAGGTGCGCGCCGACGAGCACTCGCGCGTCGGGGCTCTCCCCTCGCCAGCCGAACGAGAGTCGACGGGCACCGGCTGGCGAACTGCAGTCTCGGCCGCCGCCTCTCGCGTCACCATCGAAGTCACGGCCCCATGGTACGGACGGGCGAGAACGGCGATCTGAGCGGATTCACGAGATCCGGGCAAGCTGGACGTTCCCTGGGTAAGGTCTGCACACATGGAGACGACGGGGGCGGATGTGAAAGAGGTCGATCCGACTCCGTCCGCCGTGCCGATGATCTCGATGCGCGCGGTCAACAAGCACTTCGGCAGCCTCCATGTGCTCAAGGACATTGATCTGGATGTGGATCGCGGTCAGGTGATCGTGGTGCTCGGCCCATCGGGCTCGGGCAAGTCGACGTTGTGCCGCACCATCAATCGGCTGGAGACCATTGATACGGGCACGATCGCGATCGACGGTGACGTGCTGCCCACCGAGGGACGCAAACTGGCGCAGCTGCGGGCGGACGTCGGCATGGTGTTCCAGTCGTTCAACCTGTTCGCGCACAAGACAATTCTGGAGAACGTCACGCTTGCGCCGATGAAGGTACGCAAGGCGTCCAAGGACAAGGCTCGTGAAAGCGCGATGGCGTTGCTGGAGCGTGTCGGCGTGGCCAACCAGGCCGATAAGTATCCGGCGCAGCTGTCCGGCGGCCAGCAGCAGCGGGTGGCGATCGCGCGGTCGCTGGCGATGAACCCCAAAGTCATGTTGTTCGACGAACCGACCAGCGCTCTCGACCCCGAGATGATTAACGAAGTGCTGAACGTGATGACGTCGTTGGCCCGCGAAGGGATGACCATGCTTGTGGTGACCCACGAAATGGGCTTCGCCCGCGGCGCCGCGAACCGCGTCGTGTTCATGGCCGACGGCGCGATCGTCGAGTCGGCCGAGCCCGTCCAGTTCTTCGAAAACCCGCAGACCGACCGCGCCAAAGATTTCCTCGGCAAGATTCTCCACCACTAACGCCCCGCGAAAGGAACTGAAACCCATGCCGTCCCTCAAAGTGCGCGTCGCCGCCGCCGTCGCGCTTGCCATCGCATTGCCCTTCTCGGCGACTGCCTGTGGCGGGGGTGGCGGGGGTGGCGGAGGTGGTGGCAACAAGATCGTCATCGGAACCAAGTTCGACCAGCCGGGCCTTGGCTTGAAGAATCCCGACGGGACGATGAGCGGCTTCGACGTCGACGTCGCGAAGTACGTCGCCAAACAGCTCGGATACAACGAGGACCAGATCGACTGGAAGGAATCGCCGTCCGGGCAGCGCGAGACGCTGATCCAGAACGGTCAGGTCTCCTACATCGTCGCGACGTACTCGATCACCGATGCCCGCAAGCAGAAGGTGGACTTCGCTGGGCCGTACCTGCTCACTGGGCAGAGCCTGCTGGTCAAGGCGGACAACACCGACATCACAGGACCAGAGTCGCTGCAGAACAACAAGAAACTGTGCTCGGTTTCGGGTTCCACGCCGGCGCAGCGCATCAAGGACAAATACCCCGGCGTGCAGTTGCAGCAGTACGACACCTATTCGGCCTGCGTCGAGGCGTTGAAGAACGGTGCGATTGACGCGGTGACCACCGACGAGGTGATCCTGGCCGGTTACGCCTCGCAGAGCCCTGGCGCCTTCAAGATCGTCGGGCAGCCGTTCTCCGAGGAGCGCTACGGCATCGGCCTTAAGAAGGGCGACACGGACCTGCGCACCAAGATCAACGACGCAATCACCAAGATGGCGCAGGACGGCTCTTGGAAAGCGGCGTTCGTCAAGAACCTCGGGCCCGCGGGTATCAGCGCGCCGACGCCGCCGCCAGTCGACAAGTAGGCGAGCTGCATCGAGGTGGTGGACTTCGGCAAGTACGACATCGTCGGGGCGTTCTGGACCACTATTCAGCTCACGGTCTACTCCGCCGTCGGAGCGCTGATCCTTGGCACGGTGCTGGCCGCGATGCGGCTATCACCGGTGCCGATGCTCAACTGGATCGGGACCGGCTATGTCAACGTGGTGCGTAACACCCCGTTGACGCTGATCATCCTGTTCTGTTCGTTCGGCCTTTCACAGACGCTGGGAATCACCCTGGTGGACCGGAATTCGCCGACGTCGATCGTCGACAGCAACTTCCGGCTAGCGGTGCTCGGATTGACCGTCTACACCGCGGCGTTCGTGTGTGAGACGGTGCGGTCCGGGGTCAACACCGTTCCGCTGGGACAGGCAGAGGCGGCGCGATCGCTGGGCCTGACGTTTGGGCAGAACATGCGAATCGTGCTGCTGCCGCAGGCTTTTCGCGCGGTGATCAGTCCGCTCGGGTCGGTGCTGATCGCGCTGACAAAGAACACCACGATCGCGTCGGCGATCGGAGTGGCCGAGGCCGCGCTACTGATGAAGGAGATGGTCGAGAACGAGGCCGCGCTGCTACTGATCAGCGGCATCTTCGCGGCCGGGTTCGTGATCTTGACGCTGCCGTTGGGGTTGTTCTTCGGGTGGATGGGCAAGCGACTTGCGGTGGCGCGGTAATGAGTAGCGCTTGCGCGAAGAACAGAGCGTCATGACCGGCTCATCGGTCCTGTTCGACGCCGCGGGGCCGCGCGCGCGGATACGCGACCGGATGATCACGGCCGGCACCATCGTTTTTGCGCTGCTGGTGCTCTGGGTGGTGTACTCGCGGCTTTCGGCCAAGGGCCAGCTCGACGCGGCGAAGTGGAAGCCATTCCTGACGGCGAACCTGTGGAAGACCTACCTCCTGCCCGGCATCCAGGGCACGCTGACCGCCGCGGCGGTGTCGATCGTGCTCGCGCTGCTGCTGGGTTTCCTTCTCGGCGTCGGCAGACTCTCCACCCACCCACTGATCCGCTGGCCGTCCGCGGTGACGGTGGAGTTCTTCCGCGCGGTGCCCGTGCTGATCATGATGATCTTCGCCTACTTCCTATATGCGCAGTACGACGTCTTCCCGTCCAAGCACCTGGCGCTGGCGGGCGTCATCACCGGCCTGACGCTGTACAACGGCGCCGTGATCGCCGAGATCGTCCGCGCCGGGATAAATGCGTTGCCCCGCGGACAGTCCGAGGCCGCGTCTGCATTGGGCCTGCGCTGGGGTCAGACCATGCGGTCTATCCTGCTCCCGCAGGCCATCACGTCGATGTTGCCGGTGCTGATTTCGCAGCTCGTGGTCGTCCTCAAGGACACCGCCATCGGCTACCAGATCACATTCCTCGAGATGGTGCGCCAGGGCACCCAGGTCGGTGCGGCGTACGGCAACTACGTTCCCGCACTGATCGTCGTCGCGGCGGTGATGATCAGCCTCAACTTCACGCTGTCGTCGTTCGCGGTATGGCTGGAGGGCCGGATGCGGCGCTCCCGCCGCGGTCCGGCACCGCTGCACATCGCGCCCGTCACGCAGGGCGCCTTTGGCGCGGGCGCCGGCGGGACAATTTGAACCGGGCCATCACCGGATTCGTGCCCTAAGAGTGGTTCGCGCAACATTGCGTGGCTTAACCAGCTAACGCGCCACCGGGAGATGCCATGGATATCTGCATTCGTTCGTGCCTGACGTCAGGTCTCGTCGTGGTCGGAGTCAGCGCCCTGATTGTGGCGCCCGTGGCGTCGCCGCGACCGACAGCGCCATCCGCGCCACCACCCGCTGCGCTTACGGGGCAGGTACAGCCGCTGCGGCAGCTGTCGGCGCAAGCGCTACCGACGCGACCCACGACGTCGGCAGCGATGCAGCCTCTGAACCCGCTTACCCAACAGGTCAGCTTCCACATCGCATTCATCGCGGACTTCCTGTCGACCGGGGCAGTGCTCTTCGGACGCGAATTCAAGATCCCCGGCGCACTGCTACAGGACGTCCAGCAGGGCACCCCGGTCCCCGTGGCCGTCGGCCGAGCACTGCAGACGTTCGCACAGATCGAGATCGAAGCCGGACGCGACCTGGTCGGCTTCGCCGCGCAGTATGTGACCTTCCAGCTCAATTTCGTGGCGAATCTGATGACAATGCCCGTCGCCGCGGTCGGCGGGTTCGCTGCATCGCTTCTCGCGGGCGTGACACCTGCCTCTGCGACTGCGGCGTCCTTGGCACCCGGCCGGACGCACGCGCCGATGACAGCCGTAACCCCCGCCACCATCACAGCGGCAGGACCGTCCGGTCACGGGACTCTTCAGCGCGTCGATGCCTCGCAAGCTAGCTCCTCCTCCACGCACACAGTCACGCTGCAGCCGAAGAGGTCGAGATCGGTTGTCCCGGAATCCGGCCGGTCCGGTGTGACCCACAAGCCGGCGACCGGTGCGAGTGAGATGACGTCATCGACCGGCGGGGCCGGTCAAGCCGACGCGGGGAGCCGGCAGCAATCGCACCATGAACACGATGGACATCCGAAAGGCGGTGGCAACCAAGGTGATTAGACCCTGCGTCGCCCCCGCTCGCTTGCCAGTTCATTGGTGACCACGTCGACGGCCATCGACTGACCGTAGCCGCGGCGGGCCAGCATGCCGACCAGCCTGCGCATCACCTTCGCGTCATCGTCGTCGCCGAGCTTTTCCCGGCGGAGCTTGTCGCGCACCAGCTGCTCGGCCCGCTCCCGCTCAGCCCCCGCATCGATGCCGGCGAGCGCGGCGGTGATCACGTCGTTGTCCACGCCCTTGGTGCGCAGCTCAGCGGCCAAGGCGCGCTTGCCTTTTCTGGCGTTTACCCGTCGCGATTGAACCCACTGTTCGGCGAAGTCGGCGTCATCGACCAGCCCTACTTGGGTCAACCGGTCCAGTACGCGGGTACTGACGTCGTCGGGGTATCCCCGCTTGGTCAGCTGCCCAGCCAGTTCGGCCCGGGTCCGTGCTCTCGCGGTGAGCAGGCGCAGACAGAGGGTCCGCGCCTGCTCCTCGCGACTGACCTCAGAAGTCGACGGGGGCGGGCAGGACGCTGTCATCGGCCAAGCCATCCGTCACCACGGCGCCAATGCCAAGCTTTTCCTTGATCTTCTTCTCAATCTCGTTGGCCACCTCGACGTTCTCCATCAGAAAGGTGCGGGCGTTCTCCTTGCCCTGGCCCAACTGCTCGCCCTCGTAGGTGAACCACGACCCGGACTTGCGGACGAAGCCCTGCTCGACGCCCATGTCGATGAGCGAGCCTTCCTTGCTGATGCCCTTGCCGTAGAGGATGTCGAACTCGGCCTGCTTGAACGGCGGCGACACCTTGTTCTTGACGACCTTGACCCTGGTCCGGTTGCCCACCGCGTCGGTACCGTCCTTGAGTGTTTCAATCCGCCTGACGTCCAACCGAATTGAGGCGTAGAACTTCAACGCCTTTCCGCCAGTTGTCGTTTCGGGAGACCCGAACATCACCCCGATCTTCTCGCGGAGCTGGTTGATGAAGATCGCGGTGGTATTCGAATTGCTCAGCGCGCCAGTCATTTTCCGCAGCGCCTGGCTCATCAGCCGGGCCTGCAGCCCGACGTGGCTGTCACCCATCTCGCCTTCGATCTCCGCCCGCGGCACCAAGGCGGCCACCGAGTCGATGACCAGGACGTCCAGCGCGCCGGACCGGATCAGCATGTCGGCGATCTCCAGCGCCTGCTCGCCGGTGTCCGGCTGCGAGACCAACAGCGAGTCGGTGTCCACACCCAGCTTGGCTGCATAGTCCGGGTCCAGTGCGTGCTCGGCGTCGATGAACGCGGCGATACCGCCGGCAGCCTGGGCGTTGGCGACCGCGTGCAACGCGACGGTGGTCTTACCCGAGGATTCCGGGCCGTAGATCTCGACCACCCGGCCGCGCGGCAGCCCGCCGATGCCGAGCGCCACGTCAAGGGCGATCGAGCCGGTGGGGATGACAGAGATGGGCTGGCGCACCTCGTCGCCGAGCCGCATCACCGAGCCCTTCCCGAAGTTCTTGTCGATCTGCGCGAGGGCCAGCTCGAGGGCTTTCTCGCGGTCAGGTACCTGCGTCATGGGGGTGATCTCCATCCTCGTGGGTGTTCGGTGATCGGTGTCGATCGGTTGGCCGTGACGCTAGAGGCCGCCACCGACAAGTCGGCCTGACCAGCATCTAGCCGTCGAACACTGCCCACAGTAGACGAACACCTGTTCGATTCAAGTAGACACGCCGTGCGCTCGCGAGTTGGGCCAACGCGCGAGCTGGGGAACGCAAAATCACCCTCGCGACGGCGTGTCGAGGGGATTCTGCGTCTGTTCGCCCAATGAGGTTCCCCGTCCTATGGTGGGGTTCATCCGGTCACGCAGCCGGTAGGCCTGCGACATCCGGCTAGAGCGGACAGACATGCACGAAATGGCGCTGACGCAGAGCGTTGTCGACGCGGTGTGTGAGCACGCCGCGGGTCGCCACGTGCACAGCGTCAAGGTGCAGATCGGTGCGCTGTGCGCGGTCGTACCCGATGCCATGCAGTTCTGTTTCGAGCTCGCCACCGAGGGCACCGTCGCCGACGGCGCTCGCCTCGACCTGAATGTGCAACCCGGTTCGGCGCGCTGCCGCAGCTGCGGACAGAGCTTCGAACTGCACGACTTGATCTTGTTGTGCCCCTGCGGAAGTGCCGACGTCGAAGTGTTGGCAGGCCGGGACCTCCGTATTCTCTCGATGGAAGTGAGCTGACCATGTGTGCAACGTGCGGATGCGGCGACGATTCAGCGGTGATCACGCTGGCAGGCGAAGGCCATCACCATCAACATCCGCATGACCACGAGCACGCCCCCGACCACTCCCCCGAGCACGACCACGTTCACGTGCACACCGAAACCGTCTCTCTGGAACAGAAAGTCCTGGCAAAGAACGATCTCATCGCCGAGCAGAACCGCGCGTGGCTGGCCGAGCGCAACATCCTCGCGTTGAACATGACCAGTTCGCCCGGTGCCGGCAAGACGACGCTGCTCGAACGGACCATCCGCGAACTCACCGGCCGTCAGCCCGTCACCGTGATCGAAGGCGACCAGGAAACTCTGCTGGACGCCGATCGGATTCAGGCGGCGGGCGGGCGGGCTGTCCAGGTGAACACCGGCGCGGGCTGTCATCTCGACGCCGAGATGGTGCGCCGCGCGCTCGGAGCCCTCGACCCGGCGCCGGCGTCGTTGCTGTTCATCGAGAACGTCGGCAACCTGGTGTGCCCCGCTTTGTTCGATCTCGGTGAACAAAGCAAAGTGGTCGTGATCTCGGTAACCGAGGGCACCGACAAGCCGTTGAAGTATCCGCACATGTTTGCCGCGGCCGGATTGGTCATCGTCAATAAGGTCGACCTAATGCCTTATGTCGACTTTGATCTTGATAAATGCTCGGAGTACGCGCGGTCCGTCAACCCCGGCGTAGAGGTGTTGCCCCTGTCCGCCACGAGCGGAAAGGGGATCCAGGGATGGTACGACTGGATCAGCGCGCAGACCGAGTTTCCGGCAAACGGCTTTATGTCCCGACGATCCGTTGACAAGACATAGACCCGAGAGTAAACCGAGAAACTAGCGCTGGAGAAGTCGGCGCACCGTCGAATCTGTGCGACGTCAGGGGTCTCAGCCTGACCCCAGAAAGCTGTGACACATGCCAACTGAGGCTGCAGTCAAAGCGGAAGAGGCCCTGATCCACGTTCTGTGGATCAATGCCGGTTTGAGTTGTGACGGCGATTCGGTGGCGTTGACTGCCGCCACCCAACCCAGCATTGAGGAGATTGCGCTCGGCGCACTTCCCGGTCTGCCAAAGATCGCCGTCCACTGGCCCCTCATCGATTTCGAGTGCGGACCGACCGGGGGCGCCGATGATTTCCTGGAGTGGTTCTTCAAGGGCGAACGCGGCGAATTAGACCCGTTCGTCCTCGTCGTCGAGGGGTCCATTCCGAACGAGGCGCTCAAGGACGAAGGCTATTGGTGCGGGTTCGGCAACGACCCCGCGACCGGTCAGCCGATGACGACGAGCGAATGGCTGGACCGGCTGGCACCGAAGGCCACCGCCATCGTCGCGGTCGGGACCTGCGCCACGTACGGCGGCATTCACGCGATGGCGGGTAATCCGACCGGAGCGATGGGTGTGCCCGACTATCTCGGATGGGACTGGAAGAGCAAGGCGGGCATTCCGATCGTCTGCGTGCCTGGCTGCCCGGCCCATCCCGACAACATGGCCGAGACGCTGACCTACCTGCTCTACATGGCAACCGGCCAGGCCCCGATGATTCCGCTGGACGAAGCGCTGCGGCCCACGTGGCTGTTCGGCAACACCGTGCACGAGGGTTGTGACCGCGCAGGCTACTACGAGCAGGGCGACTTCGCCACCGAATACGGCTCTCCGAAATGCATTGTGAAACTGGGCTGTTGGGGCCCGGTTGTCAAGTGCAACGTCCCCAAGCGCGGATGGGTCAACGGCATCGGTGGCTGCCCGAACGTCGGCGGCATCTGCATCGGATGCACGATGCCCGGTTTCCCGGACAAGTTCATGCCGTTCATGGACGAACCGCCGGGCGGCAAGGTTTCCACGACGGCGTCGGGTCTGTACGGCTCGGTCATCCGCAACCTTCGCCACATCACCGGTCGCACCGTGGACAAAGAGCCAAAGTGGCGGCATCCCGGCATGAAACTCGAGTCCGGAGCAACCCGCACCTGGTAGGTGCGGGTCCTCCCGGACTTGCTGCACGTGCGCTTCCCATCGCCGAAAAGTTTTGCAGCGCTGCTCACTAGACGAAAGAGAACAGTTCGATGACAACGATCATCCCCGAGCCGTCACATGTGAAGCGGGATCCCGGCCAATTGGTGGAGATGGCATGGGATCCCATCACCCGCATCGTCGGCAGCCTCGGCATCTACACCAAGATCGACTTCGACAACAGGGAAGTCGTCGAGTGCCACAGCACGTCGTCGATCTTCCGCGGCTATTCGATCTTCATGAAGGGCAAGGATCCTCGCGACGCCCACTTCATCACCAGCCGCATCTGCGGCATCTGCGGTGACAACCACGCCACTTGTTCCTGCTATTGCCAGAACATGGCCTATGGCGTTAAGCCGCCGCACCTCGGAGAGTGGCTGATCAATCTCGGTGAGGCCGCGGAATACATGTTCGACCACAACATCTTCCAAGAGAATCTGGTCGGCGTGGACTTCTGCGAGAAGATGGTTTCCGAGACCAATCCGAGCGTGCTGGCCAAGGCCGAGAACACCCAGTCTCCGCACGCCGGCGCACACGGCTACCGCACGATCGCCGACATCATGCGGGCGCTCAACCCGTTCACCGGCGATTTCTACCGCGAGGCGCTGCAGGTCAGCCGGTGGACGCGAGAGATGTTCTGCCTCATGGAAGGCAGGCATGTGCACCCGTCCACGCTGTACCCGGGCGGCATCGGCACCACCGCGACGATTCAGCTCATGACGGACTACATGACGCGGCTGATGCGGTATGTGGAGTTCATGAAGAAGGTCGTGCCAATGCATGACGACCTCTTCGACTTCTTCTACGAAGCGTTGCCAGGTTACGACCAGGTCGGTCTGCGCCGCACCCTGCTGGGCTGCTGGGGATCCTTCCAGGATCCCGAGGTCTGCAACTTCGCCTACAAGGACATGGAGCGCTGGGGCGACGCCATGTTCGTGACGCCCGGTGTGGTGATCGACGGCAAGCTGCACACTCATTCACTGGTTGACATCAACCTCGGCATCCGAATCCTGTTGGGGCACTCCTACTACGACGACTGGACCGACCAGGAGATGTTCGTCAAGACCGACCCGCTCGGCAATCCGATCGATCGTCGTCACCCGTGGAACCAGCACACCAACCCGAGGCCGCAGAAGCGCGACTTCGACGGCAAGTACAGCTGGGTGATGGGGCCGCGCTGGTTCGACGGCCGCGACCATTTGGCGCTGGACACCGGTGGCGGCCCGCTGGCCCGACTGTGGGCGACCGCGCTCGCCGGCTTGGTCGACATCGGCTACGTGAAGGCCACGGGAAACAGCGTGCAGATCAACTTGCCGAAGACCGCGCTGATGGGACCCGTGTCGTTCGAGTGGAAGGTTCCGCAGTACGGCAGCAACACGCTCGAGCGCAACCGCGCAAGAACCTACTTCCAGGCCTACGCCGCAGCATGCGCACTGCACTTCGCCGAGAAGGCGCTCGTGGAGATTCGCGCAGGCCGCACGAAGACGTGGGAGAAGTTCGAGGTTCCCGACGAAGGCATCGGCTGCGGCTTCACCGAGGCGGTGCGCGGGGTGCTGTCGCATCACATGGTGATCAGGGACGGCAAGATCGCGAACTATCATCCGTATCCCCCGACACCGTGGAACGCCAGTCCGCGGGACAGCTACGGCACACCGGGGCCGTACGAGGACGCGGTGCAGGGCCAGCCGATCTTCGAGGAGAACGACAGGGAGCACTTCAAGGGCATCGACATCATGCGCACGGTGCGCAGCTTCGACCCGTGTCTGCCCTGCGGGGTACACATGTACCTCGGAAAGGGGAAGACGTTGGATCTACTGCACTCCCCAACCCAATCTGTCACCGGGGAATAGGGTATGGCCCCGCCGACACTGCCAGGCCCGGATGAAACCCAGGACGACGCGCAGTGGCGCACGGCGGGCGACCGCATCCAAACCCTGCTCGACGCGTCCTCCTCGGGCGGCGCAGGCGCGCGGGAACGCGCGGAGCAACTCGTCCGTGAGGTGACCGACCTCTATGGGGCGGCCCTTGAGCGGGTGATGGCATTCGCGCGGGCCGCGAATCCGGGTCTGGCGGACAGGTTCGCGGCCGACGATCTTGTCGCCAGCCTGCTGCTCGTGCACGGACTGCACCCGCACGATGTCGAGCGGCGGGTATCAGAAGCGCTGGACAGCGTTCGGCCCTACCTCGGATCGCACGGCGGGGACGTGCATCTGGTCGGGGTTGACGGCGAGACTGTGCATCTGCAGTTCGCGGGCAGTTGCAAAAGCTGCCCGTCGTCGGCGGTGACGTTGGAACTGGCGGTCGAAGACGCGGTCCGGGCGGCCGCGCCGGAGATCTCCATGATCGAAGTCGTTGCGGAGGAGAAGAGCTCGACGTCAGGGGTGATTCCGCCGGACTCACTGATGACCAGGGTGCACGCGGACGGTCATCGCGCAGCGGCATGGCAGCCAGTTCCCGACCTGGCCGAGCTGGCTCCTGGCGAAGTCGGCGGTTTCTCGGTGGCCGGCTCGGTGGTGTTGGCATGCCGCGTTGGCGAGGACTTCTTCGCCTACCGCGACCGATGCGCCGCCTGCGGGGCGTCGATGGCCGGCACGCAACTGCGCGGTGAGGTGCTGCGATGTCCGCAATGCAACACCGGCTACGACGCAATTCACGCCGGCGTTGGCGTCGGTAGCGCCGTCCATCTCGAGCCCCTTCCTGTGCTGATTCGCGATGGCCTGCTGTCGATGGCGCTACCCGCGGAGGAAGTGGCGTTGTGAGCGGGTCTGCGTTCGACGTTCTCGCGCGCATCCGCGCCAACCGCGCAGCGCCGGAGCCGGTCGGCGAGCGCTGTGAGATGTGCTCGGAGACGATCGCCGACGAACACCAGCACGTCGTGAATGTCGAAGGCAGGCAACTGATGTGCGTCTGCCGAGGGTGCTATTTGCTATTCACCGATACCGACGCCGAATTGCGTTACCGCGCCGTGCCGGACCGTTATCTGGCCTTCCCCGATTTCGCGTTCGACCGTCGCCGGTGGGAGGCCCTGCAGATACCGGTCGGACTGGCGTTCTTCTTCCACAACTCCGCGCTCGACCGCACGGTGGGGTTCTATCCGGGTCCGGCCGGGGCCACCGAATCGGAGCTCGATCTGGGCGCGTGGGACGGGATCCGCGCCGCGGAACCGCGGGTGGACCTGCTCGCCGCCGACACCGAGGCGCTGATCGTGCGGGTTCCAGAGGACGAAAACGGCGCTCCGGAATGCCATTTGGTGCCAATCGACGCGTGCTACGAGTTCGTCGGACGGATGCGCATGATGTGGCGGGGATTCGACGGTGGGCAGGAAGTCCGCGAATTCATCGACGACTTCTTCGATCACGTCAGGACCAGGAGCAAGGTGGTCGCCGGATGAGCGAGGTCACCTTCGCCGTCGTGGACGTGGCACCGGAGCCCTACGCGGTGACGCCGATTCTGATGGCCCGCGTCGGCATCGCAGCAGACGGCGATGATCCGATCCACGCGATCGCCTTACGCTGCCAGGTCCGCATCGACCCGATGCGCCGCGGTTACTCCGACACCGAGGCCGCAGGCCTGTTGGACCTGTTCGGCGCACGCGAACGCTGGGCCACCACGCAGCACACGTTCCTGTGGCAACACACCACCGCCATGGTGGCGGGATTCACCGGCACCACTCAGGTGAATCTGCCCCTGGAGTGCACGTATGACTTCGAGGTTGCCGCGGCCAAATACATACATGCGCTGCAAGACGGCACCATCCCGCTGCAGTTCCTGTTCAGTGGAACCGTTTTCGCGCGGGGCCAGGATGGCTTCGCGGTCCAGCAGGTGCCGTGGGACCGCGAGGATCGCTACGACCTGCCCGTGTCCGTTTGGCGTGACCTCATCCAGCAGCACTTCCCGAACACCGGATGGCTGCGGCTGGACCGCGACACCATCGACGCGCTGGCCGCGTATCGATCGGCGCGGGGCCTGCTCGGGTTCGATGACGCGATCACCTCGCTGCTGGCGGCGAGCTCGGCGAGCGAGATCCGATGAGCGCCAATTGGGATCGGGCCCGCGCCGTCGCCGACGCGGTGCTCTACGAGGGCTACCTCCTCTACCCATACCGCGCCACCTCGACCAAGAATCAGTCGCGCTGGCAGTTCGGGGTGCTGGGGCCGCAGGGCGCAGCGGACACGGGCCTCGGTGAGGACGGCACGCTCTCCGCGCAGGTGCTGGTGCGGTCCTACCGAGTCCCGTCGCTGTCCGGCGTGGTGCGGTTCCTGCAGTTGCAGCACCGTGGGGTCGAACGCGACGTCGGCGGCGGCCGGTTCGATCCGGTCGACGAATTGACCGCAGGGTCGCAGAGGTGGCTCAGCTGGGACGAGGCCGTGGAGTGCGAGATATCGATCGAGCCGTTCCGCGTCACGAGTCTTCCTCGCACGTGCGAGTTCTCGGTGCCCGCCGGCCGAGACGTCGAAAACGTGGAAGGCGGCCGCATCGTGCGGACCCGTCGTTCGCTACCCGGGCTGGTCGCGATGTCCGCCGAACAGGACGGTGATCTGCTCCGGCTGACGTTCGAGGTGCGCAACACCGCGCCACCCGCCGCAGACAAGGACGAGGCGATCGCGACCTCGCTGATCGGCACGCACCTGCTCATCGAAGTCAACGAAGGGGAATTCGTGTCGCTGCTGGAACCGCCGGATTCAGCGGCAGCCGCGGTGGCGCGGTGCGGGCAACACCGCTGCTTCCCCGTGCTTTCGGGACCTGCCGGCGAAGCCGACTTGGTGCTTGTGTCTCCGATCATCCTGTATGACCACCCCGAGATCGCGGAACAGAGCAAGGGCGCGCTGTTCGACTCCACCGAAATCGACGAGATCCTCACCCTGCGGGTCATGACAATGACCGACGAGGAGAAGGCACAGGCGCGCGCCACCGACCCGTTGGCCGCCCGGATCATCGACCGATGCGACTCGATGTCACCGGAGGCCATGCTGGATCTGCATGGCGTGCTGCGCAATCCGCACGCACCGACCCAGGAACCGGGGCTGATACCGGAGATCCCCGCGGATGTGGATTGGTGGGATCCCATGGCGGACACCGCGGTACGCCCGGGACTGGATGCGATCCTGGTCAACGGCACCCGGGTGACCCGTGGTAGCCGGGTCCGGCTGCGGCCGTCGCGCAGGGCAGATGCCCAGGACCTCTTCTACGCCGACAAGATCGCGCGCGTGACCTCGGTGCACGAGGACGTCGACGGCGATCAGCACGTCGGCGTTGTCCTCGAGGACGATCCGGCCGCCGACCTGCATGACTGGTACGGCCGCTACCTGTACTTCGCACCCGACGAAGTCGAACCGTTAATCGAAAGGAGTTAGAAAATGGCGATAGTGGGTTGGATAGCCGTAGGTGCTGCGGCGGTTGTCGTACTCGCAGGCGCGATGGTTGGGGTCATGTCGATCCCGGATGCCAGGCGCTACCTGAAGATCCGCCGCATGTGACTGCCTGCGAGGTGTGACCACGTCTCGAATTCTGGTAGCCGGGATCGGCAACATCTTCCTCGGGGATGACGGCTTTGGCCCCGAGGTGTTACGCCGTGTCCCGCACGAGCTCGCCAACCCGCGGGTGCAGGTGGTGGACTACGGCATCCGCGGCATGCACCTGGCCTACGACCTGCTCGACGGATGCCGTGGACTGGTCCTTGTCGACGCCATTCCCAGCCAGGGCGCGCCGGGCACCGTACACGTCTTCGAGGCTGACCTTGAAAGCCTCACGTCCACAGCGCGTCTCGACGCCCACGCGATGGATCCCGGCGCCGTCTTCGCCAACCTCACCGCGCTCGGCGGAACGCCGCCCTACACGGTGGTGATCGGTTGCGAGATCGACAGTGTCCAGGAGGGCATCGGGCTGTCGGATGCTGTCGGCGCGGCCGTACCCGAGGCGGTGCGGGCAATCGAGATCGTGGTAGCCGACCTGTTGGCGCGGTCGACGGTAGGGAAAGGCTGAACCATGTGTCTTGGAATCCCCGGTCAGGTCATTGGAATGCTCGAGGGCTACGGCGACCAGCTCGCGCTGGTGGACGTCGCGGGAGAGAACCGGAAGGTGAACGTGGGCATGCTGCCCGAAGAGACGTTCGCCGCGGGCGACTGGGTGATCATCCACATGGGCTTCGTCGTTGAGAAAACAGACCGAGCCGGTGCCGACGCCGCGATGGCGGGGCTGGAGCTGATGGGCAGAGGCCGAGATACCGAGGCGTCGCCATGACCGCTCGGCGCCGGTTACGTGTCTGCGTGCACGGCGTGGTTCAAGGCGTAGGGTTCCGACCGTTCGTCTACACCACCGCGGCCGCCCTCGGATTGTCAGGGTCGGTGCGCAACGACACCTCCGGCGCCATCATCGAGGTGGAGGGCGATCCCGCCGAAATCGACCACTTCCTCGCGCGGTTGCGCGACCGGCCGCCACCGTTGGCCGTCATCGAATCGATTGAAACCCAACATATCCCGCCCGTCGGTGGCACCGGCTTCACTATCGCCGACACATCGCGCTCCGACGGTGGCCGCACGCTGGCCTCCCCCGACGTCGCCATGTGTGCAGACTGTGCGGCCGAACAACACGACCCGTCCAACCGGCGCTACCGCCATGCGTTCGTCAACTGCACCAACTGCGGCCCCCGCTTCACCATCATCGCTTCCCTGCCCTATGACCGCGCCTGCACCACCATGGCGTCCTTCCCGATGTGCGCCGAGTGCGCCCGCGAATACAACGACCCCGCCGACCGGCGGTTCCACGCCCAACCCGTGTGCTGCCCGAACTGCGGACCGACGCTGCGCTACCGCGACGGCGACGGTGGCATGACCGACGGTGAACAAGGACTGCTGCGGGCACGACGGCTGCTGCGCGACGGTGGCGTCCTCGCGATCAAGGGAATCGGCGGATACCACCTCGCCTGCGACGCAGGCAACGACGCCGCCGTCACCGAGCTGCGACGGCGAAAGCGGCGCGGGGACAAGCCGTTTGCGGTGATGGTGCCCGACCTGTCGACCGCCCGCGACGTCGCCGACATCGACGACCCGTCCGCTCGGCTACTGTGCGGTCCGCAGCGGCCAATCGTGCTGGTGCCCCGCCGGCGCGATGCGCCGATCGCCGACGCGGTTGCGCCGCGCAACCCCGACTTCGGCGTCATGCTGGCCTACTCGCCGCTGCACACGCTGCTGTTCGGGCTGCCAGGAGACGACGCGGGGCCGCCCGTGCTGGTGATGACGTCCGGCAATCTCGGCGGGGAGCCGATCTGCTTCACCGACGACGATGCGCTCAAACGGCTTTCGCACCTCGCCGACGGCTGGCTGATGCACGATCGGGCCATCCTGGTGCCCTGCGACGACTCGGTCCTTCGGGTGGTTGTCGTCGGTGGGGCCGACAATCAAGGCGAGAGCCTTGAGTTGCCGGTCCGGCGTTCTCGCGGCTATGCGCCACTGCCTATCGCGTTGCCGGTGTCGGTGCCCCCGACGCTGGCGGTCGGGGCCGACCTGAAGAACACGATGGCGGTCGCAGATGGGAGATACGCCTGGCTCAGCCAGCATATCGGCGACATGGACGACCTCGCGACGCTGTCCGCCTTCGATGCCGCACAGCGCCACCTGCAGCAGCTGACCGCCGTTGAACCCGAAGTGCTTGTGGCCGATGCCCATCCGCTCTACCGGTCGACCTCCTGGGCCTACCGCAATGCCGCAGGCCGGCCTGTCCGGACCGTCCAACACCACCACGCGCATATCGCAGCGGTGATGGCCGAACACGGCCTTGACGGTTCACAGCAGGTGCTCGGATTCGCGTTCGACGGAACGGGCTACGGATCCGACGCCGCGGTGTGGGGCGGCGAGGTGCTGCTCGCCAACTACAAGGGCTACCAACGCCTGGCACAACTCAAGTACGTGCCGCTCGCAGGCGGCGACATCAGCGTTCTGCGGCCATACCGGATGGCGCTGGCCCACCTGTGGGCGGCGGAAATCCCCTGGGAGCCGGATCTGCCGCCGGTGGCGGCGTGCCCTGCCGACGAGCAACGGGTGTTGCGCCATCAGCTCGAGACGGGCCTTGGCTGCGCGCCGACATCAAGCATCGGCCGGCTGTTCGACGCGGTGTCCGCGCTCGCAGGCGTGCGCCAGGTGGTCGCCTATGAAGCGCAGGCGGCCATCGAGCTGGAGGGTCTTGCCCGCGGCGTCGGCGGTGGCGCGACTGTTTACGCGTTCGACGTCGATCGGTCGGGCCAACCGGCGCTGATCGACCCGACGCCGGTGGTGCGGGCCGTGGTCCGCGACCAGCGCCAAGGTGTATCCGCCGCGGTGATCGGGGCGCGGTTCCACTGCGCCGTCGCCGATCTGATCGTCGACCTCGCACGCGCGGAACGGGATGCGTCGCAGACCGTCGCGCTGTCTGGCGGCGTCTTCCAGAACGCGCTGTTGCTCGGATTGTCGTTGAAGGGCTTGCAGAACGAGGGATTCCATGTGATCACTCATCGACGCGTTCCGCCCAACGACGGCGGGATTGCGCTGGGCCAGCTCTTGGTAGGGAACTCCGGATGAACGGAGGACCGATGCCCAAGGGCCACGAATTGTTCGCCAGGTATGCGTACCCGCCGAATGAGCTCGGCTACTGCGGGCCGGCCGACGGCGACGGTCCTTCGGAACTCGCAACCCACGCCAAGGAATTCGACGGTGCGTGGCCGTACCTGACCGCCATCGCCGATGCGGTCGCAAGTTCCGATCCGCTCGACGAGGACATCGTCCGTAGCTATTGGGTGGGCGGGCCTTCATTGGACAGGGTCGACCCCGCGGTGCTGTTGACCCGACTGCGGACGGCGTTCAAGGGCCAGGTAACGGGGCTGCTGGGCGAGTTGACCACGCCGACCCGCGTGTTGGCGCACCACAGCTTTCACGTCTTCGTCGTCTATCCCTGGGTGCGGTTTCTGAGCCGCGATGCGACAACCGCGCTAGGGGTGATGCAGGATTGCCGCATCCGCTGGGGAGCGGTCGAATCAGTGGCGGGTGAGCAGGTGCAGATCGCGTCGCGTCCGCTGACGCTCGATGCGGGCATGCTCACATTGGGCGAGCCAAGGACCGAGCGCGTGTGCTGGAGCAAAGGCGGTGTGTCACTGGCGCCAACGCCGGAACCGGGCGCGACCGTGTCCGTGCACTGGGACTGGGTTTGCGGGACTCTCAGCAACGACGAAAGCGCCGCATTGGCTGCTGCGACCCTGGCGACGCTCGATCTGGTCAACACCGCACGTTCCGAAAACCTTTCGGTCATAGCGGGATCGGAGCACACTCGTGGGTAGGGGCAGGCTAGCGAGGGGAGGTCGAAGATGACCATTACCGCGAAGCTCGGCGGGTCGTTCGTCGATGCCGACCTGTCCGCCGATTTGGCGGCCGCCGCACTGGACCTCGCCCGCAGATTCCACGACGGCGCCACGCTCTGGGTGATATCGCCCCAGTGGGAACCGCACGCCCACCATGTCGCGGTCGAATTCGTGCACCCGGTGATCATGGGCAAGCGGGCGCTGCCGTCGGTGGCGCTCGTCGAACCGGATCCCGTGGCGCAGGCGCGGGTCGCGAGTCAGCCGGGCGACCTGCTGATTGCGGTCGCGTCGGCCGACGAACCCGCGGTGGTCGACGCCATGCGACGCGCGCAGGCGTGGGGCGTCCTGACCCTGTGGATCGGTTCGGGTCCGCGCCCGCCTGCCGGCGCGGCCAACCACATCCTCTGGATCGACTCCGACGACCCGATGGTGCCGACCACCGGGACGTTCGTGCTGATGTACCACCTGCTGTGGGAACTCACCCACGTCTGCTTTGAGCATCCCGGGCTGCTGAAGCCCGCTTCCGACGAATGCATTGACGACGTCTGCGTGACGTGCAGCGACGAGGGCCGGCTCGGTGAGGTGCTGGTCGAACCGGCCGATGCCACGAGTGCTGCGTTGGTCCGCACCGCCAACGGCGAGGAGTGGGTGGACGTCACGATGCTGGGTGACGTCGCGCCCAACGACCTCGTGCTGGTGCACGCAGGAGCCGCGATCACCCGGCTGGAAAGTGAGGTGACCCGATGACCGAGTCCGACAACACCAGCTTCCTTTACCCGTTCATCGAGTCTGAGGAGACCGACGCCACCAGCCTGCTCGCCGACCTGGCCGCCTCGGCAAGGGGTAAAGCGTCCGAGAGCGCTGCGCTTCAGCGGTCCTCGCTGGACGAGTACGGCGAGGAGTTGATCGCCGCAGGGACCGAGATGGCCGACCGGTTCTGCCGTGGCGGCCGGCTCTACACGTTCGGCAACGGCGGCAGTTCCACCGACGCCGCGACGCTGGCGTCCCTGTTCAGCCGTCCCGCGCGGGGCCGGCCGGTGGCGGCGTGGTCGCTGGCCGCCGACGAAGCGGTGGTGACCGCGCTCGGCAACGATGTCGGGTTCGAGCTGATCTTCAAGCGTCAGATCATCGCCCACGCGCGCGACCGCGACGTCGCGATCGCGCTGTCGACATCGGGCAATTCCGAAGACTTGTTGACGGCGATCACCGAAGCGAAGCAACGCGGCCTGTTGACGATCGGGTTCTCCGGCCATGACGGCGGCCGGATGGCGGTCGCCGAGGACCTCGACTTCTGCTTCACGGTGGGATCGCAGAGCATCCACCGCATCCAGGAGAGCCACGCGATGCTCGGCTACCGGCTGTGGTCGGTGGCCCAGGATCACATGGCCCGTCCGCTGAACGGAGCGCACGCTTCATGACGACAGAACCGATGACTGCCGCGCAGCGCGAAGACCGTGTGCTGGAACGCATCGACAAGTTCCGGCAGCGACGTCCGCGTCTGCTCGACGACGTGGTGACGCTCGCGCACGGTGCGGGCGGCAAGTCGTCGGCAGCGCTCATCGACGCGGTGTTTCTCGAGGCGTTCCGCAACGACGAACTCGAACAACTCGGCGACGCCGCCGCGCTGCGCACCGCATCGGGTGAACGGCTTGCGTTCACGACCGACTCGTATGTCGTTTCGCCGCGGCGCTTTCCGGGCGGATCCATCGGCCACGTCGCCGTGCATGGAACGATCAACGACCTCGCGGTGTCGGGCGCGCGTCCGCAATGGCTGTCGGCGGCGTTCGTCATCGAGGAGGGTTTCGCAATCGCGGAGCTCCGCGAGATCGTCGCGGACATGAGCGAAGCCGCGGCGAAGGCGGGTGTGCAGATCGTCACCGGCGATACGAAGGTCGTCGGCAAGGGCGCAGCAGACGGTGTGTACATCTGCACGGCCGGCGTCGGCGTGATCCCCGAAGGCAGGCAGTTGTCCCGCAGCCTCGTACAGCCCGGCGACAAGGTGGTGCTGTCAGGAACGATCGGCGAGCACGGGATGGCAGTCATGCTCGCCCGCGGTGACCTGGCCATCGACGCCGACATCGCCTCGGACACCGCGCCCGTGCACGAACTGGTCGAGACACTGCTTGCGGCCGCGCCGTCGACGCGATGGATGCGCGACGCAACGCGCGGCGGCGTCGGCACCGTGGCCAACGAACTGGTCAAGGACTCCCCCTTTGCGCTGATCCTGGACGAGGACAGGTTGCCGATTCAGCCGCAGGTCCTCGGCGCCTGCGACATGCTCGGCATCGACCCGCTGTACGTGGCGAACGAGGGCAAGTTCGTCGCCATAGTTCCTGCGGCGCAGGCAGACGCGGCGATCGCCGCACTGCGCGAACATCCGCAAGGCGCCGATGCCGCGGTCGTGGGCGAGATCGTGCCGCAGCCGCACGGAATCGTCGCGCTTCGAACGTCGTTCGGCGGCAGCCGGATCGTCGACATGCTCGTCGGTGATCCGCTGCCGCGCATCTGCTGAAAGCTTTGAGAGGAGAACGCTATGTGTCTGGGAATACCTGGTCAAGTGGTCGACATCGTCGACGCCGAGCAGTCGCTGGCCAAGGTCGACGTCAACGGTGTCAGAAGGAACATCAGCGTGCGCCTGCTGGCCGACGACAACCTGCAGGTCGGTGACTGGGTGCTCGTGCACGTCGGCTTCGCGATGGCAAAGATCGACGAGTTCGAGGCATCGATGACGCTCGACCAAGTGCAGAAAATGGGTGCCGACTACGTCAATGAGATCGAAGCGTTCAACGCATCGGAAATCGCGTGACGGGAAGGGGTTGAAACGCAATGAGATTCGTCGACGAATTCCGGGACCCGGCGGCCGCACGTGCGCTGGTGAAGTCCATCACCGATCTGGCGGGCACTGACCACTTCAAGTTCATGGAGGTGTGTGGCGGTCACACACACACCATCTACCGGCACGGCATCGAGCACCTGCTGCCCGAAGCCGTGGAACTCGTGCACGGACCCGGCTGTCCGGTGTGCGTTATTCCGATGGGCCGCGTCGACGACGCGATGTGGCTGGCCGAGCAGCCCGGCGTCATCTTCACCACCTTCGGCGACATGATGCGAGTGCCCGGCTCAAAGGGCAACCTGATCGAGGCGAAAGCCCGCGGCGCCGACGTGCGCTTCGTGTACTCGCCGCTCGACGCGCTCAAAGTCGCGGTCGACAACCCCGACCGCCACGTCGTGTTCTTCGCGGTCGGTTTCGAGACGACTGCGCCGTCCACCGCCGTCACCCTGGTTCGGGCGCGCGCGCTCGGCGTCCGCAATTTCAGCGTGTTCTGCAACCACGTCACGATCGTCCCGCCGATCAAGGCCATCCTCGAGTCGCCCGACCTGCGGCTCTCGGGGTTCCTCGGGCCAGGCCATGTATCCACGGTGGTTGGCCTGCGCCCCTACCGGTTCGTGCCGGAGGTGTACGGAAAACCCATGGTGGTAGCGGGGTTTGAGCCGCTCGACATCCTCGCCTCGGTGCACATGCTGCTGCAACAGATTCGCGACGGGCGCTGCGAGGTCGAGAACCAGTACACCCGGGTGGTTCGTCCCGAGGGCAACACCCAGGCGCTCAAGCTGCTGGCCGAGACGTTCGAGCTGCGGCCGCACTTCGAATGGCGCGGACTGGGATTCATCTCACAGAGCGCCTTGAAGGTGCATCCCGACTACTCGGAGTTCGACGCGGAACGCAAGTTCGAGATGCCGGGCGTGCGGGTCGCCGACCCCAAGGCGTGCCAGTGCGGGGAGGTGCTCAAGGGCGTCATCAAGCCGTGGGAGTGCAAGGTGTTCGGCACGGCCTGCACACCGGAAACGCCGATCGGCACGTGCATGGTGTCCCCGGAGGGCGCGTGCGCGGCCTACTACAACTTCGGACGGCTGCACCGGGAGACGGCGCAACTGCTGGGTCAGCGCGGCTAGAGCGTCACCACTGGTCGCGCGGGACGTCGAAGTCGGCGCACAGCGCGCGCCATACGTCGCGCGGATCGACGCCGTCCTCGATGGCCTTGGCGGCGGTTCGCCCGCCGAATCCGGTCAGCGCGTGGTCGACGAGGATGGACGCGCCACGCACCGGCCCGAACTGTCCTTCGACGAGTTCATTGAATTCTGTCAGCCGCACGAAACCAACCTACCCAGAGCGTGAAAGCCCTTCATGGCACACCCGTACCGGATCTTTCACCTCGGCGACGCTGGCGCCGGCCACCCTGGCGGCCTCACGGTAGCGTGGCGTCGACAGCACCTCGGTGACCGCGGCCACCAGCGATTCCGCGTTCAGAGGTCGCACCAATTGCGCACTGCCTTGGCGCGCAACGCGATTGGCGATCTCCCATTGATCGCCGCCGCCAGGGACCACCACCAACGGGACGCCGGCCAGCAGCGTCTTGGACACCATGCCGTGCCCGCCGCCGCAGATGACCAGATCGGCGTGTGACAGCAGTTCGTCCTGGCGGCCCAGCCCGACCACCGCCCACGGCGGCACCTCGGCTTGGGGGACCTTTGGGCCCGCCAGCTGCGACACCACCAGCCGCGCACCGGCGGGCAGCACCTCCCCGGGTATCAGCGTCTGAAGGGCAAGCTCAGCGATCCCCAGGGTGCCGATCACCGCTGTCGACGGCGCGACCACCACCACCGGCCCCTTACCGGCCGGCACCGTCAGCACCGACGACGTCGGCTCGAAGTGCAGCGGCCCAACCACGACGGCCTCGGGCGGCCAGTCCGGCCGCGGCACCTCCAGCGCGGGCAGGGTCGCAATGAGGCGCCGCAGCGGGCCGGGATCGGCTGCGGGCAAACCTATTTCGACTCTGACCGCCGAACGCTGGCGCAGGCCCTGCCGCCACGACCGGGCCGTCAGCGCGCGCATCACCGCGTCGCGCAGCCGTCCTCGCACACCGTCGCCTGGCGCCAGCCCGCTGCCCAGCGGCGGCAGGCCCTTCGACGGCCGGTACAGCGGGTGCGGATTCAGCTCGACCCACCCAAGCCCCATCAACTCGGCCGCCAGCCCTCCACACGCGGTGATCACGTCGGACACCACCAGGTCCGGCGCCAGGTCACGCAGTCGCGGCACGTTGAGCACCGCCATCCGTGCGGCCCGCTGGTGGATCTTCGCCCCTGCGTCGGTGTCGTCGTCGGCTTCGGTCGGATCCAGACCGTCGAGCTCGACGGCGTCCACGCCGGCGGCTCGGGCGGTGTCCAGCCATTCCACGCCGGTGAGCAGCGTCGGAGCGTCACCGGCAGCCAGAAACCGACGGCAAAGCGCAATGGCGGGAAACGCGTGCCCGGGATCCGGTCCGGCTACCACGGCGACCCGCACGGGCCTACCCTCCCACAGCGGGCGCCAACTAGGCTGGCATGCATGACGGGCATGACATCGGCAGTGGACAGCATGGCCAACGCGCGGACGGTGGAGACCTTCCTGTACGCCCTACAGGACGAGGACTTCGACACTGCCCAAGCCGCGATGGCCGACAACATCGCATGGCAGAACGTCGGGTTCCCGACCATCCGTGGGCGTGACCGCATCATGAAGCTGTTTCGGCGCGGCGAGGGTCGATTCGGCTTTGAGGTGAAGATTCACCGGATCGCCGCCGAGGGCGACACGGTGCTGACCGAACGCACCGACGCATTGATCATGGGGCCGCTGCGTCTTCAGTTCTGGGTTTGCGGCGTCTTTGAGGTCAACGGGGGCCGCATCACGCTGTGGCGCGACTACTTCGACTTCTTCGACTTCTTCGTCAAGGCACCGCTGCGGGGCCTGGTCGCCGCGGTGTTCCCGTCCCTTAGACCGTCGTTCTAAATGAACAGCGACACCACCCGCACCAAGCCGAACCTGTTGCAGTACATCGGCTACAGCTACGGCATGCGGCTGCCGGACTCGATGCGCGACTGGGTGCGCAACGACCTGGCAGGCAAGGGCGCCACCACTCGGACGATGGTCCGCGCCGCGATTCCGGCTCTACTGGTGCTGTCGCCGTTCTGGTTCATCCCGATGTCGCTCTATCTCCACCTGAGCACGACGTTGCCGATCTTCATCCCATTCCTGCTCTTCTCGCACGCGCTGAACAAGGTGTGGCGTCGCCACCGGCTCCGCCAGCACGGCCTCGACCCCAGCCTCGCCGACGAGCTCAAGCGCAAGAAGGACGCGCACATTCACCAGGCGTACATCGAGCGCTACGGTCCCCGGTCAGGACCGTCCAGTTCGCACGACATCTAGGCCCGGCGCAGGTGGCCCAGTTCGTCGAACGCCTGCGCCCAGCCCATCAGCCGGTCGGTGGCGCTGACCAGCTCGTCGCGGTAGCGCTGCTGCGACATCGGTGAGCTCGACATCGAGCCTGCGTTGGCCGCTGACACCAATTGCGCTGCGGCGGTCACCATCTCGTTGTACTGACGGACACCGTGGTCGAGCTGCGTGGTGAACGCGGTGATCGTCGGCGCCAGGTGAGCTCGCGACTGGGGCGCCGAACTGCTCGCCCGCTCCATCGACACCACCTCGTTGGCGGTCGCGGCCATGGTGGCAGCGGTCTGGTTGGCCGCCGCGGTCAGCTCACCAAGCTCGTCGGCTGGCAGCATGCGGCCGCGCTCCATCACCCCGAGCAGTGAGAACAACCCCCGCTCGGAGGCGGCTAGGGCCGCCATCGGTTGTCGCGCCGCCGACCCCCATGGCGGCAGCCGCCGGGCGGCCCTTGCCCGCCTCGGCGGCAATGGCGAACCCTTCAACCAGCGGTAGCGCAGGAAGGACAGCGTCGCAAGGAACGCCGCACCCGCAGCGATCGGCGCAGGGATGAACAGCGCCCACACCGGCGTGCTCCACGACGCCAGCAGCGCCGTCACCAACACCCAGAACACGCAGGAGACCGTGAAGAACAGCGCGAGCCGCAGCGCCCACCGCCGTTTGCGCATCAACTTGGCACGCGGATCCGCTGCCGCATTCAGCTTTTCGGCGAGCACTTCGGCAAATTCGGCGGCGGTGTCTATTCCGTTTTGCAAGCCGCGCGACACCATCGAGCGCCAAGCCTCTGGTCGACCTGCGCGTGAATTCACTGTCATGCCTTTGCGAAAGCTATTGCGACAGCGGGTTTTCCGGTGTCGGCTGCTGGTTGGTCGCCGGTGTGGCCGGAGCGGTGGCAGCGGTGCCACCCGCAGGCAACTGGTCACCGCGCATCGATGCGCGGATCTGCTCCAACCGAGAATGCCCGGCCATCTCCACGCTGGACTGCTGAATTTCGAGCATCCTGCCCTGTACCGAGCTCTGCGCCAGTTCGGCCGACCCAAGCGCGTTGGCGTAGCGGCGCTCGATCTTCTCGCGGACCTCGTCGAGGCTGGGGGTGTTGCCCGGCGCGGCGACTTCGCTCATCGACCGCAGCGATGCCGAGACCTGCTCCTGCATCTTGGCCTGCTCGAGCTGGCTGAGCAGTTTGGTGCGTTCGGCAATCTTCTGCTGCAACACCATCGCGTTCTGCTCGACCGCCTTCTTGGCCTGACCGGCGGCGGTCAGCGCCTGATCGTGGAGTGCCTTGAGGTCTTCGACGCTCTGCTCAGAGGTCACCAGCTGCGCAGCGAAGGCCTCGGCGGCGTTGTTGTACTCGGTGGCCTTGGCCGCGTCGCCCCCGGTGGTGGCCTGGTCGGCCAGCGTGACCGCCTGACGGACATTGACCTGCAGCTTCTCGATGTCGGCAAGCTGCCTGTTGAGCCGCATCTCTAGCTGGCGCTGGTTTCCGATCACCTGGGCGGCCTGCTGCGTCAGCGCCTGGTGCTGCCGCTGGGCGTCCTCGATGGCCTGCTGAATCTGCACCTTGGGATCGGCGTATTGGTCGACCTTCGAGCTGAACAGCGCCATGAGGTATTTCCACGCCTTGACGAACGGGTTGGCCATGGGTTCATTCCGCCTTCGTGTCGTTTTCCGCCGATGCCGCGATGGGACCGTGCGATTGCTCTAACTGCCAACTTATCGGTTTCGCGCAGATCGCCACAGCCCTGCTGGTGATTTCCAAGATCGGGTCAGGCAACCGCCATCGAGACGACCTGCGGGATGACAACCTTCGTGGTGGCGTCGATATTGGTCGCGATGGCCGTCTCGAGCGTGAGCGCGGCGAGCTCCTCGCGGGCCAGTTCCTCCCCGGCGTCCGACAGCATGCGCGACAAAGGGACGTCAAGGGCGCCGCAGATGGCGCTGAGCAGTTCGCTCGACGCCTCCTTGCGGCCGCGTTCCACCTCCGACAGGTAGCCGAGGCTGACCCGGGCGGTATCGGACACCTCACGCAGGGTGCGGCCCTGTTCGGTGCGGGCACGACGCAGCACGTCGCCGATCACCTCGCGCAGCAATGCCGTCATCGTGCTCTCCTCCCTCGCTGGGCTTGGTCATTAGGGCAACGCCGCGCGACGCCGGGTTGGTTCCCGGATGGCGCAGATCGCTGTGCTCTGCTCTTCGCGCAAGCGCTCACCGCTGTTGCTCTACCAGCGCCCGCAGCCGCGCGATGGCCTCGTGCACCGCCGCGATCCGGATGTCCCAGCGTGAACCGGACAGCGCCAGCTCGACGACCTCTGTGTCAACGGGGCCGGCAAGGCCAAGGAACACGGTGCCCACCGGATGGCCGCCGTGTGGCTCGGGGCCCGCCACCCCGGTCAGGCCGATGCCCCAGGTCGCGGCGCAGCGCTGTCTGGCGCCGACGGCCATGGCCCGCGCGGTGGGGGCGGCGACGGGGCCGACCGCGTCGAGCAGCTGCGGCGCCACCCCGGCCAGCGCGATCTTGGTGTCCTCGATGTAGGTGACCAGGCCGCCCCGCAGCACCACGCTGGCGCCTGTCACCCCGGCCAGGGTGGCGGCCAGCAGGCCCGCCGTCAGTGATTCGGCGGTCGCGACACTCTGCCTGCGCACCGTCAGGTCGGCGATGAGTGCGCGGGCGTCCTCAGTGACCAGCGGGTCGTCCACGGGAATCCCTGGCCGCAGAGACGACGTAGTCCACGCCGGTGAGCACCGTCAGCACCACGGCGGCCCACATCACCACCCATGCGATGGCCAGCCAGGGCCCCGAGAGCGGCAGCACGAACAGGCCGATCGCGACGGCCTGGACGAGCGTCTTCAGCTTGCCGCCGCGGCTGGCCGGGATGACACCGCGGCGCAGCACCGCGAACCGCAAGGCGGTGACGCCGATCTCGCGCGCCATGATCACCACGGTCACCCACCACGGCAGGTCGCCAAGCATCGACAACCCGATCAGCGCCGCGCCGATCAGCGCCTTGTCCGCGATCGGGTCGGCCAGCGTGCCGAACTCGGTCACCATGCCGTAGCTACGGGCCAGCGCGCCGTCGAACCGATCGGTGATCACGGCGACCGCAAAGACGATGAATGCGGCTGTCCGCCAAATTGTTTCATGGCCGTCGCCGACGAACAGTACGACGAGGAACACAGGAACCAGCACCAGACGCAGGCCGGTGAGCACGTTGGCGATGTTCGCCACCCGGGCGCGCGGAACCACCGGATCGGTATGGGGTTGGCCCGGCACCGCAACAGAATATCGGTTGCCGGTGCCGATACCCTCGCACGTGTGAGTGCAGCGCCGGATTCTTCGCCGCCCGAGGGCTCGTCGGCGTCGCTGCGGCTTGTCGTCCGGCGCGCCCGCACGTCCGACGTTCCGGCGATGAAGGCGCTCGTCGACGTCTATTCCGGCAGGATCTTGCTGGAGAAGAACTTGGTAACGCTGTATGAGGCGGTGCAGGAGTTCTGGATCGCCGAACTCGAGGGCGAACTGATCGGTTGCGGAGCCCTGCACGTGTTGTGGTCGGACCTCGGCGAGGTGCGCACGGTGGCGGTGCACCCGAAGGTCAGGGGCCAGGGTGTCGGGCACGCGATCGTGGACCGGCTGCTGGACGTGGCCAGGGAACTACACCTGGAGCGCATTTTCGTGCTCACCTTCGAAGTCGAGTTCTTTTCCCGTCACGGTTTCGAGGAGATCGAAGGCACGCCGGTGACCGCCGAGGTGTACGAGGAGATGTGCCGCTCCTATGACACCGGTGTCGCGGAGTTTCTCGACCTGTCGTATGTCAAGCCGAATATCCTCGGCAATACCCGAATGTTGTTGGCGCTGTGAGGCGTACCGTTGTGGATGTGATCCGTCGGATCCTCGTCTTGGCATATGCTGTGGCTTGTGCCGCCGCCGCTGGTCTCATCGCGTCCGCACCGGCGCATGCGATACCTCAGTGCCAGGACGGCGACTATGCGTCCGGGGACTGCGCAAGCGGGACCTGTGTCCACGATGCCTTGTCGGGCGTCGACCAGTGCAGCGGACCCGTAGCGCCGCCGCTATTGCCCGAGGGGCCGCCGGTGAGGGTCGGAATCCGGGGGGACGTCGGGATCGGCATCGGTTAGTCGCTTAGGTCATCGCCTGCCGCATCGGAGCCGCCCCGGATCAGCGCTAGGGTGCCCGCCAGCTCGTCGGGCTTGACCAGCACGTCGCGGGCCTTTGAGCCCTCGCTGGGTCCGACGATGCCGCGGGTCTCCATGAGGTCCATCAACCGACCGGCCTTGGCGAAGCCGACCCGCAGCTTGCGCTGAAGCATCGATGTGGAGCCGAACTGGCTGGACACCACCAGCTCGACGGCCTGCAGCAACACGTCCATGTCGTCGCCGATGTCCGGGTCGACGTCGGTGCGTTCGCCGGTGGTCTTGGCGTTGGTGACGCCCTCGGTGTATTCGGGCTGCGCCTGGTCCTTGCATGCCTGCACGACGGCGTGGATCTCGTCGTCGGTGATGTACGCACCCTGCAGCCGAATCGCCTTGTTGGCGCCCATCGGGATGAATAGCCCGTCGCCCATGCCGATGAGCTTCTCCGCGCCCTGCTGATCGAGGATCACGCGGCTGTCTGTCAGCGACGAGGTGGCGAACGCGAGCCGGGACGGCACGTTGGTCTTGATCAGACCGGTGACCACGTCCACTGACGGCCGTTGGGTGGCCAGCACGAGGTGGATACCGGCGGCGCGGGCCTTCTGGGTGATCCGTACGACGGCGTCCTCGACGTCGCGCGGCGCGGTCATCATCAGGTCGGCGAGTTCGTCGACGATGGCGACCACATAGGGGTAAGGGCGGTACTCGCGCTGGCTGCCAAGCGGCGCGGTGATCTCACCCGATCGCACCTTCTTGTTGAAGTCGTCGATATGGCGCACCCGGCTGGCCTGCATGTCCTGGTAGCGCTGCTCCATCTCTTCGACCAGCCACGCCAGTGCGGCGGCCGCCTTCTTCGGCTGCGTGACGATCGGCGTGATCAGGTGCGGAATGCCTTCGTAGGGCGTGAGTTCCACCATCTTCGGGTCGATCAGGATCATCCTGACCTCTTCGGGAGTGGCTCGCGACAGCAGCGAGATCAGCATCGAGTTGATGAAACTGGACTTGCCGGAACCGGTCGAGCCAGCGACGAGCAGGTGCGGCATCTTGGCCAGGTTCCACGAGATGTATTCGCCCTCAATGTCCTTGCCGAGCGCGATGACCAACGGGTGATGATCACCACGGGTGGACGGGTCGGTCAGCACGTCGGCCAGCCGCACCATCTCGCGGTCGACGTTGGGCACCTCGATGCCGACGGCGGACTTGCCGGGGATCGGGGCGAGCATCCGCACGCTCTCGGTAGCGACCGCATAGGCGATATTGCGGTGCAGCGCCGTGATTTTCTCGACCTTGACGCCGGGACCGAGCTCGACCTCGTAGCGGGTGACGGTCGGCCCGCGCGTGCAGCCGGTGACCGCGGCGTTCACCTTGAACTGCTCCAGCACCTCGGTGATGGCCTCCGCCATGCGGTCGTTGGCCGCGGTGCGCCGCTTCGGTGGATCACCGGCGATCAGCAGATCCAGCGACGGCAACGTATAGGGGCCATCGACGACCCGATCCAGTGACAGCGTCTGTTTCTTGGCGGGTTTCTTGCGGCGGGCCCGGGTCGACGGCTCTGGAACCGTTGGCGCCTCGTCGTCGATCGGGTAGTTGTCCATCGGGGTGCCGCTGGGCCACGCCTGCGCCTCGTCGTCCTTGTACGCCGACGGATCGTCGTAGTAACCGTCGGAGAAGTCCTCGCGTTCCTCGGCGTAATGCTCTGCCGCGTCGTCGTCCTCCTCGTCCTCGTCGTACTCGTCACCGCGGAATGCGCGCGCGGAGAACATCCTCTGCACGGTCGACGGCACCTCGCGGATCGTCGTGCCGGTCACCAGCAGCAGGCCGAACAGCGCGCCGATCAACAGCAGCGGCGCGGCGATCCAGTCGGTCAGTCCATCCGCCAGCGGACCGCCGATGGCGAAGCCAAGGAACCCTGCGGCGTGCTGGCGCGTGGTCGGGTCCATCGGCGAACCCGCCCACAGATGCCACAGTCCAAGTGTGGGCAGCGCGATCATCGCGGCGCCGAGGATCAGCCGCGGCCGCGCTTCTGGGTCTGGTTCGGTGCGCATCGCCACCACGGCGACCGTGGCGAGCACGATCGGAATGACCACGACGGCCGAACCGATCAGCACCCGAAGGAAGGTGTCGATCCACTGCCCGAAGGGACGCGCGGCGTCGAACCAACAGCTGGCGGCGATCACCACGGCGATGCCAAGCAGCGCCAGTGCGATGCCGTCGCGGCGGTGGCCGGGCTCCAGGTCGCGCGCCCGGCCGACCGAGCGGGCGGTAGACCCCGCACCCTTGGCCAGCATCAACCAGCCCGCGCGAACACCGCGCCCGACGCGTGCCCCCGCGGACGAGATGGCCGACGGGTTGCGGCTTCGCGCCGGCTTGCGGCGGGGCGCCGAGGGTCGCGCCGTGCGGGACCCGCGCCGCGAACCGGCCTTTGACCTGCTCGAACGGGCACCGGATCTGGCGGCGGTCTTACTAGCCATGCGCGCAAGCCTAGTCGCATATGCCCCATATTCACCATCTGCCACACGGGTCACAGATAGGTCTCAATTGGGTCCCCGCCGCGCTCTACTGTGCCGAAATGACGACATCCCAGGCCACGACGGCCCTCCCCACCTCGAGCAAGGTGCTCTGCGCCGGCTATGGCGCGATCTCGATCGCCGCGCTGATTGCGACGTGGAGCCAGAACGCCGCCTACTTCGACAATCCCAGCGGAGTCCTGCTCGACTTCCTCAACGACTCCAAGGTCACGGCCGCGTCGCGTTCGCTCACGGTCGACATCGTGCTGTTTTTCCTCGCCGCCGCGATCCTCATGGTCGTCGAGGCCCGTAAGCATGGCGTCAGGTTCGTCTGGGCGTACATCGTTGGTGGCTTCGCCATCGCGATCAGCGTTGCCTTCCCGCTGTTTTTGATCGCCAGGGAGATTCGTGTCGGCAGGACCGAAGCAACGCGGTTGGGCGCCGTTGACACCGCGCTCCTCGCCGTGTTCGCGGTCGTGGCGGGCGGCCTGACGATATGGGTCGACATGGGCTGACCGATGCGGAAACCGCCTAGGTAGGCTAGGCACTCGTCCACCACGTACTCAGCGAGGAGTCCATCGCCCATGCCCATCACTGTCGTCGCAACGATGAAAGCCAAGCCCGAGTCGGTCGACGCGGTCCGAAATGCATGTAAGCAGGCCATCGAGGTGGTGCACTCCGAACCCGGTTGCGATCTCTACTCGCTGCACGAGGCCGACGGAACCTTCGTTTTCGTCGAGCAGTGGGCCGACGCGGACGCGCTGAAGACACACAGCACGGCACCCGCGGCGGCGACGCTGTTCGGCACGGTCGGTGAGCTTCTCGACGGCGCACCGGACATCAAGATGCTTACCCCCGTCGTCGCGGGCGACCCGGCCAAGGGCCAGCTGCGTCCGTGACGAGCGCTCGCGCGAGGAAGCGAAGACACTGATGGCCTCGCTCGCAGGCAAGGTCGCCTTCATCACCGGCGCCGCCCGTGGTCAAGGCCGCGCCGAGGCGGCCCGGCTGGCATCCGATGGTGCCGACATCATCGCGGTCGATCTGTGTGACCAGATCGCGTCGGTGCTCTATCCGATGTCCACCCCCGAAGATCTCGCTGCGACGGTCAAGCTTGTCGAGGACACCGGCGCGCGAATCGTGGCGCAGCAGGCCGATGTTCGCGATCAGGCGTCGCTGGCCACCGCGCTGCAGGCGGGCCTCGACGAGTTCGGCCGGGTCGACATCGTCGTCGCCAATGCGGGCATCGCACCGATGCAGTCCGGCGAGGACGGCTGGCGCGACGTGATCGACGTCAATCTCACCGGCGTGCACAACACCGTCGAGGCGGCGATACCGGCGATGGTCGAGAAGGGTGACGGTGGCTCCATTGTGCTGACCAGCTCATCCGCCGGGCTGGCCGGGATCGGCAGTCACGACGCCGGTGCGATCGGCTACACCGCGGCCAAGCACGGGGTCGTCGGGTTGATGCGACTGTATGCCAATCTGCTTGCCCCGCACAGCATTCGGGTTAACTCGGTGCACCCCAGCGGTGTCGACACCCCGATGATCAACAACGAGTTCACCCGCAACTGGCTCGCCAAGATGGTCGAGGAGACAGATACAACGCTGGGCAACGGCAATGCATTGCCGGTGGAGGTGCTGCAACCGGAGGACGTTGCCAACGCCGTGGCATGGCTGGTTTCTGATGAAGCGCGCTACATCACCGGCGTGACATTGCCGGTCGACGCGGGCTACCTCAACAAGCACTGATCATGGCGCGAAACCCCGCCGCGCAGACCGCCTTCGGCCCGATGGTGCAGGCAGCCATCGAGCAGTACGAGCCGCCAGAACGCCGCCTGGTCTCCGACGACCTCGCCCTGTCAATCTTGCCCGCAGGCCAACGGGCCATGGTTCGCGCGATGCGCTGGCCGCTGCTGCGTCGCCTGACAATATCGGCCGGGGAGCGCGCCGTGCCCGGCTCGTGGTCACTCATTGCGTGCCGTAAACGCTATATCGACGACAAGCTGGACGAGGCCCAGCCGAACATCGACTCCGTCGTCGTTCTCGGCGCGGGCATGGACACCAGGGCCTACCGCCTCGCGCGACGATCCGACATTCCGGTCTTCGAGGTCGACCTTCCGGTCAACATTGCGCGCAAGAAGGCCGCCGTGGCACACGCGATCGGTGCGGTGCCCGCGTCGGTTCGATTGGTGCCCGTGGACTTTGAGCGCGACGACCTAATCAGTGCGCTGACCGGGCTCGGCTACCGTGCCGATGCCCGCACATTCTTCATCTGGGAAGGTGTGACGCAGTACCTGAGCCAGGACGCCGTTCGCGCCACGCTCGTCGCATTGCAGGCCGCTGCCCCTGCAGGGAGTCGGCTGGTGTTCACCTATGTTCGCAGGGACTTCATCGAGGGGGCGAACATGTACGACGCCGCCATCCTCTACGAGCGTTTCAGGCAACGGCAGCAGGTGTGGCGCTTCGGGCTGGACCCCGAGCAGGTTTCGGCATTCGTTGCCGAATACGGCTGGCAGCTGGTCGAGCAGGCGGGGCCAGATTATTACCTGCGCAACTACATTGAGCCGACGGGCCGCAAGCTGGCCGCATCGCAGCTCGAGTGGACCGCGTATGCGGAGAAAACCGCGACGAGCACCTGACGTCGCCCCTCGATATGGCTAGGAAGGGGCAACCCGGCTATTAGATCTCGATGACCGTCGGCACGATCATCGGCTGGCGGCGGTAGGTCTCCCCCACCCACTTGCCGATGACGCGTCGCACACCCTGGGCGATCCGCGTCACCTCGGTAATGTTGTTGGCGGCAAGGACTTCCAATTCGTCCTCAACTTTGCGGGCCACCGACTCCAGCGCCTTGGGGTCCTCCGAGAATCCCCGCGAGTGTAAATGCGCCGGCGCCGCGGGCCGCCCGGTGCCGCGGTGCACGACCACCGTCACCGCGATGAAGCCCGACGACAGTACTAGCCGCTCACCCAACGTCGCCTCGCCGACGTCGCCGGTGACCAGACCGTCGACGAACATCTTGCCCGTCGGCACGGCGCCCGCGATCGAAGCCTTACCGGCCACCAGGTCGACGCTGACACCGTTCTCGGCGAGCACGATTGAATCCGGCGATACGCCGCTGCTGACGGCCAGCGCGGCGTTGGCTCGCAGCATTCGCCAGGTGCCGTGCACCGGCATCACGTTTCGCGGCCGTACCCCGTTGTAGAGGAAGAGCAGCTCGCCGGAGTAAGCGTGGCCCGAAACATGCACGCGCGCCTGGGCGTTGGTGACCACGCGGGCACCGATCTTGGCCAGCGCGTCGATGACGCCGTAGACCGCTTCCTCGTTGCCCGGTATCAGCGACGACGACAACACCACCAGGTCGCCGGACGTCAACGTGATGCTGCGGTGTTCTCCGCGCGACATCCGCGACAGTGCCGACATCGGCTCGCCCTGTGTACCGGTCGTGATGAGCACGACCCGTTCGGGCGCCATCATCTCCGCCGCGCCGATGTCGAGCAGGTCGGACTCGTCCACGCGCAGATATCCCAGCTCGCGGGCGATGCCCATGTTGCGCACCATCGAGCGGCCGACAAACGACACCCGTCGGCCCTGCGACACCGCCGCGTCGATGATCTGTTGCACCCGATCAACATTCGACGCGAAGCAGGCCACGAGGACGCGTCCGTCGGCGCCGCGGATCAGCCGGTGCAGCGTCGGGCCGACTTCGCTCTCCGACGGGCCAACGCCGGGGATCTCGGAATTCGTTGAGTCGCACAGGAACAGGTCCACACCTGCGTCGCCGAGGCGTGACATCCCCGGCAGATCTGTCGGTCGGCCGTCCGGCGGCGACTGGTCGAGTTTGATGTCGCCGGTGTGCAGCACGGTACCCGCCCCGGTGTGTATCGCGATCGCCAGGCAGCCGGGAATCGAGTGGTTGACCGCGAAGTACTCACACTCGAACACACCGTGCGCAGAGCTCTGCCCCTCCGCGACCTCGACGAAAACAGGCTTGATGCGGTGTTCGCGGCACTTCTCCGCCACCAGCGCGAGCGTGAACTTCGAGCCGACGACCGGGATGTCGCCGCGCAGCTTGAGCAGGAACGGGATCGCGCCGATGTGGTCCTCGTGCGCATGTGTCAGCACCAGGGCCTCAACGTCGTCGAGGCGCTCCTCGACGTGGCGCAGATCGGGCAGGATCAGGTCGACGCCGGGTTCGTCGTGGCCGGGGAACAGCACCCCGCAGTCGACGATCAACAGCCGGCCGAGATGCTCGAAAACGGTCATGTTGCGGCCGATTTCGCTGATCCCGCCTAGCGCGGTGACCCGCAGTCCTCCCGGGGCCAGCGGCCCCGGCGGCTTGAGTTCTTCGTTCACTATCGGAGCACCGCGGCGGCGCGCATATCGGTGGCCAGCGCCTCGATCTGTTGCCCGGTGGCCGGCACCTGCGGCAGCCGCGGGTCGCCCACTTCGATGCCCTGCAGGCGCAGTCCCTCCTTCGCCAAGGTCACGCCACCAAGACGCGCCTGGGCTTCGCTGAGCGGCCCGAGCGTCACATTGATCTTGCGCGCCGTCGCGACGTCACCGGAAGTGAACGCGGACAACATGTCTCGTAGCTGACCGGCGGCCAGGTGTCCCCAGACGCTGACGAAGCCGACGGCACCCATCGCCAGCCAGGGCAGGTTCAGCGCGTCGTCACCCGAGTAGTACGCCAGCCCGGTCTCGGCGATGATCTGCCCGCCGCCGTGCAGGTCGCCCTTCGCGTCCTTGATGGCCACGATGTTCGGATGCTCGGCGAGTGTGCGGATGGTGTCCCACTCGATCGGGACCGCCGACCGTGGCGGAATGTCGTAGAGAATCACCGGCAGCGCGGTGGCGTCGGCGACCGCGGCGAAATGCGCCAGCAGACCGGCCTGCGGCGGGCGCGAGTAGTACGGCGTCACCACAAGCAGGCCGTGCGCGCCCTCGGCTGCAGCCGCCTTCGCGAGGTGCACGCTGTGCGCGGTGTCGTAGGTGCCCGCACCGGCGATGATCCGCGCGCGGTCGCCGACCGCCGCCAGCACTGAGCGCAACAGCGCGATCTTCTCATCGTCGGTGGTCGTCGGCGATTCCCCCGTGGTGCCGGACAGCACCAGGCCGTCGCAGCCGGAGTCGACCAGATGGGTGGCGAGGCGGCCCGCGGCACCGGTGTCCAGCGACCCA
>JAOPVX010000234.1 GCA_025965975.1 Mycobacterium sp. | reverse complement strand
GCGCGACCTGGTCCAACGACAACAGCGTCAACTCCACCCCGGCACCATCGAGCACCCGGCGCAACTCGGCCAGCTTCTTGCGGTTGCGGCTGGCCACCAGCAGCTCGGTCAGCTTCCGAACGCCTTCTTCGCCGACTCCGCCGACTCAGGCAGCACGCCGGGATACGGCAATTCCAGCGCCTCGCGCTGCACTGCGAACAATTGCTCGCAGGCCGCCATCGCCGCGTCGAGCATCTTGTCCAGCGTCGAGCGCGGAAACGTCGCGCCCTCCCCCGTGCCCTGGATCTCGACCAGCGTGCCCGTGTCGGTGGCGACGACGTTCATATCCACCTCGGCGCGCGAGTCCTCCGAGTACGGCAGATCCACGCGGATGCGTCCGTCGACGACACCGACGCTCACCGCCGCGATCGCGCACGACAGCGGCCGCGGATCCGACAGCCGACCGGCGCCGGACAGATATGTCACCGCATCGGCCAGCGCCACGTACGCACCGGTGATCGCGGCCGTTCGGGTGCCGCCGTCGGCCTGCAGCACATCGCAGTCGATCGCGATGGTGTTCTCCCCCAGCGCCGCCAGGTCGATGCACGCCCGCAGCGACCGGCCGACCAGCCGGCTGATTTCCTGCGTGCGCCCGCCGACGCGGCCCTTGACCGACTCGCGATCCGAGCGCTCATGGGTGGCCGCGGGCAGCATCGCGTATTCGGCCGTCAGCCAGCCCTGCCCCGAGCCCTTGCGCCAGCGTGGCACACCCTCGGTGACGCTCGCCGTGCACATCACCCTGGTCTGGCCGAACTCCACCAGCACCGATCCCGCGGGATGGGAGGTGAAGCCGCGGGTGATGCGCACCGGCCTCAGCTCGTCGTCGAGCCGGCCGTCTTCTCGTCTGGACACGCGCCAACCCTAACCGGTGGGTCTGACGGCACTCAGGAGCGCGCGATGTCGAATGTCTCGTTGCACACCACGGCGTGCACGGGCCCGTCGAACTCCGCCTTCGCCTCGCTGATGACATCCTCGCGTGACGTCCACGGCGGAATGTGGGTCAGGAGTAGCTCCGAGACATCGGCGTTGGCCGCGGCCCGGCCGGCCTCGGTGCCTGACAGGTGCAGGTGGGGTGGCCGCGACGGCGAATCCGTCCACGACGCCTCGCACAGGAACACGTCGGCGCCGCGCGCGAGGTCGATCAGCGCATCGCAGTAGCCGGTGTCGCCGCTGTAGACCAGCGTCGCGCCCGACGGGTCGGTGATACGCATCCCGTAGGACTCGGTCGGATGGCAGACCAGCTTCGGCATTACTTTCAGCGAACCGATCTGCACGGGCCGGTTGTCGACCCAGTGGCGGATGTCGAAGATGTCGGAGAAATCGTCAATCTCGCCGCCCTCGGGCGACGACGCCGCACCCAGGCGCGCCCACGTGTTGGCCGGGCCGTACATTATGCCTCGCTGTTGTGCCGGTGACGGGTGGTAGCGGCGCCAGACGAACAGGCCTGGCAGATCAAGGCAGTGGTCGGCGTGCAGATGCGAGAGCAGCACGTGCACCGAATTCGGGTCGGCGTGGCGCTGCAGCGCGCCGAGCACGCCGCCACCGAAATCGATGACCAGCGGCGGGGTGTCAGGGGCCGTGAGCAGGTAACCCGAAGCTGGCGAATCGGGCCCGACGACACTGCCGGAGCAACCGAGTACGGTGATTCGCACACTCACTAGCTTGCCATGCCCGCTATCCGCATGACGAAAACATCGTCCGTTTACGCGATAGAAATCATGTTTGGGCCGCAACGTGACGGTGAACAGGCCGAACCCCATCCAGAGTGGGACCAAGGAATCGGGCGGCCAATGTGATGAACGCCTCAGGATCGCCGGTCGATTCGAACAGCCGCTGCGCCGCTGGAGCGTCATGCGGACGCAGCAAATCGAGACCGGTGAGCACTCTCAGCAAGTCTTTGGCGGTCTCCTCCGCGCTGGACACCAACGAGACGTGGTCGCCCATCGCCAGCTGGATCAGCCCCGACAACATCGGGTAGTGGGTGCAGCCCAGCACCAACGTGTCGACCTCGGCGCGCTGCAGCGGTTCCAGATATCCCTCCGCCAGGCCCAGTACCTGGCGGCCGCTGGTCACGCCGCGCTCGACGAAGTCGACGAACCGCGGGCACGCCACGCCGATCACGTCGGTGTCGCGGGCGGCGGCGAACGCGTCCTGATAGGCGCCAGACGCAATGGTCGCCGCGGTGCCGATGACGCCGATGCGGCCGTTGCGGGTCGCGGCCACCGCCCGGCGCACTGCGGGCAGGATCACCTCGATGACGGGTACGGGCGCATAGCGCTCCCTGGCGTCGCGAAGGCACGCCGATGACGCGGTGTTGCACGCGATCACCAGCGCCTTGACGCCGCGGGAGACGAGGTCGTCGCCGATCGCCAGGGCGTGCGCACGGATCTCGGGGATGGTCAGCGGCCCGTACGGACCGTTGGCGGTGTCGCCGACGTAGATGATGTCCTCGTCGGGTAGCTGGTCGATGATCGCTCGCGCGACGGTGAGCCCGCCGACGCCGGAATCGAAGATCCCGACGGGCGCCAACGGTGATCTCACGACGTCAGGTATGGGTTCGTCGCTTTGCGTTTACGCAGCTGTCGCGCCTTGCGTTCGGGACCCGACAGCAGGTATGCGGCCAGCACGCCCGCGATCGCACCGCACAGATGACCCTGCCAGGAAATGCCTGTGCATCCGACCTGGGGCAAAGCACCCAGCAAGACCGTCCCGTAGTAGACCAGCACGAGTGCGCCCACGACGATCTGCCAGATCGTTCGGGTGAAGAACCCGAACACGATCAGGAACGTGAGCCACCCGAAGATCAGCCCCGACGCCCCAATGATGTTCGGCTCGCCGCCGCACGTGTTACCCATGGTGCCGATGAGCCAGGTGCCGAACCCACCGAGGATCCAGATGATCGCCGAGGCGAAGATGAATCGCGACAACCCCGCCAACGTCATCAGGAAGCCGAGGATCAGCGCCGGGCCGGTGTTGGCGATCAGATGCTGCCAATTGGCGTGCAGAAGCGGCGCGAAGACGATGCCCACAAGGCCGTCGGTCTCCAGCGGCCGGATGCCGTTGTTGTCGAGGCGGTCACCGCTGATCTGGTTGAGCACCTCGACGATGTAGAGCAGCGCGACGAAGGACAAGATCGTGATTCCGCCGGTCATCCATCCCGGTCGCTTCTTCTTCGGCTCCGACTGCGGGGCATAGCCCGGTCCGCTCACGCCCATAGCTGCCCTTCCAATGCGTCTTCGGCATCATCCAGGCTACCGGCGTACGCGCCGGTCGACAGATACTTCCAACCGGCGTCTGCGACGATGAACGCGATATCCGCGCGCTCGCCCGCCTCCAGCGCCTTGGCCGCCATGCCCAGCGCCGCGTGCAGAACGGCGCCGGTGGAGATGCCCGCGAAGATGCCCTCGACCTGGACCAGCTCGCGGGTGCGCTTGACCGCGTCATACGAGCCGACCGAGTAGCGGGTGGTCAGCACGTCGGGGTCATACAGCTCGGGGATGAAGCCTTCGTCGATATTGCGCAGCGCGTAGACACCCTCGCCGTAACGGGGTTCGGCGGCGACGATCTGGATGCCGGGCACCTGCTCGCGCAGATAACGCCCGGTTCCCATCAACGTCCCAGTGGTGCCCAAACCCGCCACGAAGTGCGTGATCTCGGGCAGGTCGGCCAGCAGTTCGGGGCCGGTGCCCTCGTAGTGCGACAAGGTGTTGGCCGCGTTGCCGTACTGGTACAGCATCACCCACGAAGGGTTTTCGGCCGCAAGCTCTTTCGCGTGCGCCACCGCCGTGTTCGAACCGCCCTCGGCCGGCGAGAAGATGATCCGTGCGCCGTAGAGCTCGAGCAGCTGGCGGCGTTCGATCGAGGTGTTCTCCGGCATCACGCAGATCATCTGGTAGCCCTTGAGCAGCGCGGCCATCGCCAGCGAGATCCCGGTGTTGCCGCTCGTCGGCTCCAGGATCGTCGCGCCAGGCTGCAGAATGCCGCGGCGCTCGGCGTCCTCGATCATCCGCAGCGCGGGCCGGTCCTTTATGGAGCCGGTCGGATTGCGGTCCTCGAGCTTGGCCCACAAGCGCACGTGGGGCGCCGGTTCGGATCCTCTTCGCGCAAGCGGCTCATCGTCGTCCCACCGGGGTGAAAGCCGCTGCAGCGCAACCAAAGGCGTGTCCCCAAGCGCCTCCAGCAGCGAGTCGTGACGGGTCAACTCACCCTCCAGCGACGGCAGGCAGGATGGTCACCGAATCGCCGTCGGAGACCTCGGTGTCCAGCCCGCCGGAGAAGCGCACGTCCTCGTCGTTGACGTAGATGTTGACGAAGCGGTGCAGCTTGCCGGGATTGGCCGGGTCGACAAGGCGCTCGGAGATCCCGGAGTAGTTCGACTCCAGATCGCTGATGACGGCCTGCAACGTGGCGCCGGTCGCGGAGACGCGTTTCTCACCGCCGGTGTGGGTGCGCAGGATGGTCGGGATCGATACCGTGATTGACATCGGCTGGGGCCTTTCTAGTACTGCTCAACGATTTTGACGGGTTCTTCGGTGACGGCCCCGTCGACGATGCGGTAGCTGCGCACCTCGAGTTCGACGGGGTCGCGGGTCGACACCAGCACGTAATGGGCGTCCGGTTCGGAGGCATAGGAGATGTCGGTGCGGCTCGGGTAGGCCTCGGTCGCCGTGTGCGAGTGATAGATGACGACGGGCACCTCGTCGGCGTCTTCCATCTCGCGCCACACCTTGAGCTGCTCGCCTGAGTCGAACCGGTAGAAGGTGGGCGACCGTTCGGCGTTGAGCATCGCGATGAACCGCTCGGGACGGTCGGATCCCTGTAGTCCGGCGATCACCCCGCAGGCTTCGTCCGGGTGGTCGGTGCGAGCGTGGGCAACCATGGCGTCGACCAGGTCGCCTCGGATCACCAGCACTGCCTACCTCTCCATCATTCGTCGGCCGGTCATTCGAACGCTCCCGGCAACATGTCCCGGTACGTCGGTATTCCGGCGACCGACTCGGCCGCCAGCACACCAATCAGCACCGCGCGGGCCAGCACGTCGGCCGCTGCCGCTCCGACCGCCGTGATCAGCGACGTTTCCGGTGACATCGACGCCGGTGTCGTTGGGTCGGGCGGCACCTCGACGGCCCCCGTGGCCAGCGCAAACACCGTATCGCCATCCAGCGGAGTGTGGCACGGCCGGATGGTGCGGGCCAGCCCGTCATGCGCCGCGACCGCGACGCGTCGGCACCCGGCCGGGCTCAGCGCGGCGTCGGTGGCCACCACCGCGATGGTGGTGTTCAGCGGGCTTAGCTCGGTGTGCAGGTCGGCGTAGGCGGTGATCTGGTCGGCCTGTGGCGCGATCAGGCCGAACTCCTCGATCTGATACGCCAGCCAGGGCAGTCCGGTGGCCGGGTCGACGGCGTCACCAGCGGCGTTGACTATCACCAGCGCCCCGACGGTGACGCCGGACCCGAGCATCACCGAGGCCGTCCCGACGCCGCCCTTGAGCACACCGACGCGGGCCCCTGTGCCCGCACCCACCGTGCCGATTGCGACGTCCTGCCCGGCGCTCTCGGCTGCGACGTAGCCGAACTCCGCGGTCGGACGGCACTTCCAACCGCCGACGGGCAGGTCGAAGACCACCGCCGCGGGCACGATCGGCACCACGCCGCCCTCCATCGCCACGCCGCGGTCCCGCTCTTCGAGCCAGCTCATCACGCCGTCGGCCGTGGCCAGTCCGTAGGCACTGCCTCCGCTGAGAACCACGGCATCGACGTAGCGCACCGAGTTGATGGGGTCGAGCAGGTCGGTCTCGCGGGTGCCCGGCGCACCGCCGCGGCAGTCGACGGCTCCGACGGTGCCCGGCGGGGTCAGCACGACGGTGGTGCCGGTGGCCCAGCCGGAGCCGAGCGCCGCGTCGGGATCTATGCGCTGGTGGTGGCCGACGCGTAACCCGCCGACGTCGGTGATGGCGCTCATCTGTGCAGTCTGCTCTTCGCGCAAGCGCTCACTGGTCCATCAGACCCAGCACGAGGTACTCCTGCAGCACCGTCAGCCACTGGTACACGTCCAGATGCCCGGCCATCGGATGGCCGGCGGGCAGCCGCTCGGGCCCATCGGGCCCGATCTCGAGCATGGTGCCCAGCGCCAGCCGCACGTCGTTGACCGCGGCGGCCCACGCCTGCGCGTCATCCTCGCTGAGTTCGAACTTGCCGCCGCCCTCGGGCACGGTGTCCAGCAATCGTTGTGCCGCTTGACGTTTCGCGTCGATGATGTCCGGCTCATGTAGGCTTCGCAATGCGTTGTTGAGACTCTCGAGGGTGCCGGAGCCGGCGGGATGATCGGTCTGCGAGCGGTAGAAGTCGGGCAGCAGCCGCTTCATCGTGTCGTCTTCCGGCGGCCGTGAGTTGCCGGTCTTCATCCCGGTGATCTCTTCGAGTTCATCTGCTGGAGAAGATGATTCGCGTTCGTCGAGCATCCCGAGCATCGACGTCACGAGGCTGTGCAGCAGCCCGGCTTCATGCGAGGCCAGCGCCGATCGGAAGCGCGGGCCGTTGGCGCCCTCGACCCGCTTCCACTTACGCACAGTCGGATCAGCGGTCCTGCTGCGTGGTCGCCCACAGGCCGGCGGCGTGCAGTTTGGACACGTCGACCTCCATGGACTCCCGGCTGCCCGCCGACACCACGGCCTTGCCTTCGTTGTGCACCTGCATCATGAGTTTGGTCGCCTGCGGCTCGCTGTAGCCGAACAACTTTTGGAAGACGTATGTCACGTATGTCATCAGGTTGACGGGGTCGTCCCAGACGATGGTCACCCACGGGGTGTCGGTCGCATCGACGGTCGCGACGTCCCGTTCCTCGCGAGTGCCCGGTCGGGTCTTCGCCGGAGTCACCATGTGCTTCAGGATACCGAGGGCCCCGAAACCGATACCGTTGCGGTGTGACCACCGCGTTGCTGACGGATAAATACGAGTTGACGATGCTCGCCGCGGCTCTGCACGACGGCAGTGCGGGCCGTCGCACCACGTTCGAGGTATTCGCCCGCCGGCTCCCCGAGGGGCGCCGCTACGGCGTCGTCGCCGGCACGGCGCGCTTCGTGGAAGCATTGGCGCAGTTCAGATTCGATGACACGGCCCTTGCGACACTCGAGGATTTTCTTGACCGTGAAACACTCGCGTACCTCGCCGACTACCGGTTCCGCGGCGACGTCGACGGCTACGCCGAAGGAGAGCTGTACTTCCCCGGCTCCCCCGTGTTGTCTGTGCACGGCACGTTCGGCGAATGCGTGGTGCTGGAGACGCTGGCGCTGTCGATCTTCAACCACGACACCGCGATCGCCTCCGCCGCGGCGCGCATGGTCAGCGCGGCCCATGAGCGCCCGCTAATCGAGATGGGCTCGCGGCGCACCCACGAGCAGGCCGCTGTCGCCGCGGCGCGGGCCGCCTACATCGCCGGATTCAGAGGGTCGTCGAACCTCGAGGCACAGCGCCGCTACGCCGTGCCAGCGCTGGGCACCAGCGCGCATGCGTTCACGCTGCTGCACACCAGCGGCCCAGTCGGGCCCGGTGACGAGCCTCTCGGGCGAAGAACATCGGAGTGGGAGTGGGCCGCGTTCAAGGCTCAGGTCGACGCGCTCGGCGTCGGCACCACGCTGCTCGTTGACACCTACGACATCACGCAGGGAGTGGCCAACGCCGTCGAGGTGGCCGGCGCCGACCTCGGAGCGGTGCGCATCGATTCCGGCGATCTCGGGGTGCTGGCCCGCCAGGTCCGTCAGCAACTCGACGGCCTTGGCGCCAACAAGACCCGCATCGTAGTGTCGGGTGATCTCGATGAATTTGCGATCGCGGCGCTGCGTGCCGAACCCGTCGATATGTACGGCGTTGGAACTTCGGTGGTCACCGGCTCGGGCGCCCCGACAGCCAGCATGGTCTACAAGCTGGTGGAGGTGGACGGCATCCCCGTAGAGAAACGCAGCACCCACAAGGAATCCCACGGCGGCCGCAAACAGGGGCTGCGTCTGGCCAAGCAGTCGGGCACCATCGTCGAGGAGGTCGTCCATTCGTTCGGAAGGCCACCGTCGGATCAGCAAGGCCGGGCCCTCACGGTAGACCTGGTGCGCGAGGGCGAACCGGTCGGCGACCTCGGCATCGACACGGCCCGTCGGCGGGTGAAAGACGGGCTGCACAGCCTGCCATGGGACGGGCTGAAACTGTCCAAGGGCGAGCCGGCCATCCCGACCCGAATAATTCCCCCCGCCGCACGCCGAGACGCTTAGGAGACGCCACGGGCGAGACAACCGAAGTCACCGAACTGCTGACCAAGGCGGTCGCCGCGTTGGGCGGCAGCGAGCGGCGCGGCCAGGTCGAGATGGCCGAGGCCGTCGCGCACGCGTTCGACACCGGTGAGCACCTCGCCGTGCAGGCAGGCACGGGCACCGGCAAGTCGCTGGCCTACTTGGTTCCTGCGATCGCGCGGGCCGTGGACACCGACGAGCCCGTGGTGGTGTCGACCGCGACGATCGCCCTGCAGCGTCAGCTCGTCAACCGCGACCTGCCGCGGCTTGCCGACTCCCTCACCGACGCCCTACCCCGCCGCCCGGAGTTCGCGCTGCTGAAGGGGCGTGGAAACTACCTGTGCCTCAACAAGATTCACAACGGGTCGGCGACCGAGCCGCAGGACCGGCCGCAGGAGGAGCTGTTCGAGCCGATGGCCGTCACCGCGCTGGGCCGCGACGTGCAGCGGCTGATCGCATGGTCGTCGGACACCGACACCGGTGACCGAGACGAGCTGACGCCGGGTGTTGGCGACCGGTCGTGGTCTCAGGTGTCGGTGTCGGCCCGTGAGTGCATAGGGGTTGCCCGCTGCCCGTTCGGGACCGACTGCTTCGCGGAGAAGGCCCGCGACAAGGCGGGCGGCGCCGATGTGATCGTCACCAACCACGCCCTGCTCGCGATTGACGCCATCGCCGACGCCGCCGTGCTGCCCGAACACGAGCTGCTCGTGGTCGACGAGGCGCACGAGCTGGTCGACCGGGTGACCGGCGTGGCCACCGCTGAGCTGTCGGCGACGTCGCTTGGCATTGCGCACCGCCGCGTCGGCCGGCTAGTCGACCCCGGGCTCGCGCAACGCCTTGAGGCCGCGACGGCGACGTTCTCGTCGGCGATCCACGACGCCGCACCTGGGCGCATCGACGTGCTCGACGACGAGATGACGACCTACCTGACCGCGCTGCGCGACGCCGCGAGCCGGGTCCGTTCGGCGATCGACACCGCACCGAGCGACCCGAAGGCGGCCGCGGCGCGCACCGAAGCGGTGACGGCGCTGAACGACATCAGCGACACCGCGACTCGCATCCTGTCGGCGTTCGGCCCTGCCATCCCTGATCGCATCGACGTGGTGTGGCTCGATCACGAGGACGGTGCGCAGGCGAGGAGCACAAAAGACAAGGGCGGCAGCGTCCGCGCGGTGCTGCGGGTCGCGCCGTTGTCGGTGGCAGGGTTGTTGCGCGGCAGGCTGTTTGGGCGGTCGACAACCGTGCTCACCTCGGCGACGCTGACCATCGGCGGCACGTTCGACGCGATGGCCATTGCGTGGGGGCTGACCGGCGGCGACGGGGACGCGAAATGGCGTGGCCTTGACGTCGGATCGCCCTTCGAACACGCCAAGTCGGGCATCCTCTATGTCGCCGCCCATCTGCCGCCGCCGGGGCGCGACGGCACCGGCTCGGCCGAGCAGCTCGACGAGATAGCCGCGTTGATCACGGCCGCGGGCGGGCGGACGCTTGGCCTGTTCTCGTCGATGCGCGCCGCCAGGGCCGCCGCCGAGATCATGCGGGAACGGCTCGACTTCCCGGTGCTGTGCCAGGGCGACGACAGCACCTCGGCATTGGTGCAGCGGTTCGCCGACAACGCCGAGACGTCGCTGTTCGGCACGCTGTCGCTATGGCAGGGGGTGGACGTGCCGGGCCCGTCGCTGTCGCTGGTGCTCATCGACCGCATACCGTTCCCCCGGCCCGACGACCCGCTGCTGACCGCGCGGCAACGCGCGGTGGCCGCCCGTGGCGGCAACGGGTTCATGGCCGTCGCCGCCAGCCACGCGGCACTGCTGTTGGCGCAGGGCGCAGGGCGCCTGCTGCGACGCGTCGAAGACCGCGGCGTTGTCGCGGTACTCGACTCCAGGATGGCGACCGCCCGCTACGGCGGCTTCCTGCGCGCGTCGCTGCCCCCGTTCTGGGCGACAACGGACTCACATCGGGTGCGCCAAGCTCTCGAACGTCTGCGCGCTGACTGACTCCTCAGCCCGGACCGTTGTTAGTCCGCCAGGGCGAGTCTTTACGCGAGTGTGACCAGTCCGAGTTCGTTGTCACCCGCGAGCAACGGGTGATGCGGCAATACCCGCACCGTGTACCCGACGGGACCGGCCACCGGCAACGGAGTCGTCGTCGAGAACACCTCGTTGCCGCCGTCGACCGTCCCGGTGTGCTCCATCGGCACCGTCACCGGATCCATCAGCGCGTCGCTGCCGTCGACACGGCCGAGCACGGCCTGAACCACCACCTCGTTGGGTTGCAGGCCGGCCAGGTGCACCGTCGCGGTCAGCGAAAGCTCGGAGCCCAGCAGCGGCGTGTCAGGAAGGCCGTAGCTGTCGACGTCGGTGATCTGGACCTTCGGCCAGGCCTCCTGGGCCCGCTGCCGGTAGGCGGCCAGCTCACGGGCCGCGCCGAAGGGCTCCCCGTCCGCGCCGGGTTCGACGGTCCTGCGCAGCGATTGCGCCGCAGGGGCGTAGTACTTCTCGGTGTAATCACGCACCATCCGCGACGCAAGCACCTTCGGCCCGAGCTCCATCAGCGTGTGGCGCACCATCTCCACCCATCGCGTCGGGACGCCGTGCTCGTCGCGGTCGTAGAACTTCGGCGCCACCGACTGCTCGAGCAGGTCGTACAGCGCGGCGGCCTCCAGGTCGTCGCGGCGGCTCTCGTCGGCGAGCCCGTCGGCCGTCGGGATCTCCCAGCCGTTCTCGCCGTCGTACCACTCATCCCACCAGCCGTCGCGGATGGACAGGTTCAGCCCGCCGTTGAGTGCGCTCTTCATTCCGGACGTACCGCACGCCTCCAGCGGCCGCAGCGGGTTGTTCAGCCAGACATCGCAGCCGTAATACAACTGGCGGGCCATCGACATGTCGTAGTCGGGCAGGAACGCGATGCGGTGGCGCACCTCATGGCGGTCGGCGAACTTGACCACCTGCTGGATCAGGGCCTTGCCACCGTCGTCGGCGGGATGCGACTTGCCAGCCACGATCAGCTGAATCGACCGCTTCTTGTCGAGCAGCAGCTTCTCCAACCGGTCAGGGTCGCGCAGCATCAGCGTCAGCCGTTTGTACGTCGGCACCCGCCGGGCGAACCCAATGGTCAGCACGTCGGGATCAAAAGCCGTTGCAATCCACCCCAATTCGGCGTCCGACGCGCCACGCTCCAGCCACGAGCGGCGTAGCCGGGCCCGCACATCCTCGACCAGGGCCTTGCGCAACTGCGAGCGGATCCACCACATGTGCCCCGGATCGACCTGATGCAGCCGCTGCCACACCGCGGGCTCGCTCGGTGAATCCGATCCGATCAGCTCGCGGCCCAACTCGAGCCACTGCGCTGCCGCCCACGTCGGCGCGTGCACACCGTTGGTGATCGAACCGATCGGCACCTCGTTCGGGTCGAAGCCCGGCCACAGCTCGTTGAACATGTTCCGACTGACGCGGCCGTGCAGCAGCGATACCCCGTTGGCGCGCTGCGCCAGCCGCAGGCCCATGTGCGCCATGTTGAACTTCGACGGGTCGTCCTCCGCGCCGAACGCGATGATCCGGTCCAGCGGTACGCCGGGCAAAAGGCGCGACATCGGGCCAGCCGGGCCGTCCGCCGAGCCGCCGAAGTACCGCCTGACCATCTCCACCGGGAACCGGTCGATGCCTGCGGGCACCGGGGTGTGCGTGGTGAACACGGTCGACGACCGCACCACCGTCAGGGCGGTGTCGAAGTCCAGCCCCGCGTCGATCAATTCGCGGATGCGTTCGACGCCGAGAAAGCCCGCGTGGCCCTCGTTCATGTGGAACACCTCTGGCGCTGGCAGGCCCTCCACTTCGGTGTATGCGCGGATTGCGCGCACCCCGCCGATGCCGGCCAGGATCTCCTGCTTGACCCGGTGTTCCTGGTCGCCGCCGTAGAGCCGGTCGGTGACCCCGCGAAGATCGTGTTCGTTCTCCGGGATGTCGGAATCCAACAGCAGCAACGGAATTCGGCCCACCTGCGCGATCCACACGTACGCCCGCAGCCGGGCGGAGTCGGGCATCGCCAACTCGATCAGCACCGGGTTGTTGTTCTTGTCGGTGAGCAGACGCAGCGGCAGACCCTGCGGATCCAGCGACGGGTAGTTCTCGTGCTGCCAACCGTCGGCGGTCAGCGACTGCCTGAAGTAGCCCGAGCGGTAGTGCAGCCCCACTGCGATCAGCGGAAGGCCCAGATCCGACGCGGACTTCAGGTGATCGCCCGCCAGAATGCCCAGGCCACCGGAATAGTTCGGTAGCACCTCGGCAACGCCGAATTCCATCGAGAAGTACGCGATGCCGTTCGGCAGCTGCGCACCCTCTTCGGCCTGCTGCTGGTACCACAGCGGCCGGGTCAGGTAGTTGTCGAGGTCAGCGGCCAACTCGTCGAGACGGCGCAGAAACGACTCATCCTCGGCCAGCTCGTCCAGCCGCCTCGGGGCGACCTGCCCGAGCAACGCAACCGGGTCGAACCTGACCTGCTTCCACAGCTCGGGATCGACGGCTTCGAACAGGTCCTGCGTTGGCTTGTCCCACGACCAGCGCAGGTTGATCGAAAGAGGTTCGAGTGCGGTGAGACGATCGGGTAGATGTGCGCGGACGGTGAACCGCCTCAGGGCTTTCATAGGGCTTTCACGCGACTCAACCTTACTGACAATTCGGTTCTTCGCATTGTGGTGTGATGATCGCTTCACCCCCGTTGGATTGGGCAGACCACTACGGTGGGTATAGGACGCCCAGGAAGTTTCAAGAGGGTGATTTCAAGAGGCATTGATTCGAGACCAGACGACAAGCGCAGCGGCCACGTCGGCGGTGCCGACAGAGCAACGTCCGCGGCCGCGCCAGGGTAAGGAGTGATGGGGTGGCCGGTCGTATCGAGATCGATGACGTCGCACCCGTCGTCTCTTCGGGTCGATTTCCGGCGAAGGCCGTCGTTGGCGAGATCGTCCCCGTAAGGGCCACGGTGTGGCGCGAGGGCCATGACGCGGCGTCGGCCACGCTGGTGGTGCGCCATCACGGCACGGCGTATCCGAGGCTGGCCGAGGATCCGCCTGGCCGCGTCAAGATCGCCGAGCCCGTGCCGATCGAGGACGTGGTCAGCCCCGCGCCGCGGGTCAAACCGCAACTGCTGCCGATGTCGACGGGCCGAACGCCCGACGTGTTCCACGGCCAGTTCAGTCCCGACCGCGTCGGTTTGTGGACCTTCCGGGTGGACGGCTGGGGCGACCCGATCGCCACATGGCACAAGAACGTCACCGCCAAACTCGACGCAGGCCAGAGCGAGAGCGAGCTGGCCAACGACCTGCTCGTCGGCGCCCGGCTACTGGAGCGCGCCGCGACCGGCGCGCCCCGCCAGCGCCGCTATCCCCTCATCGACGCGGCGGCCCGGCTGCGTGCACCCGGTGACCCGTTCACCCGGGCCGGCGCTGCCCTTTCACCCGAAGTGACCGAGGTGCTCGAGCAGTACCCGCTGCGCGAATTGGTCACTCGCGGCGAGCAATACGGCGTGTGGGTGGACCGGCCACTGGCCCGGTTCAGCGCGTGGTACGAGATGTTTCCGCGATCCACCGGCGGGTGGGACACCAAGGGCAACCCCGTGCACGGCACCTTCGCGACGGCCACCAAGGGGCTGCCTCGCATCGCAAGGATGGGCTTCGACGTGGTCTACCTGCCACCGATTCATCCGATCGGCAAGGTGCACCGCAAGGGCCGCAACAACAGCGTCACCGCCGCTCCGAACGACGTCGGGTCGCCGTGGGCGATCGGCAGCGACGAAGGCGGCCACGACGCCATCGACCCACAGCTGGGCACGATCGAGGACTTCGACGACTTCGTCGCCGCCGCTCGCGACGACGGGATGGAGGTCGCGCTGGATCTGGCGCTGCAGACCGCGCCCGACCACCCGTGGGCGCGGGAGCACCCCGAGTGGTTCACCGTGCTGCCCGACGGGACGATCGCCTACGCGGAGAACCCGCCGAAGAAGTACCAGGATATCTACCCGTTGAACTTCGACAACGATCCCGCCGGGCTCTACGAGGAAGTGCTGCGGGTGGTGCGGTTCTGGATGGCTCACGGCGTCAAGGTGTTTCGCGTCGACAATCCGCATACCAAACCACCGAACTTCTGGGCCTGGCTGATCGGCGAGGTGAAGAACGAGGATCCCGACGTTCTGTTCCTGTCGGAGGCGTTCACCCGGCCTGCGCGCCTGTACGGGCTGGCCAAGATCGGCTTCACGCAGTCCTACACGTATTTCACCTGGCGCACCTCGAAGTGGGAGCTCACCGAGTTCGGCCGCCAGATCGCCGAGCACGCCGACTACGCCAGGCCCAATCTGTTCGTCAATACCCCCGACATCCTGCATGAGAGCCTGCAGCACGGAGGTCCATGCACCTTCGCGATCCGGGCCGTACTGGCCTCGACCATGAGCTCGGCGTGGGGCGTGTACTCGGGATACGAGCTGTTCGAGCACCGGCCGCTTCGGGAGGGCAGCGAGGAATACCTGCACTCCGAGAAGTACGAACTGCGGCCACGCGACTTCGACGCCGCACAGGCCGACGGCGAGTCGCTTGAGCCGTTCCTGACCCGGCTCAACGAGATTCGCCGGGTGCATCCGGCACTGCACGAGCTGCGCACCATCAAGTTTCACCACCCCGACAACGAAGCGCTGCTGGCCTACAGCAAGTTCGACCCGGTGACCGGCGACCAGGTGCTTGTGGTGGTGACGCTCAACGCGTCCGGTCCGGAAGAGGCGACGCTGTGGCTGGACATGGGCGCGCTTGGGATGGAGCCCTACGACCGCTTCTGGGTGCGTGACGAGATCACCGGGGACGAATACCAATGGGGGCAATCGAATTACGTCCGCATCGATCCGGCACGGGCCGTGGCCCATGTGCTGAACATGCCCCAGGTACCGACCGACCAACGATTGAACCTGCTACGCAGGGAGTGAAGAGATGACGCAGATCAACCAACGCACCAGCCCACATCTGCGGCCGCACACGGCCGACCTCAACCGCCTGCTGGCAGGTGAACACCACGATCCCCATTCGATTCTGGGCGCCCACGAATACAGCGACCACACCGTGATCCGCGCCTATCGGCCGCACGCGGCCAAGGTGGCGGCACTCGTCGGCGGTGAGCGCTATGCGTTCCAGCACATCGAGGCGGGTCTATTCGCGGTCGCACTGCCGTTCACGAATCTGGCGGACTACCGGCTCGAAATCGGTTATCCCGGCGCGGACGGCGCGACCGACAGCCACATCGTCGCCGACGCCTATCGCTTCCTGCCCACGCTCGGCGAGATGGACCTGCACCTGTTCGCCGAGGGTCGCCATGAGCGTCTGTGGGAGATCCTTGGCGCGCATCCGCGTACCTTCGCTACGCCCGACGGCGACGTCGGCGGGACCTCCTTCGCGGTGTGGGCGCCGAATGCCAAGGGCGTCAGCCTGATCGGTGAGTTCAACCACTGGGACGGCAACGAGGCCCAGCTACGTGTGCTCGGTTCGACGGGCGTGTGGGAATTGTTCTGGCCCGGATTCGAGGTCGGTGAACTGTACAAGTTCCGGGTGCACGGTGCCGACGGCTCGGTGACCGACCGCGCCGACCCGATGGCCTTCGCCACCGAGGTGCCGCCGCAGACGGCGTCGAAGGTGACCCGCAGTTCCTACACCTGGGGCGACAACGACTGGATGACCCAGCGGACGCGCCAGATTCCGGTGTTCGAGCCGTTGAGCACCTACGAGGTGCACCTGATGTCGTGGCGGCCCGGTCTAAGCTATCGCCAGCTTGCTGAGTCGCTCACCGAGTACGTTGTCTCCCAGGGCTTCACGCACGTCGAGATGATGCCGGTCGCCGAACATCCGTTCGGCGGGTCATGGGGATACCAGGTGACGTCGTACTACGCGCCGACGTCGCGCCTTGGCACGCCAGACGACTTCCGGTATGTGGTCGACACTCTTCACCAGGCCGGCATCGGTGTGATCATGGACTGGGTCCCCGCGCACTTCCCGAAGGACTCGTGGGCGCTCGGGCGCTTTGACGGCACCCCGCTTTACGAGCACTCCGATCCGAGCCGCGGCGAGCAACTCGACTGGGGCACTTACGTGTTCGACTTCGGCAGGGCCGAGGTGCGTAACTTTCTGGTGGCCAATGCGCTGTACTGGCTGCAGGAATTCCACATCGACGGGCTACGGGTCGACGCGGTGGCTTCGATGCTCTACCTCGACTATTCGCGACCGGACGGCGGCTGGACACCGAACATCTACGGCGGGCGGGAGAACCTGGAGGCCGTGCAGTTCCTGCAGGAGCTGAACGCCACCGTGCACAAGGTGGCGCCGGGCATCGTGACGGTGGCCGAGGAATCGACGTCATGGCCCGGCGTGACCCGTCCGACCAACCTTGGTGGGCTTGGCTTTTCGATGAAGTGGAACATGGGCTGGATGAACGACACGCTGGACTACATCAGCCGTGACCCGGTGCATCGCAGCTACCACCACCACGAGATGACGTTCTCGATGCTGTATGCGTTCAGCGAGAACTATGTGCTGCCGATCAGCCACGACGAGGTCGTGCACGGCAAGGGCACGCTATGGGGCCGCATGCCAGGCAATGACCACGTGAAGGCCGCGGGGCTGCGCGGTCTGCT
>JAOPVX010000219.1 GCA_025965975.1 Mycobacterium sp. | reverse complement strand
TGGTCGAACCGTAGCGGCAAACGCGTGAGACACAACAAGACTGGTGTTTCAGACGTTCATCGCGACATATCTTCGCCGACACCCCAACGCCGCCGTATCACTGGCCGGCTGGGTGCGGGCCGAGGTGGTCGAGCACTACGTCGCGGGCATGAGTTGCCGGCGGGTGGCGGACACGGTGGGCTTCGGCCGCACGACCGTACTGCAGATCCTGCGGGCAGCTGGCGTGGAGATCCGCCCGCAGATACTAGGCCGCTATTTGCTCAGGCTTCCCGCCCGGCGCTCTTTCTCTTAACAGTTCGAGTAAGGCCAACACGGTGGAGCTAAGGGGATTCGAACCCCTGACCGTTCCTGCAAAAATAGGCTCTGAGCTGGGGCGGATGTTCGATCACGGTGTTACGCGACCGCTCTGTGTCCTGCCGATATGCGCCGCTGCGTTACGCGACGCAACAGTGCTGTGGCCTGTTCTCCAGCCAGTACACCCAACGGGTCGGGCACCGTGGCAACTGCCCGACGGTCCCTCACGGTCAGCAGATGACGCGAACCGGCAACCAGTCAGGATGAGAACCATTTAGCCGACGGATTTCCAGTTCGCAATTTGCCGTTTCGGAGAATCTCTGTCTATACCAGCGTCGAAGGTGACGACACGTTGGATCTCTACGAGGACTGCGGGCACGCGAGGTCGGCGAAGACGGCTGCGTGCTGGTGCGGCCCGATATGCACATCGCATGGCGGGCGAACGGTATGGCCGACGACCCGGCAGCGGAACCGCTCGACGTGATGAGCCGCATTCTCCCGCCGCCGATCTGACGCGCTACAGCACCGTGCTGCCGTACATCTCCCCAAGCGGATCGGCGATCAGTTCGATGCGGGCCCCGTCCGGGTCCCGAAAATAGAGCGAGACGCCGCTGTGCTCGGCGAACTCCACGCCGGCCGCGGTCAGCTTGTCCCGCAACCGTTCCCAGCTCGACCGCTCCACGCTGATCGCGAGGTGGTGCAGCCCGCCGAGGACCTCCTGGTAGGGGCCCTGATCGAGGCCGGGAAAGTCGAAGAACGCCAGCAGGTTGTCATTGCCGATGTCGAAAAAGAAATGCGACGAGCCGGGATAGTCACGGTTCTCGATCAGTTCGGTCAGCGGAAACTCAAGCAGATCCTGGTAGAACCGGACGGTCTGCTCGACGTCGCTGCTCACCAGGGCGGTGTGGTGCAAACCCCGTGCCGACGAGGCCGAGCGCTCGTCGGCGGGACGCAGGTACTGCTCGCGGATGCGCTGCCGTTGCGCCTCGAACCGCGCGGATCGCTCCTGCTCGGACATCGTCGTCATGGCAGAAACTCTATCGACCCGAAAGCGACCCGTCATCAAAAATGCGGCGGCTTACTACGGCCGCGTGATGAAGCGCGACGGTGGTGATCTTGGTTGGACATCTCAGTGCTTGCCCAAGAATTTTGTCGGTCTAGCAGAGCCCCGGGAAGGGAGCCGGGAGCTAGCGAGAACGCGGCCTTATTCAGCATCCAGTGGTCCATGCGATATCAGGGATTCCTAGCGATCCCGGCTCGTCTCCCTTCGATGCGATCAGGTACACGTAGGTGTACGACCCTCGGCCAGGACCTTCCGCTTTTCAGGTGGACTTCCGAACTACACCAAGGTGTTTCGACTGGTGGGACGGGTTTCACGCCGCGCTAATCGGCCCGTCCGGACCATCTGATCCGCCGGTTTGGCCGCATATTGGCCGCATAATCGCCCTCACCGCCAGGGTGAGACGTTAGTTTGGCGCGATTGGTGGGGTTTCGCCATCTGGCGCCGAGGTGCGTTGGGCGTCCTGGGATGCGGTGGCGGTGTCGTTGCGTGCGTGGGCGGCGAGGAAGTCATCGACGATGCGGGCGCAGTCCTGGTGGTCCATGACACGCAAACCGATCATCCATGCGAATAGGAGCGGCCCGATGAGTTGACACACGGCAAGCTCGAGCTCGTACTCGTCGAGTTTGGTGTGGGCTTCGGGACTTTGCAGGATGGCCTCGAACGGTTGGAGGTAATGGTCGACGACGCGGGCCTGCAGTGTGCTGTTGGATCGTTGCCAGCCTTGGGTGTGGTCGGCACTGTCGGCAGTGGACCGCAGGGCTATCCAGGCCAGGGTCGTCGGGTGCAGCGGCGCCTCTTCGTACAGCGTTGCTTGGCGGCAAACCAGTTCGACAAGGCGGTCACGCAGCGACCCCGTTGACGGCGGCGGCGTGACCGGCGGCAGGAGCCGTTCGAGTGTGGCCGCAAGCAGATCTGACGAGCTGCCGAAGTGGCGGTAAAGAGTGGTGCGGGCAACCTTTGAGGCTTTGGTGACCGCATCGATCGTGACGGCTTCGATACCTCCGCTGCGGAGCAGATCGACCGCCGCGTCTAGGAGGCGGGTGCGTGAGCGCACCCAGCGCGGATCGACTTCGTCAGCGTTGTCGGGCGGCAATTTTGCGTCCACCTCGGTCATCGCAGACCACCTCGCCACCGAATCGCCGGGTGCACCGTACTCCGCGACATCCGCTCAGGGTTAGCACCGAAAGTATCGTAGCGAAACTGATAGTCCTCCATACCTGGGTTACGGCGATCCGTCAGCACCGCGCGGCGGCGTTCGTTGATGCTGCGGGCCGCCACTTGCGCGAGGGTGCCCTCTGGCGTCGTCGGCGCGAGCAGGAGCTCGTCGAGGACCTGCGCGAAGCCGGCGTCCTGGCGGGCGCGCGCCTCGACTTGGCGAACGAGGGGGCGGCTGAACATTGTCCCGCAGGATCGGAGTTGTCCTTGACTCCGCCAGCCTCCGTTTCGATACCAGGAATATCGTAGCGATACCTTACGTTCGCTATTGGTGAGCTAATGGAGTATCGAAGGGTCATCATGCTCAACCAGATTTCGTTACCGCGGACACAGACTGCTGGTGGGTTCTTCGACGCCGCCGCCGTTGTCGCGACTTTGCGCCGCAGATTCCTGTCGTCAAGAATGCTTGGACTGCCAACTCGCAGATCCGTTTGGGCCAGTCGGGAAAGCTATTTCGAGGACGGCCTCATGAACCGGGAAGTACATAGGCTGTGAGTGCCCCGGACGGGCCGGCGGACTGTTCACCGACCGTCGCCAACCAAGGCCGAATGAACTCCGTCGCCCTCCCTGCGTCTCCACACGGTGGTCGGCGCTCGGCCAGCGCGTCGATGAGGCAATCCTTGGCGAGCTTGGCGTGCTTGTCGTGCTCGTCCGCGGGACCGCGGCGCTCGATTATCCGTGTTACGCCGTCGCTGTCGCTAGGGCACGTGACCCACCACCGATGGAGGTCGTCGCCATGGCACATCTAGGCAACGCGTGGGTGAGCTGCTGGGTGCGATCCGGTCGCTACGCCTACCGGAAGGTCGTCGTTCACGCGACCAACCCGGATCACCTGATTCCTTCCGCCGGTACACCCTCGGACAGGCCGTCCCTGCGGATCGCCGCCGGGTACGCGGTGGGAAGACCTCGACGGTGAGCCCCGTTGCTATCAAAGGGTCAGTCTCACTGGCCGCGAGGAGGTGTCGTCGTGACCCGACTTGGGCCAAGCTAGTGCGCACCGGCGCGGCCGATTTTGGCCAGCGCGTCGCGGAGATCGTCGGGTAGTGGGTCGGCGGCGGTGAGGGTCTGGCGGCCGGCCTTGATTTTCACGGTGCAGTAGCGGCGTGCGGTGCGCACGAGGCTGACGCCAATGATCCCGATCGGGCGTTTTACGCCTACGCCGGACCATGGGTGTCTGCGCGCCTCGTTGACGGGCCGGCCGCGTGCGAGCGCACAAGCGCCGACGGGTTTCCCGACGCCCGCTCAGTCAGTACGGCGGCCACTGGAACGGCGCAGGCTAGTACGCAGCTAACCCACGTTGACGAACGGACTGATCACATCACGCGCGAACTGCGCAACGTTCACCGAAGGGTTCCCGTCCGGGTAACTCACCGTCGCCAACAGATTGCCGCCGGCGTCGACGAAGTCCCCATCGGCACGCCCCTGATGCGTAGTCGATGTCACCAGAATGATCCCCGACGTGCCAGCCTCCTTCGCCAGCGGCACCGAGAACTGCGCGTTCTGCACCGTGCTATTCGCCTTGTCCTCCAGGATGATTCGATCAGCCGGGAAGCCCAGCACATGAGCATGTTCCGCATCTGGCCCGCTTCCGTCATGCCGTTCTGCGGGTTGCCTCCCGTCACGATGATCGGCGACTGCGGGAAGAACTGCGCCACAATCAGACCGTCATCACACGCCGCCGCAGAATCGCCCGCATCGAGCCGTCCGGAGCCAGCCCGTATCCCAGGATCACGATCGCCGGCTTCGAGAAGTCCTTCGTCGCCGTCGCGGGCCCAGCCTGCGACACCGCCGGCGCCACCCCACCCAACGCCGCCGCGACAGCCACCACCACCGCGCCCGCAGCCGTCTTCCACCTAAGTCGCACACGCCCTCTACAACAATTGGGGCTAATGAGTTATAAGTTACTACCGTTGCAATCGAGCCAACGGAGTCTCGTGTTACGCAACGTGCGATTGCGGCATTTCGCGTTTCGACACACATCCGTCGCGGTAACGTCCCCGCAGAAACAGCTTCGGCACAGCGAGGGAGTAAGGGTGAAGATCCAGAAACTTGTGGCACCACTTGGCATCACCGCAGTTGCGATCGGCATGGCAATGGCGGCCCCGGCGTCAGCGGCCAACAACATCAAGACATACGGCGAGCCGGAGTCACTCAAGGATGTCTACGGCAACCCAATGATCACTTACACGGTGCAAGGGCTGAGACCTAGTTCGGACGCCGTGTTCCACAACGGCCGGTTGTATGAAGCAAACGTGACCAATGACGGGGGCGTTCCGATAGCTGCGCTGTTCAACGCCCGCGCTCAGAGCGGGCAGAACTATCGGATCATTGGCGGCGGAATCCCCGGCAAGATCTACTTCGACGTCGTGGGCGACACCCCCAACAGCGTCGTCTACAACGACGGTGTCCAGGATCTGCTGGTGTGGGTCTCGCCGAAGCCGATCTCGAGCGGCGCCCCTGACGTCTCAGGGGAGTCCACCGAGGACATCGGCGGTGCACCCAGCAGTGGAGCGACCGACGGCGGTGGCACGACTGGCGGCAATGACGCCGCACCCGCCGTCCAGGCGCCGGCCCCCTTCGAGCTCACCCCAGCGGAGGTGGCTGCGCCAGGGTTCAACAGCGGCGGCGGCGGCGGCCATCGCTGATTGTTCCGTCACCACTGAGCGCCGCGGGGCGCGCAGCACGATGATGGGTGCATGACCCGAGAGGACATCACTCAGCAGATCCGAGTGCTGTACTACATGCGAGCCAGTACGGCCGATTGGCAAATGTTCCAGCGGGCGACGGGTCGCACCGTCACCGACCGCGACATCGCCGAGGCCGAGGACGTCTGGACGTTTGGCGGCGACCCGCCGGCAGCTGAAGTGCGGCCGGAGTCGGCGACGGCGCGGCAGTGGCACGACGAGCTTGCCGACGAATGGCCCAACATCGAAGCGCTAGCCCAAGCCTTACTGGCGAAGCAAGAGGTCATCACGGTTGGCGATGGTCCGCCGCTAGTTCGAGACGGGCAGTCATCCGTGTGGAGAGCGGGGTGAACTTGATCGTCGCGGCGAAGGTTCTGCACGACCTTGGCTGGCAACCTGTTCAGGAGGCACGCATCCGGTGCTGATCTGACTTGGCCGCTCGGCTCCATTTTCCTGGCCTTGAAGTCGCGGACGGCGAGTATGCACCGAAACACCCGACAGCGTTACCGCCTCCAGTCGATGACCACGGAGGCCGGGTCGATGGACACACCATGCGGCAACCGGCCCCGCGCCGCCCGGCGCAGAGCCCAGGTGCCCGATACTGCGTGAACCCCGCCGGGAGGACCACACGATCTGCACCGCCGTCGCCCCCGAGGCCTTCTTCACGGTGCGCACATACGCCACCACCGCACCCTAGAGCCCACCAATTAGTGCACACATTCCGACTCGGCGCCCACGAAAACACCAGCTCAACGACCTGCACTCGCAACAATCAGCGAGAAGTGGCCCAAGTCAGGTCAAAGGGTCAGTCTCACTGGCCGCGAGGAGGTGTCGTCGTGAGTCGTGATGAGCCCGTCGCGACGATCATGATTCTGGCTGCGGCGTGGTGAAATGGCGATGACGTGCTCGAGTGCGCGCGGCCTACGACTCCTAGTCCGGCGGTGTTGAGAGCTGGTATCTGGTTGTGGAAACCATGGGAACGCAGGAGCAAACGACTTTCGTCCAAGCGCCCAACTAGCCGTCGACCGGTTTCTCAAGCGGTGCCGCTCGTTCGGATCTGTGATTTGATTTCACGACTGAGGGCCACTCGGGGCGAATATGGTTGGCGCACAACAGTTCACCGGTGGCCATCGACCCATTTTGCGTATGACTTCGGCCGTATTCGACGAGGCGACAGCCGCCTACGACGCAGAAATCTTCCGCCACCTTCCAGGTTGCCGCGCGCTGCCGCATACCGAAAGGCGGAACCGCGTCATACTGTCATCAGCTATGCCGCCGGCTCATCGATACCAAGAACTACGCGAAGGTCGAGTACACGACTTGGACCCGCTCCCTGGCTTTACTGCGCCAAGAGCAAGGAAACTCGCCGCCGGGTGGGATGACGGAGGGCTGTGGGACGATATAGCGTGGGTCGGCGAACATTTCTGGGCCGCGACTGACCCAGCCGAGCGCGCTGTCAGATGGCATCACGTCGTGTTGGCGGTTGGCAACTTCAAGCGGCCACGGGCCCGGTGGCTATGTCCTTGCCGGCTTGAGGGAATTCGCGGACAGCAACCCAGTGTCGCGACCTCGTTCGAAACTCCCGCAGGTTTGCATGTCGATCGAGACGACCGAGCGTCGTGGGAATCGCTCCGCAGCAGCCTGGCAGGCGCCGATGTCTCGACCACCGCGGCCTTGCTGGCTGCCCTGTGGCCAAGCCACCACTTTGTGTTCGACTGGCGCGTGCGCGCGGCCGCTAGCGGACTGCGTTTGGCTGCCAACTTGGAGCCCTGCCCTGGTGTCAAGCCGTTAATCGCAGGAGGCGAGTCGTCTCCTCTCGACTTCGAGGACTACACACTGGTCCGAGCCTGGCTACAAGCAGTTGGTCCTCCGTTGGTCGTGTCCCAACGTGCCTTGTTCTGTTTGTCGCAGAAGGCAGGATCCGAACCAAGCCGCCCTTGGTCCGAATACTCCCGAGTCCTGGTATCAATCCTAGAGAGCGTCGACGACCCCACCGCTGCGTCGGCGGATTGCCACGGTCGGTGATTTCGGCACGGGCTTCCCGTCGGGCCAAAACCAAGATTGCGGAGTAAGCGGTCAGTCGGAGGCCGCCACCATCGGCGCCCCGCTGATCATGCGACTTTGTTGCCCGTGGATATCGACGGGCACATCGCCCATTAAGGTGACCCGGTGCATCAGCCGATACTGGTCGTCGTAGTCGTCGACGGCCCGATGCTGTGTTGCCCGGTTGTCCCAAATGGCGACGTCACCCATCTCCCAGTTCCACCGGGTCGTGTTGTTGGCCAAGGTGATTCGGCGTTGTAGCAACTCGAGTAGCACGCTTGACTCGTGGCTGTCCAGACCGACGAAGCCGCGCACGAAGGTCCCAGCCAGCAGGGTGCGTTCACCGGTCTCGGGGTGCACGCGCACGACGGGATGCTCGGTGCGGAAGTCCGGCACCTGCTGCTCGTCGGGCGTTGGTTCGGTCATCACGTAGTCGTAGCGGTTGGTGTGCAGAGCCCGCAGGTTCTCGGCCAGCACTTTGAGCGGTTCGGGCAGCTCCGCGTAGGCCGCCGCGGTAGAGGCCCACAGCGTCGACCCGCCATAGGCGGGCAGGTTGACCGGGCGCAGGATCGACGCAGCGGGGTAGTTAGGGAAGTATGCGAGGTCGGTATGCCAGAACGTCGGCCTTCCGCGCCGTGTTCGGTGTGCAGCCGGATGGGCGATCGGCGTACCCAGCAATCTGCCGAATGCGAGCTGTTGATCGTCATCGAGGTGGAGCTGGCCGCGGAAGAAGATCACCCGGTGGGCCAACAGGGCGCTGCGGATCTCGTTGACGGTAGCCGGATCGAGGTCGCCACCGAGCTTCACGCCGTCGACTTGGGCACCGAGTCTGCTACCCAGCTTCCTCACGGTAATTGGATGTGCTGCCCGGAGTGAGGTGGTCATTGCTGTCGTCCTTAATAAATGCAAGAGTCTGCGGCTATGAGACCACGACAGGCGACTACTGTGCAGCCGCTTTCGGATTCGGATACATCGGTGGGGTGCGGCTCCCCATCAGCGGAGTGGGCGCGCGCGGGCGTATATACAGACTCCCACTTGGAACGACTCAATTACGTGACTTGCGAGCTGCCGAATCTACTGGTCCTACGGGCCCCCGTTCGTGTGAATCACCTTAAGCGGGACGGCGACTTTCCCAATGTCATTGAGCCGCTGCCTGCCGATACCGCAAGGTCCAGGGAAGTTACAGCTGAGGGGCAGCCCTGCAGGTGACCACGAAACCATTGCGCATCTGCATCGTGGGCAAGTACCCCCCGATCGAGGGGGGAGTGAGCACGACGACGTACTGGTTGGCGCGGGGTCTGGCGTCGCGGGGGCACGAGATCCACATCGTTACGAACGCCGATGAGGTCGAAGACCGGTATCGGATACAACTCGACGCTGACGACGCGAAAATGCTGCAGCCGCAGTTCGATAACGGCGGTTTCGTCCGTGTCCATCATGTCGAGTCGTTCGACGCCGTCGCAATGGCCTACATCCCCGATGCCAATCCATACTTCACGCGGCTCGCGTCACTGGCAACCGATGTTGTTCGGCGCTACGAGTGCGAAGTGATAATGGCTTCTTACCTTGAGCCTTATGGGATGGCGGGATGGTTCGCCGCTCAGCGCTGCGATCGGCCTCTACTGATCAGGCATGCTGGCAGTGACATCGACCGCCTTGCCCGCGCGCCTGACCTTGGGCTTGCCTACAAAGAGATTCTCCGCGACGCCACCGCGGTATTGACATTCCCTCGACTCGTCCGTCGCTTCGCGGGCATGGGTGTTCTCCCATCGCAGATTGTGGAGGCGCCGCAGTATCTGCATGACTCTCGCTTCTTCAGCCCTCATGGAGCGGCCCTGGATGTGGGTGCGATGGCAATTTGCGATGGGGCGGGAAGGCCTTTTAATTTTCAAGGAAAAGCTATTCCTACGTTCGGCGTGTACGGAAAGATTGGTGCGGCAAAAGGAACGTACGATCTGATCACAGCACTTGGTCGGCTAGCCGCCGATGGTCGGTCCTTCCAGCTCGCTGCGATGGTGGGTAAAGAGTCTGGGTCGATAATGCGAGCAACTCTGGTCGAAGCAGGCATCGCGGAGCGAACGCTGATTCTTCCGTATCTACCAAACTGGCGGGTCCCCGAGTTTATCCGCGCCTGTACCGCTGTGTGTTTCTTGGAGCGCGGTTTTCCTGTTGCAATCCATGGCCCGATGATCGCGCGTGAGGTACTCACCTGTGGCTCCTGTCTCGTCGTCTCCAAAGAAATCGCCGACAAGCAGTTGAACCATGAACAGTTGGCGAGTGGAGTTAATCTTCTCGTAGTCACAGATCCGCGCGACACCGATGAGCTCACGGAAGGCCTCCGTGCCGTTGTCGACGATCCAGCGTGGGCAACGGCGCTCGGAGCAGCCGGCGCAGAAGCGACCGCCCAACCCGGCGCGTACGAGCGATTCGTTGTCTCGTGGGAGCGCCTGTTTGGGCGTTACACCCAGCGTTCCAATAGCGCGGCCAGTCAGGGACCGCCTTCTGGCCCCGCAGCCCGCCGTTTGGCGCTCGAGGTGGCCGTGCCGTCTCTTTTGGCTTATGCCGAGAAAGTTCGGCCGTCCATCGTCAACCAGTTCATTGACAATGGCGGCGAGTCGAGCCTTCCTGGCTGCGCTCTCGGTTTCTGTTCCATTCTGGGACAGAGCTTGCCAGCGGCCTTGGCAGAAGAGCGCCGAGCCGTTTTCGTCGAAGCGCTGCGTTACACGGCCGCGCGCCTTCGCGTTGGATTCGACGTTGCTGGCGCCCCCGCACCATTTGCGGTTGTCGACGACCTCCACGACCGCGCGTTCAGCCTGAGTGAAGCGGCCGAGCTGTATCCGGTGCGCGGGAATTCGGCGGTTGTTGAGGAGTTCGATTACGACGTGTCCAGCGTGTTTGGTCTGGGGCGGCCAAGCGAAGCAACGGACGACGATCCCCTGGCGAGGGCCGAAGCCCGGGCCTGCCTCGTCCTGTTCCACCGGACGGTGAACCTGGTGCCGTGTGAGCTTGAGGTCAATCTTGTCGTCGTCGCACTGCTTGAACTTTGCGATGGTCACCGGACGACGGAGGAGGTGGTTGACGCGGTCGCGGTGATGCACGGTAACGACCAAGATGACCGCAAACTAGTGATGGACGCGCTACGGCGCTTATACGCCCTCGGCGTCGTTGTGTTCGGTCGAATCGACCCAGTGTGGGGTTGGCGGAAGGGCGCCCGCTCGGATCTTGCAGCAATTCCTCCGCTTCGCCGTTCTATCTCCGGTCCCGTCGGCGCCGGCTAAGCCTTAGTCAAGTTAACGGCGATCTGCGGGTGCCCCACGCTGTGTGCCGCTGCGAATACTTGCACATGAAAATATTTTGACGTGAAAATAATTGCACATGGAAATAATCGCCTAGAGGGCTGAAGGAATTGCTTAGAGAGGCGAAGAAATTTTGGGGTCGGAGTGCACAACAAGTCATTGTTGGGAACTCACAGCAAACTTGTCGATCTCGGGACGCCCCTTGCGGGTGGGTGCTAGCGTCCGTCCATGAGTACAGCTATTGACATCGCTGAGACCACAGAAATTCAGAACGGCCGTCTCCGCATATTGTTGCGTTCTTCCGCCGAAGGCTACTCTTACTGCGGCGGCACATGCGGCGCGTGCTGCTGTTATGAAAAGGAAGTATCCGAGTAGCCAGAGTTGGCTGCGACGCTAGTCAGGGGACCGACCGTGGCCCTCTCACCGCCGGATGTCCGGACGGAAGTATTTGAAGCGCTCGACTACGAGGCGCCGTTCGTGATCGACAAGCTGGTGAAAGAACGCTTTGTCGACACCGCTGTAGATGCTTGCGCGCTTTTCACGGAGGTGAAGCGCTACCTCGTGCTATGCCACGTCGACCATACGAAGAGCTGGAAGATGCATTCATTGTCCGTGGATGAAGCGTGGCACCAGTTCGTGCTCTTTACGGCAGAGTACAGCGCGTTCTGCGCCAGGTATTTCGGTCGATATCGGCACCACGCTCCGAGCAATGCGCCGGACACCGGCGTCAGGCACGCTCCCGAAGCGACGTTGGCCGAGTTCGGTGACCGATATCGGGAGGTGTTCGGCGTAGATTTGCCCGAGGTCTGGGAAGACTCGAGCTGGGTAACCCCCCGCCGGCGAGTCGTGAACTACTTCGCGGGCCAATGGGCGTTGGGCTCGGTCGACGGGATGGTCGATCTGATGGACGGTGAGGGTCGATGTTTGCTCAGTGTGAGCGCCGTCGCCGAGGATGCGCTGCGATTCATTGCCAACACTGGCGCCTTCTATGCGCGTGAAGTGCCCGGGGACTTGACCGAAGAGGAAAAGGTCGCGCTGGTCTCGGCACTGGTCGAACTGAAGGTCCTTCGTGTCGGTTGACAGCAGGGGTGCCCGGTGAAGCTCGACGAACTCTGCGAGCTGTTCGACCGGCACGCATTTCCCGAAGAACAGGTGGGGGAGCGCCCCGACAAGGACGCAGTCCTTGCTGCCCGAGCGGCGATAACCGCTGGTGTACGTGACGATGAGTTCCTGGTCGACTGCATTGAATACGAGCTGACCTTGCTTGAACGGCCGCGTCTGGGTCGTCAGGACTTGGTTCCGTTCTTTACCTTGCCTGGATACGGAGTTCGCTTTGCCTTCGGCTACTGGCCGCCAGGCAGCAACGCGGGCGTGCACGAACACACGGCTTGGACGATTACCGCCGTTTGTCACAATCAGCTGATAGTCCAGACCTACGACCGCAATGAGTCGTACCGCCGTCAGACGCTGGTGCCGAAGAATCTCTTCGATGCTTATGCTGGACAAGTCGGCTTCATTTATGAACCATGCATCCACGATCCGCGCAACCCAACGGACAAGTGGTCGCTCTCAATGCATGTCAGTAGCCCGCACGACGGTCAAAAGCTTGCCGACCAAGAACAATGCCTGCCAATCCTGGATAAGTTCGCCTCTCGCCGGGTGAGTGGTTTTGGTGCTCCCTACGACAAGGTCATTGCGAATCGATATCGTCAGCTCAAGATCCGTGCGATCTCCCAATTCCTTGCCCAAGTCGATGCCGTTCCGGTGGCAGGCTTGCTTGAGCGGTGTGTCCAGCAGGGCTCCTCTGTGACCCGACGATTTGTCCGCGGATTAGGCAGAAGCGAACTTACACACGCCGATTCGCCGAAGGTGCGCACTCTTGCTCGGTCCCACGAGGATTTGGCCCTCGACTACCGAGAAACCGGCGATTCCGTTGCTCTCGGCGTCCAGACAGAGCGCGGTTGGGTAGAGGAATTGACGGTCTCGAGCGTCGCGCGCGAAGCGATCGCTTTCTGCGTCACCATGCCCCAATTCGATGTGCAGCAGCTACCGGGACGCCTGACCGAAGAGGAGCGATCGGCATTCGCAGACGCGCTGGAAGAGACTGGGCTCTTCGCGCTCACCGCCAGCGAATGACATCGTTGCGGAGCCTGTCGTCATGTCGAACTACAAAGAAGTTGGCCGATGAGTCTGACGCTGTGGCTGGGCTTTTCGTCACCGCGACGGATCTGATGGTGTAGAGGTCGACGCAGCCCAGATGACCGGTGCGGACGACGCGACGAGGCTCGCGTGGATCGCAGGTAATACGACTGGTCACGTAAAGAACTCACCTTCAGCGGGTACGATATATGTACCCTTTCATTTTCAGTTTATCTAATTGTTCACAGGATGATGGGTGTCGCCAATGGGTTTTGTGTTGGCATTTCTCATTGCGCTATTTGTTACCAGGACTTCGGTGGATTCCATGGCGAGGTACTCCTGGCATTTCGCTCTCATGTAGACATAGGGTGTATCATGACTAGGCCTTTGTTCATCGTCGGGAACAAACGTTCCGGCACATCACAGTTGGTCCGACTTCTGAATCTGCACCCGCGGGTCTTCGTTTCCCATGAATCGGACATCGTTTGGGCCCTCTACCAGTTTTCCCACGATCAACCATTTCAGTCCCATCCGTGGGATTCGGACCGCGGTCTTCGTCACACCTTGGAAAGCTGTGGAGACTTATTCCGCCGGGAGCGAAGCCCACGCCAGAATCTGCTGGCCATCCAGCAGCGGCTCATGGAACGCGGCACGCCTTTCCTGCCGCCCCAGACGAAAGCCGAACTCCTTTGGATCGGCGACAAGAAGCCGTTCCAACACACTGATCCGCAACTGGTGACCTTCATCCTCGAGCACTTTCCCGACGCGCATTTCCTGCACATCGTCCGTCATCCATTTGCGGTGGCATTCAGCTCGGCTCGCTTCAACGAGACCCGCGGTGGAGATTTTTGGCTGGGTCTTACTCTCGATGAGAAGGTCGAACGATGGACCTTCCACGAGCAACAAGTCCTGTCGCTTCGTGAGAAGCTGCCCGACCGCGTCCATAGTCTGCGCTATGAGGATCTATGCGAACACACTAGAGAGGAACTGTCGCGATTGTTCGCGTTCCTCCAATTGCCCGCAGACCCGGGGATGCTGGAAGAAGCGGCGCGAAAGACCCGTCCGGTGGCCCATCACGTTCCGGTGATTCGGTGTTCCGCGGAAACGAGGCGCATCGCCGGGAGCTATGGCTACGACCTCCAATCGCCCACCACTCGCTGACCCCCAGCGGTCAGCGTTCATTGCAATGTGCTGTGCGCAGCCAACGCGCGCCCTACCTCTGCTGGACCGCGGTTCTGGACGTACTCCCACACCGCCTTCGACATCGCCGACACGCCTTTCTTGATGCTGTTGTCGGTCAAGACGTTCATGGCGGCGACTGAGAAGGCATGCGCATCGAGACCATGTCTGAAGAAGTCATCGCCGAGGTGGCGTCCGCACCCGAGATCCTCGAGACGTAAGGCATTGTCCTCTCGATCGTATTGACCGGTCGGAAGCGTCAGCGACGGCTTTCCGGCGAGGAGCACGGTATGCAAAGTGCCGTGCCCACAATGATGAACGACAAGGTCCACGCGTTCGGCCAGGTCGCGGAGATCGATGAGTCCGACCGCCTGAAATCGTGGCCCGTTCCGCTGTTGGAGGTGATGCCGCTCATGGTCTTCGGGAATGACCATGATGACGGCAAACTCGGTTCGCTCCAGGCAATCGGCAAGCGCCTCGTAGATTTTCGCTCCCCATGCCGTACCAAGCGTCACGAGAATGACCGGAGCACCTTCTCGTTGAGAAGACGCGATCCATTCTCGTAGCGATTCAGATGTAGGGCTGCCGACCTGAAGGAGCAGAGGACCGCTGTACACGAACGTCGACTCGGGGTAATGGTCCCGAACGCGCGCGGGCAGCGGATCGATCTCTGGGATGCTCGGCACCACGATGATTTCGGCTCGACAGAGGTCTCGCCAGTCGGCGATGCGCTCCAGCCCCATCTCGGAGAGGCAGCCATTCAGCCAGTCGAGCAAGCCCACGGTCTCGAACGGAAACTTGTCAGGGAGGAAGAGATTGCGGCGCCGATATCCGAAAAGGAGCTCGCATCGCAGTATCGACACCCGACAGGCCGGGCGCCATGCCTGCAGCGCCAACCACACGTCTTTGCTCCAGTCGCAAATGGTGACGTCAGGCTGGTGCCTCTCGAGAATCTTCTTGGCCTGCAACATATTCTGCACCGGATCGTGCGGCTTCATGTGCGCAGGCGTCGTATTCATGTGGTATCGACCGCACAAGTCCTGCGTCGTTGCGTTGTACGAAACCACCTGCACGTCGTTCCCTGCCTTCTGAAGCTCGAGACCCAACGTCAAGACGGGTATCGTGTGGCCATAAATGGATGCCCCGGCACACAGAATCTTCTTCCCTGACAGCATGACTCCTCCGATGGACAACCGTTGTCGACGCTCTCCACTGAAGTTCGTGAACTCCCGGGGAAGGAGTTCGGCGGTTCGCGGCGCGTACAAGGCTGTCCGGATCCGACAGGTGAGCGTAGCGCAGCACCGCCTTCAACCAGTCAGTATCTCCTGAGTTCCTACCCGAAAGCGCCGCCGAGTCCCGCGGTGGTTGTGCAATGAGATTGGGCCCAGCTTGCCACTACCTGCTCCGTTTCGGAGCCACTTTTTTTGTGCCGACACCGGCTCTCGCCCGGTTCTGTCGCCCCGGCGGATGGTTCACCGAAGATCCCGAAGTCGTGGTCGACCGCGACGAGATCACCGTCGTCGGCCGGCTGCAGGAGCCGCAGGGCGCACAGGGCGAGGGCGCCGACGAGCGCGGCGCCGGCCGTGCAGCGCGCTTTCGCGTAGAGACACGGCCCGAGCGAATGCGCATCGCCGACGAGGCGCAGGCCCGCAACGGCGCACGGTCAGTTAGGGAGTTCGCGTCGGCGGTGAACGGATCATGTTCACCAACATGGCAGTTCGAGTGATGACGAGGTTGCGCCAGCCTGACCGTCAGGTGCTCGACACGCTTGTGGACGCCGGCGTTGCGCGCCCCCCGGTCCGACGCCCTGGCGTGGTCGATGCGGTTGGTGGGCGAGCACGCAGACGAGTGGCTTGCCAAACTCAGCGGGTCCGGGGTTCGAAACCCTGACGGCGCACCAATCAAAACCCAGGTCAGGCATAGTTTTGCCTGGCCTTTGGTGTTTGCTGGCCTACCCTGTCGGGGTATTGAATCGCCCGAAAATCCTGCACCGATCCGCCACGCTGCGGTGGTTGTCTCGATGACGTTTCTCAAGCGCGACCGCGATGTTCCCCGGCGTCGCGTCACGCAGCCGTAGCATCCGCCGCTAGCTGAGCTGCCCGTCGCGCCTCATCGTTTATTCGTCGCCAATGACCACGATTCGACGGTCCAACAGGTGCAGGATGCGGCGATCGGTAATCCCGACGTCGCAAGTGCTCTTTCTGCAGGGGCGCTGGTCAACGCCCATTTTTGCGGCTACCTGAACGTTTTTCGACCCGACTGCGTTCTGTTCGTTATAACGCCTGGTGGCCGCCTAGACGCCAGCTGCGGTACGCGGGCCCGTTTGCACCGCAGGAAGGACGAATCATCAACATTTACTTGAAGCCGAAGCACCTCGCGGCGTGGCTGGTTGCCGCGGGGGCGGCCGCCGCGGCGATTGCCGCCGCGCCCGTCGCCGCAGCCGATCTGGTCTTCCCGACGGCCGGCTCCGAATCCGTCGGTGCCACGGTCAGCGACCTGAAAGCTGAAGGGTTCAACGTGGTGATCAACAATCTGGAGGGCACCCCAAACGTCCCGATATCGGAGTGCCGCGTTACTGCGATCAACAACCCCAGTGCTGCGACAGCGAATCCATCGACGGTCACCGTGTCCGTCGACGTCGCCTGCCCGAATGCGAAATAGTCGCCACGCAGATCCGCGTGCGATATCGCGCTTGACTGCGTGCCGACCGCCCATTGTTGTCAAGTTGCATGCACGGGCGCATGGCGCGGCCAGGAATGTTCGCCGTGTTGCTGGTGCTCCATACAGCGCGCCGTCGAAGCCGCTCGGTCCCCCATGGAAGGCCTTGGCGACCTCAACGCGATCGGCTTCGCCAACAGTGTCGGGTTGGGTGTCTACGACGTCCATTCTCTGTTGGTTGCCGGTTCAGAGGAGATCGCACAGTCACTCCGCATTGCACTGAAAGCGGTTCCAGCGCAACGTCCGTGGGTCAATCTGACTGCGGGCTGAAGACTCGAGGAGTCGAAGAGGTCGCCGCGTCATCGCGCACGATGGTCGAATCCAGATCGGGTCGCGTGCCGCCGGACAATGCGCCAGTGAGGATGCCGTCGGGAAGTTCGCGGGCGGGCACTCAGCGTGAACATTCGGTACGCGACCCGGCGATTCGCCTTGGCCGAGCGTCCGGGAAGCGTCGGTGTAGCCCGTCGATGAGTCGGTGGGCCTCGTAGAGCTCGTGACGCAGGCTGGCCACCCGGCGCCGGGCAACCACAGCAGCGTGACCCTGCACCCGCCGCGTGCGGCTTTCGGCCGATTCCACCTTCCTGGAGATTTCGTCGACGTGGGTGTGCAGCGACTGGAGCAGCTCCCTCGCCTGCGCGGTGTCGGCGTCATCGACCACGTCGGCATCATCGCATCAACCGCGGCAACGCGCGCGCCGAGGACCGATCAGCAAGCCCCTTAGCGCGACATCGGCACCTGGGGCAGCGAAAAGTCTTGCCGCCGTGCGTCTCCAGGCGTTCCTGTCCCGGCGGGATAACGGTACGCGCGCCGCGAGCCAAGCCGTCGATGACGGCGTCGATGGTCCCGCGAACCTGGCCACTGCACTGCCCGCGAAGCCTCACAGCGGCCCTTGTTCCGGCAACGATCGCGCAGTAGCCTACAACGGTCGCGACGAAATCAGGCAATTCCGCTGTTTACGAGATCTGGAATGTGCTATGACTCACATGATTGCTTGCACAGTGTGCGGTTCCCCGGCGTCACCGCTGGTAACGGGCGTATCACTTCACAGCGATTTACACGGCGTAAATGGGCGTAAGGGTGTTAGCCTGTAGTTAGCTACGGCGAATGACATGGCCCGTGACGGCCGTGTGCGAGACGGAACGAGGTCTTAGCTGATGTCCACGATAGACGCATCACTCACCACGGGTGCGTCCGGCGCGGGCTCGGCTGACGACGTAACTGCGCAACTGCCCATCATGGTGCACAGCTGCAACCGCCTTGGCCGGGTCGCCAACCCTCCCAGCTTCTCGTTCGCCGACTGGTTCCGCTCCGCGCGTCGCCGCTGATCCGAATCGTCAGCGCCGCCGGATGCGGCGGACGACAAGCGCAAGAACGAGGGCGCCGAGGCCGGCCAGCGACATGGCTACCGCCGGCTTCTTGACGAACCGCACGACTCCCGCCCTGAGGTCGTCAGCGATCTTGCGCGGGTTGGCACGCTCGGCGAGGGAGTCCACGGTCGACGCCAACTGGTCACGAGCCTGATCGATGTCCCGCTTGATGGTGTCGGGATCGCGGTCCGCCACTTCGCCCCTCCAATTCCCTCCAAGCCCGCTCCATGAGCGCTGCCTTGCCGAACTACCCTAGATCAGCCCGCGCTCATCGGAGTGCACCGGTCGAAGAAGGGACCTTTCCTCATGCCGCAGACCCCGCGACTCGAGGTGGGCGACAAAGCGCCCGCGTTCAGCCTGCCCGACGCCGACGGCAACACGGTCAAGCTGTCGGACTACAAGGGCCGCAGGGTCATCGTGTACTTCTACCCGGCCGCCTCGACACCGGGCTGCACCAAGCAGGCCTGCGACTTCAGGGACAGCCTCAGCGAACTCAATGGCGCCGGGCTGGCTGTCATCGGCATCTCCCCCGACAAGCCGGCCAAGCTCGCCAAGTTCCGCGACGAGCAGAAGCTGACGTTTCCGCTGCTCTCCGATCCCGACCGCGAGGTGCTCATGGCATGGGGCGCCTACGGCGAGAAGACGATGTACGGCAAGACCGTTCTCGGCGTCATCCGTTCGACGTTCGTCGTCGACGCGAAGGGCAAGATCGCCGAGGCGCAGTACAACGTCCGCGCGACCGGGCACGTAGCCAAGCTACGGCGCGATCTGTCCGTTTGACCCCAGGTTGGCCAGCAACAGCGCCTCGGCGGTCGCCGCGCGTTCGAGCACGCCCAGATGCAGGCTCTCGTTGATGCTGTGCGCCTGCGTCTGCGGGTCTTCCACGCCGGTGACCAGGATCTTCGCCGACGGAAACGCCGCCGCGAATTCGGCGATGAACGGGATCGAACCACCAACCCCGGTGTCGACGGGCTCGTTGTGCCACGCCTGGCGAAACGCGGCGCGGGCGGCGTCGTAGACCGGCCCGCTGGCGTCAATGGCGTACGGCTGGCCGATGTCGCCGGGGGTGACGGTCACCTGCGCGCCCCACGGCGCATTCTGTTCGAGATGGCGGGTCAGCGCGGCCAGATGCTCATGCGGGTCGCCGCCGGGTGCGACACGCATGCTGACCTTCGCCCGCGCCCGCGGGATCAACGTGTTCGAGGACTTGTCGATCGATGTCGTGTCGATGCCGATGACCGTGATCGCCGGCTGGGCCCAAAGTCGTTGCGGCACAGAGCCCGAGCCGATCTCCGACACACCGTCGAGCAGGCCTGCCTCCTCGCGCAGCCGCTCAGATGAGTAGTCGACGTCGGCGGCCATCCCCTTGTGAAGGCCGGCGACCGCGACGTTGCCTGCGTCGTCGTGCAGGCTGGCCAGCAGTCGAACCAGCACGCTCAACGCGTCGGGCACCACGCCGCCCCACAGTCCGGAGTGCAGGCCGTGATCGAGCGTCGCGACCTCCACGACGCAGTCCGCGAGCCCGCGCAGCGACACCGTCAGCGAAGGAACCTCGGTGCTCCAGTTGTCGGAGTCCGCGATGACGATCACGTCGGAGGCCAGCGCGTCGCGATGCGCGGCCAGCAGCCGAGACAACGACGGCGAGCCCGACTCCTCCTCCCCCTCGACGAACACCGTCACACCGACGGGCGGCGCACCACCGTGAGCCAGGAACGCCGCCAAATGCGTTGCGATTCCTGCCTTGTCGTCGGCACTGCCGCGACCATACAACCGGCCATCGCGCTCGGTCGGCTCAAACGGCGGTGACTTCCATTGACCGTGATCGCCTTCCGGCTGCACGTCGTGATGGGCGTAGAGCAGCACCGTCGGCGCTCCCGGCGGAGCGGGGTGCCGGGCGATGACGGCGGGCGCGCCGCCTTCACTGACGATCTGCACGTCGCCGAACCCGGCCTCGGACAACAGTTTTGCCACCGCGTCGGCACTGCGATGCACTTCGGTCCTGCGGTCCGGGTCGGCCCACACGGATTCGATGCGCACCAGGTCGTCCAGGTCGCGCCGCACCGAGGGCAGCACCTCACGCACCCGCTCCACCAGATCGCTCATGGATCGAGACTATCGCTCCTCGAGAATGGCGACCGCCGCCGCGATGTCGGCCTCGTGGGTCAGCGACAGGTGGATCGTCACGTTCTTCAGATGCTCGGCGATAGCGCCGGTCAGCCGGACCTTGGGCCTGCCCCACATGTCGGTGATGACCTCGATGTCGCGGTGGATGCCCTCGGGCAGCATCGGCCGTTTGGAGAACCGCGAGCCCGACCACGCCTTGATGACCGCCTCCTTGGCGGCCCACCGCGCGGCCAGGTGCCGCGCCGCAGACGAGCTCTTGTCGGCGGCGTCGCGGCGCTCGCCCGGCGTGAACGTCTCGGCGAACACGGTGCCCGGCTGGTCGACCTGCTCAGCGAAATCGGGAATGGAGACCAGATCGATCCCCACCCCGACTACCGCCATGTCAGGAACGCTAGCGCAAGGTGCCTAGCGCACATACCTGTCGTCGACGCCGAGCCGCGACGCCGGGTCGAGCAGCATCTCGGCCTCCTGGCGCTTCTCCGGCGCCTCGGCGCTGAACCGGCGGTCGGCAGGCTTCTCGTAGAGCGGCCGCCCACCGGCGATCGCCGACGCGAGCGTGTGCTGACCGGCCAGCACCCGCGCGTCCGCGCGCTCCTTGTAGGACTGCCGGTCCTGCGGGCTCAGCGCGGCCAGGAAAGCCTGCGGGTGCACCAGCGCGACCAGACCGGACACGTGCCCGAACCCGAGGCTGGTGACCAGACCAGCCTTGAGCGGGAACTTCTCCCCCAACCTCAGGGTGTCGCGCAACCAGACCAAGTGGGCGGCGCCGGCGAGCTCGTCGTCGACGCAGTCCAGGCTTCGGTTGGGCGGTATCACGCCGTCACGCAGGATCTGGCACAGCCCCATCATCTGGAATGCCGCCGCACCACCCTTCGAGTGACCGGTCAGGCTCTTCTGTGACACCACGAACAGCGGTGCACCGGCGGAGCGGCCCAACGCGTCGGCGAGCCGTTCGTGCAGCTCGGTCTCGTTCGGATCGTTGGCCAGCGTGGAGGTGTCGTGCTTGGACACCACCGCGATGTCGTCGGGGCCGACGCCGAGCTTGGCGAGCGAGCGCGCCAGCTGCGAATCCTTGCCGCCGCGACCGGCGGCCAGCGCACCAAGCCCTGGAGCGGGGATCGACGTGTGTACACCGTCGCCGAAGGACGACACGTACGCCACCACCGCCAGCACGGGAAGGCCCATCTTGACCGCGAGGTCACCACGGGCCAGCAGGATGGTCCCGCCACCCTGTCCCTCGACGAACCCGAGCCGACGACGGTCGTTGGCGCGCGAGAACTTCGAGTCGCTGATGCCCTTCGCCCGCATCATCTCGGTGTCCGCGGTCGCGGCCATGTCACCGAAGCCGATGATGGCCTCCAGCGTGAGGTCGTCGTAACCGCCTGCCACGACGAACTCGGCCTTGCCCAGCCGGATCTTGTCGGCGCCCTCCTCGACCGATATCGCTGCGGTAGCGCATGCGCCGACCGGGTGGATCATCGCGCCGTAGCTGCCGATGTAGGACTGAACCACATGTCCGGCAATGACATTCGGCAGGACTTCCTGCAGGATGTCGTTCGGCTTGTTCCGGCCGAGCAGGTTGCCGTGGTACATGGTCTGCATCGATGTCATGCCGCCCATGCCGGTGCCCTGAGTGCTGGCCACCAGGCTGGGGTGCACCCAGCGCATCAACTCCGCGGGACTGAAGCCAGCGGACAAGAACGCGTCGACGGTAGTGACGAGATTCCAGATCGCCAACCGGTCGATCGAGTTCGTCATCTCCTGGCTGACCCCGTACACCATCGGGTCGAACCCGGTTGGGATCTGTGCGCCGACCGTGCGTGACAGCTTCGTCTTGCGCGGCACCCGAATCTCGGTGCCGGCCCTGCGGGTGACCTGCCAGTCGGCGCTGTCCGGCATCGGCGCGATGACGGTGTGCTCAGGGTCGAACTGGACGAACTCGCGGGCTTCGGCCTCCGAGGACACCACGAACGTGAAGTCCTTGTCGAGGAACACCGAAACCAGCAGCGGCGAGGCGTGATCGGGGTCGATCGCGCCGTCGTCGACGAACTCGCGGATGCCGACCCGCTCGAGCACGACGTCGTGATAGCGCTCGACGAGTTCACCCTCGTCGACGAGATCACCCGACTGCGTGTCGTACCAGCCCGGGGTGGGATCGTCTTCCCACTTGACCAGCCCTGTGGTCCAGGCCAACTCGAGGACACCCGCTGCCGAGAGCTCGTTGTCGGTCTCCATCTCGAAGCGGGTCCGCGACGAACCGTACGGTCCCAGCTCGGCACCGCCGACGATGACGACCAGGTCGGCGGGGTCGACGTCGAGGTCGTCCCACGCCGGCGCCGGCGCGGCCTTGTAACCGAGCGGCGGCGACGGCAGGGCACGGATGGTTCCGTCGTCCTGCGCGTCGTCCTCGGTTACTTCGGCCGTCATCTCCTCGCGCGCCTTGGCGGCCAACTCGGACAGATCGAGGTCGACCTCGGCCAGTCCCCCGGTCAGATCGACCTGCAGCGGCGCGCGCGCCGACGCGACCTTGGACTCGATGTCGCACAGGCCGAGCAGCATGCTCGCCATCTCGTCGGTCGTGTACGTCGTCACTCCCGCGTCTTCGACCGCACCGACGATCGCATCGTTGTGACCCATCAGCCCGGTGCCCTTGGTCCAGCCGATCAGCGCGTGCGCCAACGAAACTCGCTGCGCCCAGGACGACTCGGCCTTCCACCGCGACACCACCGCGTCGAGCGCGGACTTCGATTCGCCGTAGGCGCCGTCGCCGCCGAACATGCCGCGGTTCGGCGAGCCGGGCAGCACGACATGCAGCCGTGCGGCGATGTCACGTTCCGCGCCGATGTGTGACAGCCCGCCGATCAGCCGCTGCACGGCCCACAGCAGTACCTTCATCTCCATCTCGGCGCGCGACCCGGCGTCGGACAGGTCACCGGCCACCCGCGGCGCCGCGAACGGGAACAGCAGTGTTGGCGTCTGGGCGTCCTTGAGGTGAATCGACTGCGGCCCAAGGCTTTCGGTCTGCTCGGCGCCGACCCACGACACCAGCGAGTCGATGTCGGTGTAGGACGCCATATTGGCGGGGACCACCCACAGCTTCGCGTCGAAGCGGGCATTGTCGCGGTACAAGATGCGGTAGAACGCCAACCGGTCGTCGTCGAGCTTGGACGTGGTCGCGATGACGGTTGCACCGCCGTCGAGCAACTTCGCCACCACCGACGAGGCGATGGATCCCTTTGACGCACCGGTGACGACCGCGACCTCGTCGGTGTAGCGGCCCCTGCCGGGGTTCTCAGCGCCTGCCGCGGCACGCCCGTACAGCGAGGCGTGGATGTTGCGACCCGCGGCCAGGGACTTGCCCTGCCACCAGGTGGCCTGCGTGCCGACGACGTTGCCGGCACCCTCGAACCGCTCCGAAAGGCGCGGCCAGTCGGCGTCGATCTCGCTCTCGTCGAGCAGCCACAGCTTGGCCAGGTCCTCGCGGGCGCTGGCCCAGCGGTCGTCGAACAGCACCGCCTTGCGACCGTCGAACACGGGAGCCACCAAACGTGGCCAGTCCGAACCGAGTTCGGCAGTGACCAGGTCGATGAGTTCCGCGTCGCTGGCCTCGGGCGCACTGACGGGGTTGTCAAGGCCGAGTTGGCCAAGGATCAGGCGGGCCGCCGAGGCCAGCACGCCGTTTCGGCCGGTGACCTTTTCGGCGAACTCCCCAAGCGCTGCGGAGTCCACCACGCCGCCACCGCCGCCGGCAGCCGACGGCAGCGAGACCGCGATTCCCTGGCGCGCGCCCACCGCCGCGACGGCGCCGTCGATGACCTTGTCGACGGTCCCCGCGTCGGCGAGCGCACCGTCGTGCAGACCGCCCAAGGAGCCGCCGCGGACACTTGAGCCCTCACGGGTGCCAAGCGCCACCTCGACCGTCACATGCTTGACCCAGCCGTCGCCGAGTTCCCAGGTCTTCTTGACCCGTTCGGCGATGTACGCGGGCCGCTTGCCGGACGGGCCGAGCACTGTGCGCAGCTGATCGTTGATCGCGTCGGAAAGTACTGGGCCGTACGGCTTGTATGTCCGGGCCAGCTTGGCGACCTGTCCCTTCAGCCCGGCCAGATCGGCCTCGCCAGCGCCGTCGATGGCGCCGAGGTTGAGCTCGGAGCCTAGGTCGACCAGCAGCTGATTGCGTCGCGAGGATGCGCCGTCGGTGATCGACTCGATCGAATCCAGCGGCTCGATCTGGTCGATGCGCATCTTGGCTCCGAGCGCGATCAACGCCATCGTGGCGTCGGCCGCGTCGTAGCCGATGTCGTCCGGGCGCGGAGCGCCGGCGGGGGCGACGTTGGGGCGCGGAGCGCCGGCGGGGGCGGCCGTCAGCGCGACGGGTGCGGCCTCGACGGGCGCGGCCTCGGCGGCCGGCGCCTGCGTTTCCTCCTCGTCTTCCGGCTCCGGATCGGTGTCGGTCGCGAACAGCACCGCGGCGTCGCGCTCGGAGTTCAGCACTTCCGTTGTGTTGTGCGAATATTCGGGCAGCTTGAGGGTGTTGGTGGCCAGGCCGGCGACCGTCGGCGCGGACTTGACGCCGATCTCGACGAACCGCTCGATGCCCAGCCCGCCAGCGGCCTCCTCGATGAAGAGAAGATCCTGCGTCTCGATCCACCGCACCGGGCTGGCGAACTGCCACGCGAGAAGCTCGATGACGACCTTGCGGCACAGCTCGCGCGGCTTGTCGTTGCGCCACGTGTCGTAGTCGGCGAGGATCTCGTCGAGCGGCTCGGCCGGCACCAGATCGCGGATCTCCTGGATGAAGTCGCGATCCAGCGTGAACGGCCTCGGCACGAGGTTGGGGATGTATTTGCCGACGATCAGATCCGGATCCTGATCACGCGGCATGACCCGCTCCAGCGAGCGTCGGAAGTCGGCAACGCCCAACCGCAGCACCGACGAGTGGAACGGCACGTCGACGCCCGGCACCAGGATGAACGAGCGCTTGCCGCCCGAGATCTCGCGGCGCTTCTCGACCTCTTCCTCCAGCACCTCCAGCCCGCGAACCGTGCCGGCGATCGCGTATTGCGAGCCGCGCAGGTTGTAATTCACGATCTGCAGGAATTCAGCGGTGCGTTCGGAGATTTCCTTGATGAAGGCAGGCATATCGGCGTCGTCGAGATCGATCTGCGACGGCCGGATCGCGGCCAACCGGTAATTGGATCGGCCCAGGTGATCGCGCGGCACGATGTCGTGCATCTTGCTTCCGCGGTGGAACACCACCTCCAGCAGCGCCTCCAGTTCGTAAACACCGCTGACACAGGCCAACGCCGTGTACTCACCAACGGAGTGGCCGCAGGCGATCGCGCCCTCGACGAACGCGCCATGCTCGCGCATCTCGGCCACATGCGCGGCGGCCACTGTCGCCATCGCGACCTGGGTGAACTGCGTGAGGAAGAGCACACCATCGGGGTGGTGATAGTGCACTCCGCTGGCGATCAGGCTGGTCGGGTTGTCACGCACGACGTGCAGCACCGAGAAGCCCAACGTGTCGCGAGTGAACTTGTCGGCGGTGTCCCACACCTTGCGGGCGGCCTTGGACCTGGCGCGGACCTCCATGCCCATGCCCTTGTGCTGGATGCCCTGGCCCGGGAACGCGTAGACCGTCTTCGGGGCGGCCAGCTGGGCGGTGGCCGACATCACCAGATCGGAGCCGACGCGAGCGGCCACCTCGATGATCTCGGCGCCACGGTCGATTCCGACGCGGTCGACGCGGAACTCGATGTCGTCGCCCGGCATCACCATGCCGAGGAATCGCGACGTCCAGCCGACCAGCCGAGCCGGTGGCGTGGCCCTGCCGTCGGTCGCGGTGACGACGTGCTGCGCGGCCGCCGACAGCCACATGCCATGCACGATGGGCGATTTCAGCCCGGCCAGCAGTGCCGCCGCGCGATCGGTGTGGATCGGGTTGTGATCACCGGAGACCACCGCAAACGCGCTCATGTCGGTCGGCGCGGTGACGGTGACATCGCGGCGGCGGCGACGCGGCGTATCGGTCGCGTTGTCCGTCATCGCCCCTCCGGCGCGTGGCGGATCGGCGAGTTCAGCCGCACCGGTGCGCCCGCGAACGGCGAACCGCTCCTCGAGCTTGGCCAGCTCGGTGCCTTCAGCGTCGCCGATGCTCACGGAGACGGGGATGACTCGCCCGTACTCGGTGTCGGTGGCCGCGGAAGCCGTTGCAGTGACGGTCAATTCGGCCAGGTTCTTCGGCATCGGGTTGAGCAGGTGCGCGGCGTGATCCAGGTGCACCAGGCTCAGCAGACCCTCGACAACCGGGAACCCGTCCGCGGTGATCGCCGAGCCGATGACGGAGAAGACCGCGGGCCAGCAGCTGCCGACCAGGGCGTCGGGCACCAGGGTCAGCCCAGGAGCCAGCGGTGCGCCGAACGTCGCTGTCACACCGGTGTGGTCGGCGACCTCCTCGGGGTCCCAGTCAACGGTGACCTTGGCAGTGTTGTCGTGCACCGCGGGCAGCGCGTCGGGGCCGTCGACGCCTGCCGCGATGGCCAGCACCGACCGCATCGCGGTCGACGCGTCCTCGACCGTGACCACCGGCATTCCGCCGTCGACGGTGCACGACGGCAACGTGAAGCGGATGTCGATCCAGATGTCCGAAAGCGGGACGCTCAGCGTGACCACGCCATCAGAATTCAGCTCGAGGCGGGCACCCGTGGATGGGTTTGTGGCGCTGCGGTTTTCGTTGACCTGCCACTCGCCTGGCGCGCCGATGCGGTGCACCGGGTTGATGGAGGTGCGGCCGGCCCACAGCACGTCGGGCGAGTCGAGCACAACGGCGAGCGGACCGGTGACGTCGGCGCGAGCCTGGCGGCGGGAGACCACCGCAACGGGCTGCCCGTCCGTCGCCAGCACCTCGTCGATTGCGGCCTTCTCGAAGCGGTCAAGCAGCTCACCGACCGGCTCATCGACGCGGGTGATGCCCACCACGGACTGCGTGCCAGGAATGATGCACACCTGATCGGCGGTGTAGCGAGCGTCGTGGGCCTGCCACAGCGAGTCGCTGCGCCACCAACGCCTGACATCCTTGTCAATGAGCGGCACGAAGTTGACCGGCTTGCCCAGCGTCTTGCATAGCGTGACGAACCACGGCACGTCGGCCGGGTGCAGCTTGAGCGTCTCGGCGTCGGGGTAGCGCGCCAGCAGCGCGGCAACCGCGTCGCTCGGATTCTCCAGCGCCGCTTCGTCGTTGAACAGGGTCTCGATCGGGCCCGAATCGTGCGGATGCAGACGGGCTTGGGCACGATTGAGCATTTCGGCGAACCGGTCCCGCCAGGTGTCGGCGATCCACGGGCTGCCAGGCGATGCGGTGTCGGCGGTGCTGTCGCCGTCGCCGATCGTCAGCTCCACGTAGCGCTGCAGCCACTGCAGGTAGGTCATGTCACCGACGTCGCCGAAGTACGGCTTTGCGGTGTTGGCCATCGCCGCGATCAGCTCATCGCGGCGAGCCGCAACGGCCTCTGCGTCGCCGGCCACCTCGTCGAGCAGCCGCCCGCAGCGTGACGCGGTGTTGTCGATTTCGTGGATGTCCGCGCCGAGCTGGCTGCGGCTGGAAGCCATGCCGCCCTGGGCTTTTCCGGCGCTGATCCAGTGGTCGGTGCCGTTGATCTCGACGAGCATCTGCTTGACCGCAGGCGAGGTGGTGGACTCCAGGGTCGCCATCGCCGCGGTGCCGACCAGGATGCCGTCGACGGGCATGGCAGGGAAGCCGTAGTTTTCGGCCCAGCGACCGGAAAGGTACGCGGCGGCCCGCTCGGGGGTGCCGACGCCGCCGCCGACGCAGACGGTGATGTTGGGCAACTTGCGTAGCTCGGCATACGTGGCCAGCAGCAGGTCGTCGAGGTCCTCCCACGAGTGGTGACCGCCTGCGCGGCCGCCCTCGATGTGCACGATGACGTCCTTGCCGGCCACCTCGGCCGCAATGTTGATGACCGACTTGATCTGGTCGATCGTGCCGGGCTTGAACACCACGTGGCTGATGCCGACGCTGTTGAGTTCGCCGATCAGCTCGACGGCGTCCTCGAGGTCGGGAATGCCAGCGCTAACGACGACACCGTCGATCGGCGCACCCGACTGACGGGCCCTCTGCACCAGGCGCTTTCCGCCGACCTGCAGTTTCCACAGGTACGGGTCGAGGAACAGCGAGTTGAATTGCACGGCGCGGCCCGGCTCGAGCAGCCCGGTGAGTTCGGCGATGCGGGCCTCGAAGATCTCCTCGGTGACCTGACCGCCACCGGCCAGTTCGGCCCAGTGCCCGGCGTTGGCGGCCGCGGCGACGATCTTCGCGTCGACGGTCGTCGGGGTCATGCCCGCAAGCAGAATCGGCGAGCGTCCGGTCAGCCGGGTGAACTTGGTCGACAGCTTGAGCGAGCCGTCGGGCAGCGTGACCGCCGTCGGCGTGTAGCTCGACCACGCCGGCGGAACCTCGGGCTCGGCGCCGACGGTGAACAGGTTGCGCTGCCCCGCACGGGTGGCCGCTGGAACAATGCCGACGCCCAGGCCCCGGATCACCGGGGCGGTCAGGCGGGTCACGGTGTCGCTCGGCCCGAGGTCGATGACCCACTTCGCTCCGGCGGCGTGCAGCCGCTCGATCTCCGACACCCAGTCGATCGGGCGCACAAAGATGGATTCCGTCATCTCATGCGCAAGTTCCGCGTCGATACCGGTCTTTTCGGCCCAGCGGTCGACCATCTCGACGCCGTCGGCCAGCCGCGGCGTGTGGAAGCCGACCTCGACCTGCACACCATGGAACACCGGGCGGAAAACCGCACCGCCGCGGATCTTGTGCTTGCGCTCGGCCTCTTCCTTCTCGGTGATCTTCGTGCAATAGAGCTCGAAGCGGC
>JAOPVX010000431.1 GCA_025965975.1 Mycobacterium sp. | reverse complement strand
CGAGGACCGGATGCGCGCACTGGCCCATGAGAGCGAGACGGCGCTACTGGACGCGTATCTGGAGCAGGCCCGACGGTTCCCGTTGGGTGTGTTGGCGATCGGTGGCGACGTGGTGCTGATGAACACCCACTTGCGCCAGGCAATCGACGCCAACGACCAGATAGCGCTGTTGGAACACGCCTCGGACTTGCTCCCGGCCAGGATGACCGGCACTGTGCTTGCGGTCTTGCCGAGCGGAACCGCCGTGAAGATATCGGCTGTCGAGCGGTCGGTGACCCGCGGCGGCAGGATCGACGCCGTCTTCCACGTCCACATCGCCGCGGATGCGGCCGCGCAGGTGCTCGGGATTGCCCAGCCACGTGAGCGGCTCGTGGCGGTGGGCCACGACGCGCTGAGCATGCTGGCAGAGCAACAGGCGTCGCTGCGACGGGTCGCGACCTTGGTGGCGCGTGGGGTCGATCCATCTGACGTTTTCGCGGTGGTGGTCGACGAATTGGCCCGATGCCTGAACGTGGCGCACGCGACATTGGTTCGCCGCGATTCTGATGGAATGGCGGTTCTTCTCGCGGGCCACCACGAGCCAGAGTCGATGAAAATGCGGGTGGGGGAGCGGTTTTCGCTTGACAGCGAGACGGTGGCAGAGATGGTGTTGCGCACCGGAGAGGCCGCCCGGATGGACAGCCATGACAATGCTCGCGGTGCCGGCGCGGCGTATATCCGGCAGCTGGGTGTGTGTTGTGCGGTTGGAGCACCGATCGTCGTTGACGGCCGGCTTTGGGGCGCGGCGATTGTCGGGTCGACGAAACCGGGGCCGCTGCCGCCGGACTCCGAGGCACGGGTGGGCGATTTCGCGGATCTCGTTGGGACCGTGATCGCCAACGCCGAGACCCGGACCCAATTGACCGCATCGCGGGCCCGAATCGTCGCGGCCGCCGACGATGCGCGGCGCCGGTTCGAACGTGATCTGCACGACGGCGCTCAACAGCGTCTGGTCTCCCTGGGGCTGGAACTGCGCGCAGCGGAAGCGTCTGTGCCCACCGAACTGCATCCGCTAAAAGACCAGATCGCTCATATCGCGACAGATTTGGGCGCGGTCTCACAGGAGCTCCGCGAGATCTCCCATGGGCTGCATCCGGCCGTCCTGTCGAAGGGGCTGGCCCCGGCGCTCAAGACGCTGGGCCGCCGCTCCGCCGTTCCGGTGGAGCTCGACATCGGTGTCGATGTGCGGGTGCCCGAACGTGTCGAAGTGGCGGCTTACTACGTTGTGGCGGAAGCGCTTACGAACGCGGCCAAACACGCACGCGCATCCAAGGTCGATGTGTACGTAGACACCGAGGGTGCGACACTTCGTCTTCTCATTCGCGACGACGGCAACGGTGGCGCTGACGCCGCCAAGGGATCCGGACTCACCGGGCTGATCGACCGCGTGGAGGCTCACGGCGGCACGATGGCGATCTCGAGCCCGATCGGACGGGGAACCTCGCTCGTCGTCGAGATCCCCTTCGAGGTGGTTTGAGCCCACCGGCAATCTGCACGGCCGCAGCATTGTTACGTCGCGTAACACAGCGACGAATATAGCGCAGGACAACGAGATGCGACGTAACAACGTCATCGGACATTCACCGCAGATCAGAACCTATTTCCGCAGGTCCTGTCAGAGGTTCGAGTCCCCTTACCTCCACAGGTTTGAGCAGGTCAGGGGCACATCAAAGTTACGCCGATCACCACGTGACACTCCGCGTAGCCGCAAGAGACCGGGACGTGGCGTGACAATGCCATCGAATGTCCATCGCAGCTCAGACAGATCACGGTCGATGCATGTACCGCACCAGCGCAAACGTGGCAGCCGACGCCATCGCCACCGGCTGCTAGCTACTCACGGAGCGATACGCGCCCAGACGCAGCCGCGACCCAACCAGGCTACGGTTGCTGGCGCCAGTCATTGTCGGCGTCTAGCGTCGGAGTCGTGTCGACTGCGTCGCATCCCGCCGAGCCACACGCGGGTTCTGTGTCATCAAAACTCAATTGGCTGCGTGCCGGTGTCTTGGGCGCCAACGACGGGATCGTTTCCACAGCCGGCATCGTGGTCGGAGTTGCGGCAGCCACGGTGGCACGAGGCCCCATCCTGACCGCGGGAATCGCCGGGTTGGCTGCCGGCGCTGTGTCGATGGCGTTGGGAGAGTATGTATCGGTGAGCACCCAGCGTGACACCGAGCGGGCACTGCTGAGCAAGGAACGCGGGGAGTTACGCGAGGACCCGGCCGCCGAGCTGGACGAGCTTGCGGCGCTGTATGAGGCCAAAGGATTATCGACGGCAACCGCGCGCACGGTTGCCGAGGAACTCACCGATCATGATGCGTTCGCCGCGCACGCCGAGGTAGAGCTAGGTATCGATCCCGACGATCTGACCAATCCCTGGCAGGCCGCCCTATCATCTGCTCTGTCGTTCACTGTCGGCGCACTGCTGCCACTGATCGCAATCCTGTTGCCGCCCACCACAGTCCGAATCCCGGTGACCGTCGCAGCAGTGCTCGTCGCCCTCGTGGCCACCGGAGCGGTATCGGCAAGTCTGGGCGGGGCGCCCAAACAACGCGCAATCACACGCAACATCATCGGGGGCAGCCTGGCTCTGGGCATCACCTATGCCATCGGACATCTCGTGGGTGCAGCGATCACGTAAGTCTTTCCGTGAGCCGGACGACAAACTACTACCTAGGTCGAAGGCACCACGCATCGTGACCGCGAGGCGAGGGCCGACAGGTGCACCGCCCGGTACCTCACGGCGTGTGTGGTGAAGCGTTGTATCGCTTCCTCGGCGACGAGCGAACCGCGTGACTGAAGGGGTCAAGGCGTAGAAGATCCCACAGCCGACTGGTTGCTCCATGTCGCTTTTGCCCCCGAATCCCCGATGCGGTAGACCTGCACTGTCGTCGCTACGCTCGCGACGACCACGATGGCCGCAATGAGCCACCGCGCAATGGGTTTCACTGATTTCCCACGCGCTTCCCGAAGGTGGATGAAGGCGATCAGCGCAGCTGCCGCCACCAACGCGATCGAGAAGTACGCCATCGAATCGCCCAATTCGGTGTGTGCATGCAGTAGTGGGGATCGGTCTTTGCGTTTCGCCAGCCATTCACCTGCGTCCGTCGTCAATGGCGTAAGAACTGCCGTAGTCACCGCCAGCGCGAGCGCCAGCCATACCAATCGTTGGCGTGCCGGCGGCCAAAATGTGCACACGATCGCGAGAACGGCGGTGAGCGGACCCAAGACAACGATGAAATGCACGAGCAAGACGTGGGCGGGCAGCCCATTGAACGTCGACAACTGTCACTCCTCGAAAAGACGCAGGGATTGGGAAAATGATTGCCACCAATTACAAACTCGTGCCTGCCTTTCGGTTGCCGGGTCCCCGGTTGACGTCGGTGATCAGTGAGAGCGCAAGCCGTGGGCACAGATCGACTGCGGTGCGTGCCTCGGACAGCGCGGAGGATGGCACAGCGGGCTCGCGGGAGCCATCTCGAGCGATGGGGTAGCCCCAGACATCGCGGCTAAGCAGACGCGGCAGGAGTTCTGTGCACAATCCGCGGCCGTGACAGCGGGTCCAGTCGATGTGCAGGCGCGTGGGTGATGTCGACGGTGTTGTCATCGTGATCCCGAGGTGCGGTGTCGTGGGCGCCCGGCGCCGTGCACCGACGTCAGGGCAGCTTCGCATCGACGGTGGCGATGGTGGGTGATGTCGGAGGCGAAGGCGTCGAGTGCGCTGCGGGCCAGCCGGGCGGTTCCGTCGGGGTGGCGACACGAGCCCCGGCCGTCGATGAGGTCGATCATCCGGCACACTTCGTCGACGAGGCGGTCGTCGACTCTGCGATAGCCGAGATCGTCAAAGAGCCGGGCCAATTGGGGCAGGCCGTTGCGGCACGGGCCGCATTGGCGGGCGCTCTGGCCGGCGAGGTAGCCGAGCACGTCTGCGGTGCGGGCAAGTCCGCACTGGTCGGCTGGCAGCGCGTGGATGATGCCGGCACCGGGGCTGGCGCCGAGGTGGGCTAAGCCGGCACGCGAGAGTCGGGCGCCGGTGACCATTGCGCCGGAAATCCAACTGCCGTGGTACCCGCCCAACAGGACGGCGCGAAGCGCGCGGGGGTCGGCGACACCGAGGTGCCCGACGAGGTCGGTCAATCGCGTTCCAGTCGGCACTTCCAGGACCGAGGGCGTCGTTGGTCCACCCGTAAGGGTAACCAGCATGGTCCCCGGCTCCGACGGATCGCCGAGCGATCGGAACCAGCGAGATCCATACCGGGCAATCAGGGCGATGTGGGCCAGCGTTTCGACGTTATTGACAAGGGTGGGGCGTCCTCGCACCCCGGATGTCGAGGAGGGTACGGTCCGGTCGCGGGGCAGAGCCGGACCACCCTCGACCCGCCTGACGACGGCTGATTCCTCCCCTGCGACGAATCCGTCGGGGGCCGCGACGACGGTGACTGGATGGCGGTCCACCTTCGCTGACCTTCGCTCGCTGAGGGCAGTCCTGATCGTCGACACCGTGCGGGACGGAACGTACATGACGACCTTGTCAGCCGAGACAGCTGCGGCGGCGACCTGCAGACCGTCGAGTACGAGGTGTGGTGCGCGAGAAAGCAGTTCAGCGTCCTTGCGGCTGAGTGGCTCGCCCTCGGCCCCGTTGCCGATCACCACCGCCCTGCGGCCCGTGACCGCGGCGATCTTGCGTCCGGCGGGGAAACCGGCGCCACCGCGCCCGGTCAGTCCGGACCGGTCGAGCAGGGGCACCAACGCCGTTCCGGCTAATTCGGGCAACGGTCCGAACCGCTGTTGGTGTTCGACCAGGCCCGCGCCTTGCGCGGCGAACAAGCGCTGAGTGGTCGGCGGTTCAGGGGGGCGGCGTCGTGATGTCGTCATTGGCGGCCGGGTGTTCGAGTGCCGGCGTATTCGGTGTAATTGGCGTGCAGCCGCCACAGCAGTGCGCCGCACACCGTGACCGCGCAGCACCCGGCGAACAGCAGGAACCAGGCGTGGCCGGCGTCAGTTCCGTTTCCGAGCGCGTGCGCCATGGCTGCCGGCCACAAGGCGTAGGTCGCCCAATGGACCGCTCGGAAGACCCGCACGCCAAGCCGGTGGCGCAGCAGACTGGTAACCATTACCACCGCGAGCAGGTCGAAGACGAGCGTCCCCAACCCAAGCCACAGCGGTCGGTAGGCGCCCAGGAACGGCACGATGAAGTCGACGAGTCGTAGCTGCGCGAAGGGGTCGAAGAAGAGCAGCGCCATGTGGAGGACCACGAGGAGCGTTCCGGCCAGCGAAGCGAAGCGGTGGACATCGGCGACGGCGAATCTCGGCAGCATCAACAGCGGACGCCCCGACCGCGTGGCGATGCCCAGGAAGAGCGCTACGGTCATGAAGGCGAGCGCCGTGATGCCGGTACCGCGGCCCATCGCCCACAGCGCTTGGTCGATCACTGCCGCTGTTCTTTGCTGTCGATAGGCCATCCGCAGATGGTGTGGACGTTGCGCTCGCTGTCCACCAGTCGCGCGGGAATGCCAAGTGCGCGAATCCAATCCAGCGCCCGCCACCCGCGGATGATCGCAGCTGTGCTGACCGTGTTGGCGGCCAAGCAGGTTTGTGCGGCGACACTTACCGTGCGCCACACCGGATCTGCAGACCATCCCGTCCGCGGGTCGAGGATGTGGTGGACGACGTCCGCATCGCGTCGCCATCGACGGCGAATCGTGCTCGACGTGGCCAGCGCGGCCCCTGATGGAAGCGCCACTGAACCTGCCGGATCGTCGGCGTCATCGTGGATCAGCACCTGCCAGCCACCGTCAGGCGCCGGTCCCGCGGTGGCGATGTCACCACCCAGGTTGATGAGTACGCCATTGCCGGTGGCGTGGTGGGCGCGGTGGGCGCAACGGTCTGCGGCGATGGCTTTGGCCGTCGCTCCGACGTCGAGTCGAATGCCGGGCGGCACGGTCACGACGCGATGCTCGAGCGTGATCATGTTCCAACTCGCCGGAATGCTCATCGACGCGCTGACTCGGTGAGTGTGTCCGAGCGCGGTGATGTCGCGGTCATCTCCGAGGGCGATCATTGCGGCGCCGATCGTCGGATCGACATCGCCGTCGGACTGGCGAGCCGCCGTGAGCGCGGCGTCGAGTAGCTCCGCCAGTAGCTCA
>JAOPVX010000412.1 GCA_025965975.1 Mycobacterium sp. | reverse complement strand
GTGTGGAAGCCGACCTCGACCTGCACACCATGGAACACCGGGCGGAAAACCGCACCGCCGCGGATCTTGTGCTTGCGCTCGGCCTCTTCCTTCTCGGTGATCTTCGTGCAATAGAGCTCGAAGCGGCCCAGCTGCTCCGGAGTGCCGGTGATGACGACGGAACGCCGACCGTTACGGATCGACAGCACTGGCGGCAGCACGGTGCGCACGTCCTTGGAGAACTCCTCGAGGAGCTCGGCGATGCGGTCCGGGTCGACGTTGGTCACCGACACCATCGGCGACTTGTCGCCCCGCCCGACCATGCCGCGGCGGCGCGACACCAGTGAGCCGGCCGCGCCGATCAGCTGCAGCAACGCCAGCAGTTCGGCGTCCCTTGTGCCGTTGGCCCTAAGCGACTCGCAGGCCATGATGCCCTGTGAGTGGCCGGCCATCGCCACTGGCGGAGTGCCGTGCAGGTCGAGTCCTTGCCTCGTCAGCGCGCGGATTGCGGCCATCTGGGCGAGCAGGATGCCCGGGCCGGAGATCGCGGCGGTGGTCAGTTGCTTGGTCGAGGGCAGCGGTTCGTCGGCGGCCAGCGCCCGGACCCACTGCATGGGCTCAAAGCCGATGGGCCGCACGACGACCATTTCGCGGCCTACCGGCTCGAGCAGCAACTCGGCCTCACCGACGACCTCGTTCAGCTCCGATTCGATACCGGCCGAGCTGACGAGCTCTTCCAGGTTCTCCAGCCAGGCGCCGCCCTGGCCGCCGAACGCGACCGCATACGGCTCACCGGCGTTCAAACGGTCGACCAGGGCGTGTGTTCCGGCCAATGCCTCCGACGGCTCGTTCTTGCGGCCGTTGGTCACCCTGCTCTGTTCATTGATCGTCACGTCGTGTTATCTCCCTCGGTATGCGTTTCGCGCGTATCGCTCGTCGTCTGTCGGCTGTTTCGTCTGAAGCTGTCTGGCCCGCGCTCCCCTGCGGAGACCATGCGATTCGGCGTCGAATCCCGACTTGTTCAGGTGCGTCCGGCGCCGGGCTATCCGACAGTCCTCGTCGACAGCCCAGCGGACACTCCAGCCGTACTAAGAGTGTCATAAGAGACGGCACTATTTTCCCGCGCCAAATGGTTACTGGCGAGTACTACGCACGGGTAACCGCATGTTCGATAACACCCGCTTGCACGCGGGCAGAACACCTGCGGGACAAACGTCCTGCATGCAGGTGGTTACGGTCGAGTAGCCACAACAGTGCAGATCAAGGCAGTATTGTTATGTAATCGTTATGTAAAATTTCTGTCTCGCCACACTGGGCGCAATGAGGCACTCAGAGTCGACAACTCGGCGCGATTTGTCTTCTCGCGGCGACCGCTTACCGGGAAAAGTTTGCTGGCCCTACCTACTGATCAGTAACGTTTAGTCCCACTGCCCGAACCGTGGCTTGAGAATCTGGTTCATGTCGACCCCGATGCCCCCGACATTGCGCTTGTCGATCTCGACCTGGTGCAGGTGTGCGGCCGGATGCGTGAACCCCGGTGGCGAGCCCCAGTTGTGCTGCCAGAAGTACGAGCCAAGGCCGTCCTGCAGCGCCCAGTCGATGGTCCTTGCGTTGCCGTACACCCCAACATGTTGATGACCCAGTACCGCTTCCCACCCGCGCAGATACGGCGCTACCTGGCTCTTGTACTGGTCGTAGCTGGGGTTGTCGTCGATCGACGCGTAGATCGGCGCGCCATTCGATCCGCCTGCCGCGACGTGCAATTGCCAGCCCCGCTTGGCGTGTGCGACGCCCGCGTTCTGCCCGCCCAGCCAGTCCGCGGAGTCCTGCTTGCCGTACTGGTAGCAGGAAACGATCTTCAGCCCGTTCTTGTACAGGTCGCGGGCCTCTGGCAGCTGGATCGGCTTGCCAAGCATCCAGCCACCACCTGGCCGCCGGTCCGAGACGTACCGGATCGCGCCCAGCGCGCCAGATGCCCGCAGATCGCCGGCCGTGATGACCCCGGCCGCATAGTCGAGCAGAATCCCGAGCGGCGCCGCGGCCGCCCGCGGTGCAGCCAGCGCCGACGACACCGCCTGAAGGCCTGCCCCGAGACCGAGCACGGCGGGCGCGGCGGCGGCGGATTTGAGCACGTCGCGCCGGGACAATGACACGTGCCACAGGGTACGACAAACGCATCACTTTTCACGCCAACGCCACTGGTCACATCTGCATCAAGATTCGCCAACGACGCTCCTTGATCGGATCACCGGGCGGGAGCTGACCGAATTTGAGTCCCCGCTGGCCACCAGCTGCCGATTTCCTCACTATGTTCGGCCGATCCCGACCAGACGATTGACGATTGAGGGGTGAAGCGGTCGATGGCGTGTGCCCTCGCGGTCTCGGCGCTGGTGATCGGCAGCACGACCGCGAGCGCGCCGCTGACCGACGACAACAGCAGTTGCTCGCGGCGACGCCGCCGATGGGCTGGAGCAGTTGGAACGCGTTGGGTTGCGGAGTCGACGAGAACGCGGTCCGCGGGAACGCCGACGCGATGGTGTCGTCCGGAATGGCCGCGCTGGGGTACACCTACGTCGACATCGACGACTGCTGGATGGCCCCTCAGCGCGACGCCCGCGGGCGCTTACATGCCGACCTGCAGCGCTTTCCCAGCGGTATCAAGGCGCTGGCGGATTACGTGCACGCCAAGGGGCTCAAGCTCGGCATCTACGCATCGGCGGGGACCGCAACATGCCAAAACCTGCCGGGCAGCCTCGACCACGAGAACACCGACGCGGCAACGTTCGCCGAATGGGGTGTGGACCTGCTCAAGTACGACAACTGCGACAACCCGGGCCGGCCCGCGGTGGAGCGGTTCACCGCGATGGGAAACGCGTTGGAGGCCAGTGGCCGCGACATCGTGTACTCGATCTCTGACTGGGGCGACGAGCAGTCGTGGCGATGGGCGAGCAACGCGGGCGGGCATTACTGGCGCACGTTCGACGACATCACCGATTCATGGGACGCCGTCATCATCATCGTTGAGCAGCAGGCGGGTCTTGCGCGGTACTCGCGACCGCACGGCTGGAACGACCCCGACATGCTCGAGGTGGGCAACGGCGGCATGACCACCGACGAGTACCGCGCCCACGTCAGCCTGTGGGCGTTGCTCAACGCGCCCCTGATCGCAGGCAACGACCTGCGATCGATGGATGCCACAACGCGCGGCCTGCTGACCAACCCCGAGGTGATCGCGGTCGACCAAAACTGGGGCGGCGTTGCGGGCGACAGGGTGGCCGGCGTCGGGGACCTCGAGATCTGGGCCAAACCGATGTCGACCGGCGGTGCCGCAGTGGTGTTGCTGAACCGAGGGCTGGGCGGCATGGAAATCGCGACCAGCCCCGCCGATCTCGGCCTACGCCGCGCCGACGAGTACAACGTCCGCGATCTGTGGGCGCACACCACCACGGTGACGTCGGGAGACGTCGACACCTGGGTGCCACCGCACGCGGCCAAGATGTTCCTGGTGTCGCCCTCGCTAAGCCCGTGCATGTGCGGAACCAGTGGTCCGGAGGCGCCAAAGTCACGAAATCCGCGATGAAGCTGCGCCATCACCGTGGAATTCCTACGATGAACCATGCCCTCGGGGATGGTCAGCCCGCAGCCGGACACGAATGTCGCTGCCCCCGTTGACGATCCACAGATCGAGCTGAGCCGTTTGCGCAAGGTGTTCGGCGACAGCCGAAACGAGATCGTCGCCGTCGATGGCGCGGACCTGACCGTCGGCGACGGCGAACTGTTCGCGATCCTTGGCCCGTCCGGTTCGGGGAAGACGACGGTGCTGCGGATGATCGCGGGTTTCGAGCAGCCCACCGCGGGGGCGATCAAACTCGGCGGAGTCGACGTCACCGCGTTGCCGGCACGCCACCGCGACGTCAACACCGTCTTCCAGGAATACGCGCTGTTCCCGCACATGACGGTGGCGCAGAACGTCGAGTACGGGCTGAAGGTCAAGGGCGTGGCCAGGGCCGAGCGCCGGCGCCGTACCGCCGACGCGCTCGACATGGTGCGGCTGATCGACCAGGCGCCGCGCCGCCCCGCGCAACTGTCCGGGGGACAACGTCAGCGCGTGGCGCTGGCCCGCGCGTTGGTCGGGCGGCCGCGAGTGCTCCTGCTCGACGAGCCGCTCGGTGCACTGGATCTCAAGCTGCGCGAACAGATGCAGATAGAACTGAAGGCAATCCAGCGCGAGGTCGGCATCACGTTCGTCATCGTCACCCACGACCAGGACGAGGCGCTGACCCTGTGCGACCGGCTGGCCGTCTTCAACGACGGGCGCATCGAGCAAATCGGCAATGCCCGCGACGTGTACGAGAACCCTGCCAACCGCTTCGTCGCCGACTTCGTCGGCACCTCCAACGTCCTCGACGGCGCCGCCGCCGAAGCGCTCATGGGCCGGCAGGGGATGTTCGTCATCCGGCCGGAGCGTATCGGCGTGTTCCGGCCTGGCACCGATCCGGTGCCCGGGGTCCGCACCGTCGAGGCGACGGTGTCCGAAATCATCTACGCGGGCCCCACCACGCGCATCGCCGCGATCGCCGCGCCCGACGTCACGCTGACCGCGACCGTTCTCACCGCCAGCACGTGGCTACCACCAGACCTACACCACGGAACGCCGATCACCTTGGCCTGGCCCGAAAAGGCTGTCCACCAATTGAAAGTCGAGGAGTAGCCATGACATCCACCCCCGTACGAATGGGTTTTGCGCTCACCGCCTGCGCCGCGCTGGTGGTCGCCTGTTCGAGTTCGCAGCCCGCTGGCGGCAACGGGGCGACGCCACCGAAGCTCGAGCCGCTCTCCGCGCTCGGCAACGGCGAGGGCCAGCTGAACCTCATCACCTGGGCCGGCTATGCCGAGAACGGCTCCAACGACAAGACCATCGACTGGGTCACGCCGTTCGAACAAAAGACCGGATGCAAGACCAACGTGAAGATCGGCAACACCTCCGACGAGATGGTGCAGTTGATGCGCACCGGTCAGTACGACGGCGTTTCGGCCTCCGGGGATGCCACGCTGCGGCTGATCTATGCGGGTGACGTTGCGCCGGTAAACACCTCGCTGGTGCCCAACTACGCCACGATTTCGTCGTTCCTCAAGGACAAGCGGTGGAATTCGGTGAACGGGCAGATGTACGGGATTCCGCACGGCTGGGGTGCCAACCTGCTGATGTACAACATCGACGTGGTGCGTGACGCGCCGAACTCCTGGAGCGCGGTGTTCGATGACGCAGGCACGTACAAGGGCAAGGTCACCGCATACGACTCCCCCATCTACATCGCCGACGCCGCGCTCTACCTGTCCAAGACCAAACCGGACCTTGGCATCAAGGACCCGTACTCGCTGACACCCAAACAACTCGACGCCGCAGTCGAATTGCTCAAGAAGCAACGCGAGAACATCAGCGAGTATTGGTCGGACTACACCAAGGAGGTGCAGGCCTTCGAATCCGGAACATCGGTCATCGGCACCACCTGGCAGGTGATCGCCAACACCATCCGTACGGACAACAAGGTTCAGGTCAACTCCGTGCTGCCCAAGGAAGGCTCCACCGGATGGTCGGACACCTGGATGCTGTCGGCGAAAGCCGCGCATCCGAACTGTATGTACAAGTGGATGGACTGGATCACCTCGCCGGAGGTCAACGCCCAAGTCGCCGAATACTTCGGTGAGGCGCCCGCACAAACCAAGGCGTGCGAACACACCAGCCAGAAGGACTTCTGCGACATCTTCCACGCGACCGACGAGAAGTTCGCCGCCGAGCTCCACTACTGGACCACGCCGCAGAAGCAATGCGTCGACGGCAGCGGCGATGGCTGCACGGCCTACAACGAGTGGGTCGACAAGTGGCAGCAGATCAAGGGGTGAAACACCCGCCTCGGGTGTCGCCGGCCGGGCGGCTCCGTGGCGCGATGTCGTCGGGCCGCCGCATCGGGCTCGCGTTGTTGCTCACTCCGCCGCTGGCCTGGCTGGTGGTGGCATATCTGGGTTCGCTTGCCGTGCTGCTGGTTTCGGCATTCTGGACCACCAATGCGTTCACCGGTGCGGTGGTGCACACCTTCACCAGCGACAACATCGTCCGGGTGGTCACCGACGCGGTGTTCCGGACGGCGACTGTGCGCACCGTCTCGGTCGCGTTGGTCGTGACCGTCTTGTGCGTGGTTCTTGCGGTGCCGATGGCGTTCTACATGGCCAAGGTCGCCTCGCCGCGGGTGCGGCTGGCGTTGGTGGTGGCGGTGACCACACCGCTGTGGGCGAGCTACCTGGTCAAGGCGTACGCCTGGCGGGTGCTGCTCTCGCCGGAGGGTCCGATGTCATGGGCGACGGGTTACAGCCCTGGCTACGGGTTGACGGCCACGGTCGTCACGCTGACGTATCTGTGGTTGCCCTACATGGTCATCCCGGTGTTCGCGGCGTTCGAACGCGTCCCCGATTCGCTGGTCGACGCCAGCTCGGATCTGGGCGCCTCCGATTCCGCGACGCTGCGCATGGTGGTGGCACCACTGGTGTTCCCCGGCATCGCGGCCGGTTCGATCTTCACCTTCTCGCTGTCGCTGGGTGACTACATCGCGGTGACGATCGTCGGCGGCAAGACCCAGATGCTCGGCAACATCATCTACGGCCAACTCGTCACCGCCAACAATCAGCCGCTGGCGGCGGCGCTGTCCATCATCCCCCTGGTCGCGATCATCGCCTACTTGTTGGCGATGCGCCGCACCGGTGCGCTGGAGAACGTGTGATGCTCTCGATCGGAGCGCGCCGAGCGGTACGGGCATGGACGGCGTTTGTTCTGGTATTCCTCTACGCCCCACTGCTTTTGGTGGTGATCAACGCCTTCAACGCCTCGCGCGCATTCGCGTTCCCACCCACCGGTTTCACGCTTCAGTGGTGGGTACACGCGGCCAACAGCGAGGGCATGTGGAAATCGCTGGCCAATTCGGCGGTGGTCGGCCTCGGTGCGACGACCATCGCGCTTGTGCTCGGCACGATGGCCGCGTTCGCCGTGCAGCGCCATACGTTCTTCGGCCGCAACGTTGTGAGTTTCCTTGTGGTGTTGCCGATTACATTGCCGGGCATCGTCACCGGCATCGCGCTCAACGCGACGTTCACCTCGGCGCTTGGCGTGACGCTGGGGCTGGCGACCGTGATCGTCGGGCACGCGACGTTCTGCATCGTCATCGTCTTCAACAACACCCAGGCCCGGCTGCGACGACTGGGCATCAGCCTCGATGACGCGTCGGCCGACCTCGGCGCGTCGCCGTGGCAGACCTTCGGATACGTGACCTTCCCGATGATGCGCGGCGCGCTGGTCGCCGGCGCCATCCTGGCGTTCGCCCTGTCCTTCGACGAGATCGTGGTGACCACATTCACCGCGGGCCCGACGGTGCAGACGCTGCCGATCTGGATCTTCGGAAACCTGTTCCGCCCCAACCAGGCTCCGGTGATCAACGTGGTAGCCGCCGCGCTCACGCTCGTCGCGATCATCCCGGTATGGCTCGCGCAGCGCTTCGGTGGCGATCCGGCCACCACGCGGGTGTGATCGCTACTGTCGTTTGCGCGGCTCGCCCGCGCTACTGCCGATTGCACGGCTCAGCCGCGCGGTGCCGATTGCGCGGTCAGCCGCGCGGTGCCTTCGGCTCCCACTGACCGCTCAGCAGAATTCCGGCGGTGTACTCCGACACCGCCGTCACCATCTGTTCCCGCATGGCCTCGGCAAGACGGTTGGCAACCACGTTGTTACCCAGATCGCGGTAGTCCAGCACGATCCGACTCAGTTCGGCCATCTCCGGAGCCTTGGGCACATGGTTCGCTCCAAACCGCGCCGTGTACAGCTCCTCCAGCGCGTGGACGAAATCGGTGGCCAAGCTATCGATCGAATCCCGCGTCGAGTCGAACATCCGCAGAATCGCACGCACGTAGAGCAACGGATCAGGGGTGCGCGCCACGATGGCACCCATCGTCCTGTCGACCAGCGCCACCTCACCGTCGATGAGCTCGGCCAGTCCGTAGTCGATCAGCTTGCGCGCTTCCTCGCAATCCGGGTCGATGCCGACAGCGGGCTCCTCGCTCGACCCCACCGACGCCTGGCGTCCCTGGTCGACCCGCGGGCCCAGGATGGCTCGCTGAAGGCCCAGGATGTCGGCCAGATCGGTGCCCTGGCGCATGCTCGCGAAGAACTCCGCGATATGCGCGGAGTTGAACCCCCTGCGGAACAGCTGATTGATGGTCTTCAGCTGGGAGAGGTGGTAGTCGTCGTAGTACGCCGACCGACCGACCCGCCGCGGCGGGTCGAGCAGGCCGCGCTCCCGGTAGGCACGGATATTGCGGGCACTGACACCGGAGATACGCGCCAAATCATCCAACCGGTACTCAGCCAACGCGACGCACCCCGATGCGGCTCTTGGGGCGCGTCGGACTTGCACCGCGACGATTCATGCG
>JAOPVX010000411.1 GCA_025965975.1 Mycobacterium sp. | reverse complement strand
CGAGGATCCCCAGCAAGCACGAGAGACCCGTCACGAGGTGCTTTCTCGCGCAACAGACACCAACACGCTCATCTTCGCCAACCACTTCGCCGGCGGACACGCCGCAGAAATCGGACGCGACGGCGACGGGTTTCGAGTCACACGATGGGCCTGAAATTGGAGCCTGCTGGCCGAACACTGGGATGTCCTGCAGGACGAGGTTACCGCCGAGGAGTCCAAGAGCGGGCTGCCGATGTTCGGCGACACCTTCCCGACCCGGGCGTGGCACGGTGCCGACCCCGATGAAGATCTCCGCCCAGTTCGCCACCTCGTTGCAGTCGCCTGAGCACATCGCGGCCGCCGAACAACTCGGCTACGACCGGGCGTGGCTGTTCGATACACCGCACGAAAGTCCCGACGTGTGGATGATGCTGGCGTTGGCGGCCGGACGTACCACCAGGATCGGCTTGGGTCCGGGGGTGCTCGTCCCCACCCTGCGCCATCCCATGGTCAACGCCTCAGCCACAGCGGCGCTGGTGGCGCTGGCGCCCGGCCGGGTCGCGGTTGCGTTCGGCACCGGCTTCGCCGGTGCCCGCGCGCTGGGCGCCGCACCGGCCAGCTGGTCGTATCTGGCCGACTACGTCCGCGCGTTCCGCGGCCTGCTCGGCGGTGCGATTGTGCAGTGGCAGGGCGCCCGGATGCAGATGATGCACCCGGCCGGGCACGCACCGCAGCGCCCGATCGAGGTGCCCATCCTCGTCTCGGCGCTGGGCCCCAAAGGCCTCGAGGTCGCCACCGAGCTGGCCGACGGGCTGTTCACCGTCAACGGCCAGACCCGCTTCGCCGCGCAGTTCGACTGGGCCGCGCTGGCAGTGCACGGCACCGTCCTAGCCGACGGTGAGCCCCTGGATTCACCGCGGGTGCAGGCGGCCGCGGGCCCGGGAAACGCGCTGGCCTACCACGCCGCCTACGAATTCGGCGGCGACGTCACCACGCTGCCCGCCGGCGACGTGTGGCTCGACACCATCAACCAGACTCCGCCGCAGGATCGCCACCTCGCGGTGCACGACCAGCACCTGATCGCGCTGAACCGCGCCGACACCGCCGCGTGGGCGGCGGGCAGCTGGACGGCCATCGCCCAGACCACCCTGACCGGCACCGCCGACGACATCGGCCGCCGCGTCAGCGAAATCGCCGCCCAAGGCATCACCGAGCTCATCTACCAGCCCACCGGGCCCGACATCGCCGGTGAACTCGCGGCCTTCCACACCGCAGCGCGCACCGTCACTCCCGCAGGGTGACCAGATACCGAACCAGTTACGAAGGAAGGCACCTCGACGAGTGGCTCGCGCGCAGCCCGCTGGTCGAGATCGTGTTCGACGACGAGCGGTTGCGGACGACATCCTCGGCACGGTCCGGATAGTCCGAACCTCAGGGTGAGCCGGCGCAATCGGGTGTGCTCCAACGCACCCAGTACCGCCCCTTGGTTTCCACCAGTGTCAGTGAAATGGCCGATTGGCCAGGACGTCGAACTGCGATCCAGTCAGGCGGTATACCCGCCGTTGGAATCGATCACGGCGCCGGTGATGTACGAGGCGGCTGGGCTGGCCAGGAACGCGATGACCGGCGCGGTCTCGGCCGGGTCACTGACCCGCTGAATGGCCAGGGCCGACACCATGACCTTGAGGGCCTCCGGGCTCGGCGGCTCCATCTGGGTCTGCATTAGTCCTGCCTGCACGATGTTGACGGTGATGCCGCGCCGCGCCAAGTCGCGTGCGGCGCCCTTGGTGTAACCGATCAGGCCCGCCTTCGTGGCGGCGTAGTCGGTGAAGCCGGGGTGCCCGGCGCGGGAGCCGATGCCCGAGCCGATGTTGACGATCCGGCCGTTGTCCCGCAGTACCTTCGCGGCCGCGCGGATGGTCGCGATGACGCCGGTGTAGTTGGTGGCGTGCATCCGGTCGAGCTCGGCGGTGTCGATGCTGGGATCGTCGATGGTCTTGCCCGACTCCACCCCGATGGCGGCGTTGTTGACCAGGATGTCCAGACCGCCGAACCGGGCCACCACGTCGTCGATCAACTGCGGCGCCCGTGCCGTGTCTGCCTGGTCAGCCTTGAAGGCCGCTGCCTGCACGCCCTTGTCCTCCAGTTGCTTGACCACCTCGGCGGCCTTGTCGGCAGAGGCGGTGTAGGTGATCGCGACGTCGGCGCCCGCGTCGGCCAGGGACCGGGCGGTGGCGGCGCCCAGCCCTCGGGAACCTCCCGTGACAAGGGCGACCTTGCCTTGCAAAGAGTTTGACATGTGTTGTTCCTTCCGTTCCGACAGTTCTTGACTTATTCGTCCAAAACATTAGTGGTTCTGGACTGTTGCGTCACGAATCATCTAAACTGATCTGCATGGCCAGACCGCGCGGCTTTGACGAGACGACGGTGCTGCGGCGGGCTCGAGACCGGTTCTGGCCCACCGGGTTCGCCGGCACCAGCATCGACGACGTCGCGGCGGCGACAGGCCTGGGCAAGGGCAGTCTCTATGGAGCCTTCGGCGACAAGCGCCAGCTCTACCTGCGCGTGTTCGACCCGTACTGCGCGGAGGTAACCGAGGCGACGGTACGGTCGCTGACTGGGCCGGACGAGGGCGCGTACACCCGATTGCGTACACATGTCCTGGCCGTCGCCAAAGCGACCGCGCGCGATACTGGCCACCGCGGCTGCCTGCTTGCGAATGGCACCGCCGAGCTGGCCGGCCAGGACCCCGCCGTCGCCGATCGGGCCCGCCGGACCTTTGAAGCCCTCGAAGTCGCCCTGGTCGCATGCATCCAACAGGCTCAGCGACAGGGCGATATCGACCCTGCCGCCGACGCTCGCCGGCACGGCAGGTTGCTGTTGGCCGTCCTACGAGGCATCGAAGCTTTGGGGAAAGCTGGCACCAACGAGAAGTCGCTGCGCTCGATCGCTCAAGCCGCGCTCGACACACTTCCGCGCCCTTGAACTCCCTCTAACTTCCCACAACGCCCTAGAGCAAGACTCCGCCGAAGCGCACTGCTTCACACAGCGCTACCCCAACCCTTGGTAGGTCGCGACATGGCAGTGGACCCAGGTCACCCCGTTTCTGGCGCGGGTCAACCGCAAACCGCCGCCGAGCAAACCGGAGTCGCTCGCCCAAGCACGCCAAGGGATCTACCGCCTCGCCGAAATCGTTGCTCCCCAAAGCGAAATCGCCACGTACTCCGTCGAGTCGACGTATTCGCCAAGAACTACCCGGGAATGATCCACACCTTTGCCTCCCTCTACGCAATCTCCACCGGCGCGAACGAAGCGCTGCGAG
>JAOPVX010000404.1 GCA_025965975.1 Mycobacterium sp. | reverse complement strand
AGAGGATGACCAGTGCCCAGATGTTGTCCAGCAGACCGATGTTGGACACGATCACGTACAGCGGCAGGATCGCCGCCACGATGGGCAGCATCTTGGTGCTCATGAAGAAGAACAAACCGTCCTGCGTCTTGCGGACTGGCCGTAGCGACAGCGCGAATGCCGCAGGTACACCGAGCAGCAGCACCAGAATCGTCGAAATGCCGGTAGCGAAAACGGAGTTCAGCATCGCGGGCCCGATGCCCTGGTCGAAGACTGCCTTGAACTGATCCAGCGTCGGGGTGAAGAACAGCTTCGGCGGACTGGTCGCCGCATCGCTCTCCTGCTTGAAGGCCGTCAGGACCATCCAGAACACCGGGAAGAAGAAGCCGAGCCCTACGAGCCACGCCACCACTCCCCACGGACTGAATTTGCGGCTCTTCTTCTTCGCCGCCGCACCCGTATCCGTTGTGGCCGTGCCCTTCTCAACTGTGGTAGTCATCAGGCTGCCTCTTCCTTGCCGGAGAATGATTTGAAGATCAACCGAAGCGCGAAGCTGGCGATCACCATCGTGAAGATGACCACCACAACGCCCATAGCCGCGGCCTGGCCCATGTCGAAACCGAGGAACGCGCGCTGGTAGATGTAGAACGGCAGGTTCGCGCTGGCGATGCCCGGTCCGCCCTGCGTCATCATGTAGATGGCGTCGAACGTGTTGACCAGGTAGATGGCGCCCAGCACGACTCCCAGTTCGATGAAGCGCCGAAGGTGGGGCAGCGTCAACTCGCGAAAGAGTTGAAACGCGCCCGCACCGTCGACTCGGCCGGCCTCCAGGATGTCGCGAGGCATCGACTGGAGGCCGGCGAGGATCAGCAGCATCATGAAAGGCGTCCACTGCCAGATCAGCTCGGCCATCACCGTCGTCAGCGGGAACTGGCCGATCCAGTCCACCTTGCCGATCCCCACCAAAGAGAGCACCCAGTTCAAAATGCCGTTGGTGGGATCGAGAATCGTGGTCTTCCAGATCAACGCCCCCGCAACGGGGGTGATCAGGAACGGGGTGATCAACAGCGTCCGCACTACCCCGCGCCCCAGGAACGCCCGATCCAACAGCAACGCGAGCAACAAGCCGATCAACGCCGAGACGAACACGACGACGACGATCAGGACGACGGTGTGCCAGGCCACCGACCAGAACTGGCTGTCCTTGACCACCGCAATGTAGTTGTTCAGCCCCACGAACTGACGTGACCCGGGACGTACCAGGTTCCAGGACAATGTCGAGTAGTACAAGGTGAACAAGAACGGGATCTGCGTCACGACGATCATGAAGATCAGCGCGGGAAGCAGTGGTGCACGCCTGCGCCATCCTTCGGCGCGACTCACGCCGGGATCCTGCTTGTCCTTGATCCGGGCGACGTGTTCGGCGTCCGCCCTGGCCTGTTGGGCTTCCCGTTCCTCGGCGGAGCCGAGCGCAATGGTTGTCATCACTTCTCCTGGTATGTCCGGCCGACGACCTCGGCGTATTGCTGTGCTTGGGCAAGTGCGTCGTCCACCGATTTCTGTCCGGCGATCGCCGCGCTGATCTGTTGGCTCACCCGCGTCCCGAGATCCTGAAACTCGGGGATCCCGATGAACTGCACGCCGGTGTACGGAACCGGTTGCACCGTGGGCTTGTTCGGGGTCGCATTCTGAATCGACCTCAGAGTCAGCGGGCCGTAGGACTTCGAGATCGCCTCATACTCGGGCAGCGCCGTATAGGTCGACGTCCGGCTGCCCGGTGGGACGCGGGCCCAGCCCAACTTCTCGCCGACCAGCTTCATGTAGTCCTTGCTGGTCATCCAGGAGATGAACTTCCATGCGCCGTCCGGATTCTTGGCGCCCTTCGGAATCCCCAGCGACCAGGTGTAGAGCCAACCCGAATTGGGCTTCTCGACGATCGGAGCGGGCAGGTAGCCGATCTTTCCGACCAGATCAGGGTACGTCTTGGGATCCTCGAGGACCGAGACCGCCGACGTCGCGTCGTACCACATTGCCGTCTGACCCTGACCGAACAGGTTGGCGCACTCCTGGAAACCGGTTGAGGCAGCGCCGAGTTCACCGGAACGCTTGACGAGGTCGACGTAGAAGTTGACGGCCTTCTTCACCTCCGGACTGTTGAGTTGGGCGTTCCACTGATCATCGAACCAGCGCCCGCCGAAGGTGTTGATCACGGTGTCCAGGGGCGCGAGCACCTCACCCCAACCCGGCTTGCCGCGCAGGCAGATGCCTGCCACATTGTCGTTCTTCTGCTTGATCGTGTCCGCCCACTGCGCAACCTCTTGCCAGGTGGGCTGGTAGTTCGGATCCTGATTGACCTTGATTCCCGCCTGTTCGAAGAAGTCCTTGCGGTACATCAGGAACGACGACTCGCCGTAGAACGGGACCGAGTACATGTTGCCCTCGTAGGACAGCGAATCGCGGAGCGAGGGGATGAAGTCGTTCATGTCGTAACCCGGCGTGTTCTTGGCGTAGTCCGAAAGGTTACGCAGCCAGCCGTCTTTCGCCCATTGCGGGGTCTCGAAGTTGCTGATCATCACGACGTCGAATTCACTGCCGCCCATCGCGCTCGACATGGTGATCTTGGCCCGCGCCTGGTTCTCCGACAGCGTGATGAACTTCAGCTTCGTGCCGGGATTCTCTTTCTCGAACTCCGTCGACAACTTCTGGGCGTCCGTCATCTGTGAGTTGGACACCAAGGCGATCGTCACCTCGTTCGCCGACGACCCCAAGCTGCCCGCGCCCGCGCAGCCGGCAGTGAGCGTCAGGCCCACCGCGGCGGCACATGCGGTCCATCTTTGTAGCGCTTTCACCTTGATTTCACCTTTCACTGTGCCAATAGCCAACGGGCACAATCGATGTCACATACCAACAGCCTTCCGAGCTTCCCGCGCAACGCCCCGAGGGTGGCGTGGTGCTTGGCGGCGCCGCTGGATATCAGGATGGTCTTCTTGCAGGACCGAACGTCTTCCAGCGGGACCGAGACCGCACGCTGCTGCAGTTCGGGGTCGACTGGCACGCCGTCGGCGTCGAAGAACCGGCCGCCGATCTCGCCCACCGCACCGACCGCGGCCAACTCGTCGAGCATTCGGGTGTCCAGGAAGCTGCCTTCGAACAGTGTGGTCGACGTTGACACGGCGCCAACACCGAAGAGCATCACGTCGGCGCGCCTGCCCGCCTCGAGCGTGCGGGAAATCAGCGAGTCGCTGCGCATCGAGGCCACGGTCGAGGGGTCTGCGTACAGGGGTGCGGGAAGCCGGATCGTGTTGGCGCGCAGCATATCCGCGCAACGACCGAGGATGAACTCGGTGCCGGTCTGATACGCGGCGGTCGACATCGCGCCGTCGAGTTGGACCACCGCGCGGCAGCTCGCGACGCCGGGCGACAGGGCCGAGACCACCGCGACTTGTTCCGGGCCCCAAGTGAATCCGAGGACATCATTGGGTGAGATTCGGCGCATCAACAGCGCGGCGGCGGCACGGCCCACGCTCGCGAATGCAGCCGGCCGCCCGGCTGCGCCGACGTCGACGCCGTGGCCTGCGACCACGGCCTCGATCAGGCCGTAGCGCTGCTCGAGTCCGCGTTCCTCGTCGGCGTGCAGGTCGTCGCGCATGTCGGGGGGGACGACGACTTCGATGCGGACCAGCCCCCTGGCCTTGGCCCGAGCAACCAGCCGCCCGGCGGTCGGGCGGGAGACGCCGAGCCGGGACGCGATCTCGGCCTGGGTGAGGCCGTCAAGGTAATAGAGCGTCGCAGCACGCAACGCGAGCCGCAGGTCTTCGGGGGTGGACGGGCGGTCCTGCGGCGTCGGCACGGCCTGGCCTCCGATCGTCCCGGCGACCTCGCCGTTCGACGTCGATATTGCCACCAGGGGGTTCCCCTTTTCCTGCCTGACCCGGTGAGCATTTGCTCACCGCTGCGTGTAGATGCTCATCACGTTACCATGGAGAATGTGACGCACACAACACTCTCACGGCATACCCACATGCGGGCCGCCATACTCGTCGAGCCGGGTCGGATCGAGATGCAGGAGCGGCCAATACCGACGCCGGGGCCTGGTGACGTGCTGATACGGGTGTCGTCGGTGGGTGTGTGCGGGTCGGACACGCATTACTACCGACACGGCCGGGTTGGCAGTTTTGTCGTCGACGCTCCGTTGGTACTCGGCCACGAGGCGGCGGGCACGATCGTCGGCGTCGGCGATTCCGTGGCACCAGTGCGCATCGGAGAACGGGTGTCGATCGAGCCACAGCGGCCCGACCCCGACAGTGAGGAGACCCGCAGAGGTCACTACAACCTGTGCCCGCACATGCGGTTCTTCGCCACCCC
>JAOPVX010000352.1 GCA_025965975.1 Mycobacterium sp. | reverse complement strand
GGTGAACGCAGTGAACCACGACCGACGGGCCTGCCAGTGGTGAACGCAGTGAACCACGACCGACGGGCCTGCCAGTGGTGAACGCAGTGAACCACGACCGACGGGCCTGCCAGTGGTGAACGCACTGAACCACGACCGACGGGCCTGCCAGTGGTGAGCACGCCCGCGGTCGTCATTGCCGCGCCGGCGTCGGGGAGCGGAAAGACCACCGTTGCAACGGGTTTGATGGGCGCGCTGCGCCGAGCCGGGCACCGCACCGCGCCGTTCAAGGTCGGGCCCGACTTCATCGATCCCGGCTACCACGCGCTGGCGGCGCTGCGGCCGGGTCGCAACCTCGACCCGGTGCTGGTGGGGGAGCGGCTGATCGGCCAGCTGTACCGGCACGGCAGCGCGGGCGCCGACATCGCGGTCGTCGAGGGCGTGATGGGACTGTTCGACGGGCGCATCGGTGACGGGTCGGCCGACACCGCCGAGACCGCCCAAGGGTCCACCGCCCACGTCGCCGCGCTGCTGGGCGCCCCGGTGATCCTGGTTGTCGACACCCGTGGCCAGAGCCACAGCATTGCGGCCCTGCTGCACGGCTTTTCGACGTTCGACCATTCGGTGCGCATCGCGGGGGTGATCCTCAACCGGGTCGGCTCGCCTCGGCATGAGCAGGTGCTGCGGCAGGCCTGCGAGCACGCCGGTGTGCCGGTGTTCGGTGCGATCCCGCGCGCCGACGAACTCTCCGTCCCGTCACGGCACCTCGGCCTGGTCACCGCTGCCGAACACGGGGAGCATGCGCGCGCCGCCGTCGACGCGATGATTGAACTGGTCGGCCGCCACGTCGACCTCGCTGGTATCGCCGCAACGGCGGCAAGTCGAGTGACCGACGAGCCGTGGGAACCGGCCGTCGCCGCGCCTGCTGCCCGCAATGTCACGGTCGCGCTGGCGGCGGGAAAGGCGTTCACGTTCGGCTACGCCGAGCACGGCGAACTGCTGCGCGCGGCAGGGGCCGACGTCGTCGAATTCGACCCGTTGACCGACTCGCTTCCCGAGCGCACCGCGGCCCTTGTGCTGCCCGGTGGATTTCCCGAACAGTTCAGCACCGAGCTGTCGGCCAATGACATAGTGCGTCAACAGATCCGCGAACTGGCAGCGGGTGGCGTGCCGGTCCACGCTGAATGTGCGGGGCTGACGTATCTGGTCGACGAGCTCGACGGGTATCCGATGTGCGGTGTGCTGTCCGGATCGGCGCGGTTCACCGACCGGCTCACGCTCGGCTACCGGGAGGCCGTCGCGGTGGCCGACTCGCCGCTGCATACCATCGGCGATCGCACCATGGGGCATGAATTTCACCGCACCACAGTCACGTTCGCCGACAGCTATCCGCCCGCCTGGGTGTACAGCGGCGGTCACGTCGACAGAGTCAGGGACGGCGCCGTCCACGCTGGGGTGCACGCCGGCTACCTGCACACCCATCCGGCCGCGCATCCGCAAGCGATAACCCGCTTCGTGGCCGCGGCAGCAACCTCTAAGCTCGCCCGGTGAGCGAGAACGCCTACCTCGTCGGCCTGCGCCTGGCCGGCAAGAAGGTGGTCGTCGTCGGCGGGGGCACCGTCGCGCAGCGCCGCCTGCCGCTGCTGATCGCACACGGTGCCGACGTGCACGTCATCACCCGCAGCGCCACCCCGGCTGTCGAGGGCATGACGGGAATCACATTGACGCTGCGGGAGTTTCGCGACGGAGATCTCGACGGCGCCTGGTATGCGATCGCGGCCACCGACGACCCGGACGTCAACGCCGCCGTCGTCGAGGAGGCCGAGCGTCGGCACATGTTCTGCGTGCGCGCCGATGTGGCCCGCGAGGGCAGCGCCGTCACGCCTGCTTCGTTCGAGTACGAAGGGTTGTCCGTCGGGGTGCTGGCCGGCGGGGAGCACCGCCGGTCGGCCGCGATCCGGTCGGCCATTTACGAGGCGTTGCAACGCGGAGTCATTGCCGCCGAGGCCCCCGGCGTGCTGCACGGCGGTGTCGCGCTGGTCGGCGGTGGACCCGGCGACCCTGAACTGATCACCGTGCGTGGCAGGCGCCTGCTCGCCCACGCCGACGTCGTCGTCGCCGACCGGCTGGCCCCGCCCGAGCTGCTCGCCGAGCTGCCGCCGCAGGTCGAGGTCATCGATGCCGCCAAGATTCCTTACGGGCGCGCGATGGCACAGGAAGCGATCAACGAGGTACTCATCGACCGGGCCAAGGCGGGCAAGTTCGTCGTGCGGCTCAAGGGCGGCGATCCGTTCGTGTTCGCGCGCGGTTACGAAGAAGTCATCGCGTGCACGGATGCTGGGATTCCTGTCACAGTTGTGCCGGGTGTGACAAGTGCCATAGCAGTTCCGGCGCTGGCCGGCGTTCCCGTCACCCACCGGGCCGTCACGCACGAGTTCGTGGTAGTCAGCGGCCATGTTGCGCCCGGCCACCCCGATTCGTTAGTGAATTGGAATGCGCTGGCCGCGCTTACGGGCACCATCGTGTTGCTGATGGCCGTCGAGCGCATCGAGCTGTTCACCAAAGCGCTGCTGGAGGGCGGCCGACCTGCGGATACGCCGGTTCTTGTAGTGCAACACGGCACCACGACGGCTCAGCGGACTTTGCGCGCCACACTGACCGATGCGCCGGAGCGCATCCGCGAAGACGGCATCCGGCCTCCCGCGATCATTGTGATCGGATCCGTTGCCGCCTTCGGCGGTTAAAGGATTCTTAAGATTACTGTAAGGTAACCCGCTATGACGGCTCTCAATGACGCAGAGCGCGCCGCCATCCGCCGCGACGCCGAAGGCGGGGCTAACCGGGGGCTTCCTGTGCACGTGGAACCCACCGCGCTGGAGCAAACCGGCAGGTACCCGGCCTGGTTGCCGTCCCGGCGGTTCATCGCCGCTGTCATCGCGATCGGTGGCATGCAGCTGCTGGCGACCATGGACAGCACCGTCGCGATCGTCGCGCTTCCTAAGATTCAGGACGAACTGAGCCTGTCCGACGCCGGCCGCAGCTGGGTCATCACGGCTTACGTTCTGACGTTCGGCGGGCTGATGCTGCTCGGCGGTCGCCTCGGCGACACCATCGGCCGCAAGCGCACGTTCATCGTCGGTGTCGCCCTGTTCACCATCGCCTCGATCCTGTGCGGCATCGCCTGGGATGAGACGACGCTGGTGACCGCCCGGCTGCTGCAGGGTGTTGGCGCAGCGATCGCGTCCCCGACCGGCCTGGCACTGATCGCAACGACGTTCCCGAAAGGCCCGGCGCGTAACGCCGCGACGGCGGTGTTCGCGGCGATGACGGGCATCGGCTCGGTGCTGGGCCTTGTGGTCGGCGGCGCGCTGACCGAGGTGTCGTGGCGGTGGGCGTTCCTGGTGAACGTGCCGATCGGGTTGGTGATGATCTACCTGGCCCGCACCACGCTGCGGGAGACCCATCGCGAGCGGCTGAAGCTGGATGCCACCGGCGCGATCCTGGCCACCCTCGGCTGCACCGCCGCGGTGTTCGCCTTTTCGATGGGTCCAGAGCAGGGCTGGCTATCGACGATCACCCTTGGCTCCGGCATCGCCGCTGCGGTCTTCCTGCTCGCGTTCCTGTACGTCGAGCGCACCGCCGAGAACCCCGTCATGCCGTTCGATCTGTTCCGTGACCGCAACCGCGTTGCCACGTTCGCGGCGATCTTCATGGCCGGCGGCGTGATGTTCACGCTCACCGTGCTGATCGGCCTCTACGTCCAGGACATCATGGGCTACAGCGCATTACGCGCCGGAGTCGGCTTCATCCCGTTCGTGATCGCGCTCGGCATCGGTCTCGGCCTGTCCTCGCACCTGGTGTCGCTGTTCCCGCCGCGGGTGCTGGTGATCGCGGGCGGTGTGCTGGTGCTCGCCGCGATGATCTACGGCTCCACCCTGAACGGCGGCATCCCGTACTTCCCGAATCTCGTTATTCCCATCACCGTCGGCGGCTTCGGCATCGGCATGATCGTGGTCCCGTTGACCGTGTCGGCGATCGCCGGTGTCGGCTTCGACCAGATCGGCCCGGTGACGGCGATCGCGTTGATGCTGCAGAACCTCGGCGGCCCCGTCGTACTGGCGGTGATCCAGGCCGTCATCACCTCACGCACGCTGTATCTGGGTGGCACCACGGGCCCGGTGAAGAACATGAACAGCGCGCAGCTGCACGCACTCGACCAGGGCTACACCTACGGCCTGCTGTGGGTGGCGGCGGTGGCGGTGATCGTCGGCGGCGCGGCGCTGTTCATCGGCTACACCTCGGCGCAGGTCGCGCACGCGCAGGAAGTCAAGGACGCGATCGACGCAGGAGAGCTTTAGCTCGACATCGGGCGGTAGAGAGCTTTAGCTCGACATCGGGCGGTAGAGAGCTTTAGCTCGACATCGGGCGGTAGAGAGCATTAGCTCCTGCGACTTCGGCGTGATTGGCTGCGCTGAGAGTGCCTTCGGGCAGAGGCGCATCGCCTCTGTAGGCTGCCATTCCATGTCTGGCGCGGCTGGTTCTGGGGGCTCGACCGAGCGCACAGCCCCGTCGCTGGCGCCCAACGTGCTGGGCATCGCGATCATCGCGATCACAGGCATGCAGCTGATGTCGACGCTCGACGGCACCATCGTCATCGTCGCACTGCCGCGGATGCAGGCCGATCTGGACCTGTCCGACGTGACCAAGAGCTGGGTGATCACCGCATACGTGCTGACGTTCGGCGGGTTGCTGCTGCTCGG
>JAOPVX010000349.1 GCA_025965975.1 Mycobacterium sp. | reverse complement strand
GACATCCAGCTCTATTACCGCAGGGCCAAGGCGTGGGCGGCGGCGTTCGCCGACCCCCGACGCGAGCTGTTGACCGTCGCCGACCGACGGTTCGGCCCCGTGACGACCGGAGGTCGATGATCCGATGGACTTCGCCGAACCTGCAAACTGGGCCCGAATCCGCCGCGAGGCAGAGGAATTCGTCGCCGAACATGTCACCCGCGACGTAATCGAGAATGAGCGCAGGACCGGCGACGGCGTCGATCGCGCACTGACCCGCAAATTGGGGGAGCGTGGGTGGATAGCATCGGGGTGGCCGATTGCCGAGGGCGGCGCCGGACTGGATCCGTTCGAGGCGGCCGCGCTGTGGGACGCGTTGCGCAAGGGGGGAGTGCCTACCGCAGGCCCCGGGACGACGATGCTGCCTGCCAACGCTATTCGCGCGACCGGTTCCGCGGATCTCAAGGCCAGAATCCTGCCGGGGGTGGCGGCAGGGGAGACATTGATCTGTCTGGGGTACACCGAGCCCGCCGGTGGCTCGGATGTGTTCGCCTGTGCCACCCGGTCGCAGCGCGACGGGACCGAGTGGATCATCAACGGACAGAAGATCTTCACGACGTTCGCCCATATGGCCGACTATTGCTTCCTGCTCACCCGCTCGCAGCCCGGATCTGCGGGCCCCCGAGGGCTGACGATGCTTCTGGTCCCGCTGGACTCGCCCGGCGTCGAGATCCAGGCGGTGCACACCATGGGGCACGAGCGGACCAACATCGTGTTCTACAACGACGTGCGGGTGGCCGATGCGAACCGGGTTGGCGAAGTACACGGGGGCTTCGCGGTCATGCGGGCCGCGCTGGAGGCTGAGCAGAACGTCGCGCCGGGTTCGCGCACTGGGTGGGTAGCCAACGACGCTCTTGAGTTCGCCCGCACGCACTGTGGACCGGACGGCGCCGAGCTGATCAACGACACTCTGGTTCGGGAGCGCCTGGCGCGCATGGCGATGGAAGGGGAGGTAGCCGAACTGCTGGACCTACGAGTGGCGTTCCTTGACGCCGAGGGCGACAAACCGGGCCCGGTTTCGGCGTTGTTCGGACCGGAGAGCTACGTGCGGGCGTCTGCCGCGGCGATCGACATCGCGGGCACCGCGGGCATGCTCGACTGGACCGATCCGCAGAGCGCAGTGGACGGCAGCTTGGACGCGCACTACCGCAGTGCTGTCGCGACAACGATCTATGGCGGGTCCAGCGAGGTGCTGCGCAGCCTGATCGTGGAGAACCGGCTGGGGTTTCCGCGTAGTCGACCTCGGCGGTGACGCGGCGCCCGTCGAGACGCCAACGCGCTCAGAGGAAGTCGCTGCCGCCGTCGACGTTGAGATGCGCGCCGGTCATATAGGTGTTGGCGCGTGAGGCGCAGAACGCAATGACGGCGGCAACCTCCTGCGGCAGCCCGAGCCGACCCAGGTCCACTGACATGCCGTGGTCGCGGCCTAGCAGCCTGAAGGCTCCCACCGGATCATCCATCTCGATCCCGGCGGCGGCGAGCACGGGTCGCGCCCAATCGGTCAGGATCGGACCCGGCGCGACGGCGTTGACCAGGATGGCGTCGCCCGCGAGACTGCGGGCGAGGTTCTTCGTCACGCTGAGCAGCGCACTTTTGGCCGCCGTGTAACTGACCAAGCCCGTCGACTGATGCTGCACGGACATCGCCGTTACATTCACCACCCGGGCCCATCGAGCGACGCGCAGCAGCGGCAACGCTGCCCGGACAGTTCGCACCGCTGAGATCACCCCTGAGTCGAACGCGGCCTTCCACTCGGCGTCGTCCAGATCCTCGAAGCGCCCGGCGCCCACCGGCCCGGCGGCATTGACCAGCACGTTGAGGGCACCCCACCGCGCGCCGATCGTGTCGAAGACCGCGTCGACCTCGGGCGCCGACCGCAGATCCGCGGCCAACGTCAGCACTTCGGGACTGCCTGCGGCCGCTAGCGTCGCGGCGGTCTTCGTCAGTCGGGCCTCGCTCCTGCCGACGATGCCGACCCGCGCGCCCTGCTCGGCCAGGCACACGGCGGTCGCCAATCCGATGCCGCGGGTTCCGCCCGCGATCACCGCGGTGGCATCGGCGAATCCCAGGTCCACGACCGTTACTTCGGTGCGAACCGCTGACCGGCGTCGAGACGGATCGCCGAGCCGTTGAGCATCTGGTTCTCGACGATGGCCAGCGCTAGCGCCGCATACTCATCGGGCCGGCCCATCCGGCGGGGGAAGGCCGCGTCGCGGGTCAGCTCGCCTGCCATCTCCTCGGGAATTCGCGACGTGATCCCGGTCGCGAACAGGCTCGGTGCGATGGCGGTGACGCGGATGCCGAGACTGCCGAGGTCGCGGGCCATGGTCAGGGTCATGCCTGCGATCCCGGCCTTGGCAGCGGTGTAGGCGACCTGGCCGATCTGACCCTCGAATGCCGCGATCGAGGAGGTGTTCACGATGACGCCGCGTTCGCCGTCGTCGGGCTCGTTGCGACTCATGTGCCAGGCCTGCAACCGGTTCAGATTGAAGGTGGCGATCAGATTGAGCTCTATTACCGACCGAAAGGCGTCCAGGGAGTGGGGCCCGCTCTTGGACAGCGTGCGTGCCGATACGCCACCCCCGGCCGTGTTGACTGCGATGTGTAGAGCGCCCAGGTCCTCGACGGCCGCCGCAAGCGCGGCCTCGACGCCATCGCTGTCGGTCACATCGCACGGGTGAAACGACGCGTCTACGCCGAGTTCCTTGGCCATTGCGGCCCCCTCCGATCTGGGTAGATCCAGCACGGCGACTCGTGCACCCTGATCAGCCAGCCGTTCGGCGGTGGCCCACCCCATGCCCGAGGCGCCTCCGACGACTACCGCGGCGCTATCCTTGACCTTCACGTGAACGTTCACCCCTGTCTGTTGTGATCGCTGATTGTCCTTGTACGAAGTCGTTACTGTACTAGAGGTAGAATGATCCTCTACTGTAACGGCTACGACGTGTTCGTCGGCTGTGACCGGAGGTGTGATGTCAGAGCCCGGCCCTGCCGAGCCGATGGTGCGGCCCTTGCCTCAACCGAGCATCAGCAGCGAGCCGTTCTGGGCCAGCGGGGCCGACGGCCGTCTGCGGATCGCCAGCTGCCAGGACTGTCGCCGTTACCATCACCCGCCGCAGCCGATCTGTCCCGAATGCCGCAGCGCCGGGGTGACGATGACGCCGGTGTCGGGACAGGCGACCGTCGCAGGATTCACCGTGAACCATCAGCAGTGGCTGCCGAACTTTCCCCCGCCCTACGTCGTCGCGGTGGTCGCCCTCGCTGAAGATCCGTCCACCCGACTGACGACGAATATCGTCGGTTGCGAGCCCGACGACGTCACGATCGGAATGTCGGTGCGCGTCGTGTTCGAGCAGCATGACGACATCTGGATTCCCCTGTTTGAACCGGATTGCGAGGCTGCCGGGGCAGGACCGGTACCGGGCCCTCGCGACCTGAGCCGCAGCGTGCGGCCGATGGTCTCCACCAGCAAGTTCGAAGACAGAGTGGCGCTCACGGGGGTCGGCGGCTCGACGATCGGGCGCCGCCTGATGGTCGATCCACTGTCACTGACCGTGACAGCGTGCCTGCGCGCCGTCGCCGACGCGGGTCTGTGCCTGAACGACGTCGACGGTCTGGCCACCTATCCCGGAGGACTTGTCGGCGGGATGTCCGAGGGCGGAGTCACTGCTGTGGAGGAAGCGTTGCGCATTCAGCCCACCTGGATCAGTGGTGGGGGCGAAGTTCCCGGGCCCAGCGGCAGCGTCGTATCGGCCATGTTGGCCGTCGCGGCCGGGCTGTGCCGGCACGTGTTGTGCTTCCGGACCGTGTGGGAATCGACGCACACCACCCTCGCCAGGCGGGCGAAGTCCCGCGGCGGGGGTGGTCGGGCGGCGGGGATGTTTGAGTGGCGCTCCCCGTTCGGCGCCATGTCAGCCGCCAACTGGATCGGGGTCAACGCATCGCACTATTTCTGGCGCTACGGAGGTGACCGCGCCTCGACGTTGGCGCCCATCGCCCTGACTGCGCGCGCCAACGCGGCGCGCAATCCGGCCGCGATCTACCGCGACCCCCTCACGCTGGACGACTATCTATCGGCACGCATGATCAGCTCGCCGTTCGGCCTCTACGACTGCGACGTTCCGTGCGACGGGGCGATTGCGATAGTCGTGTCGTCGATTGACACGGCCGTCGACCGCCCGAAACCTCCGGTGTTGGTCGAGGCAGTAGGCACCCAGGTGCTCGATCGGATCTCTTGGGACCAGGACACTCTCACGCACGAACCGCAGGTCTTTGGGCCCGCTGCCCATCTGTGGACCAGGACCAGTCTGCGTCCCGACGATGTCGACGTCGCCGAGCTCTACGACGGATTCACGTTCAACGCCGTGTCCTGGCTCGAGGCTCTCGGATTCTGCGGAATCGGGGAAGCGGCCGACTTTCTGGATGGCGGAGCGACGATCGCGCTGGACGGCAAGTTGCCGCTCAACACCCACGGCGGTCAGCTATCGGCCGGACGGACACACGGCTTCGGCTTCCTGGCCGAGGCAATCGCGCAGCTGCGGGGCGAGGCCACCGGCCGTCAAGTGGCGGGCGCCCGGGTCGCGGTCGTGACCACCGGTGGCGGAACCCCCGGGGGAGCCCTACTGCTGCGACGAAGTAACTGATGCGAGAGACCGACCGATGATGTTGGACCTCGATGCACATCCCAGCCGCTGGCCGTCGAGTCCTGCTTCGGCACTGGTGATCAGGCGTCAGGCCGCCGCCGCCAGCAACTCTTGAAACGATTTCTGCATGCAGTCGGCGTAGGTGGCGGGGTCCGGCAGCGCATTGCGATCGGCGGTCACCCCGATCGAGAACGTACCGTTGTAGCTCGCCACCACGTGAAAGAGGTTCATCCCGCCGACCAGCGCCGCGAGACCAGTGACCCTCAGGAGCTGGGCGCCGTGGAAGAAGACCGGCACGGTCGGCCCCGGCACATTGCTCACGATCGTGTTGGCGATCGTGGGGCCGGAGAACGGGAGCACGCCGGCAGCCTTCACCGTCATCCCGAGCAACGCGGTGGGCAGCAGTCCGGCCATCTCCAACAGCCTGCTGTGGCTCGACGTACTAGACGCATCGCGAGCCACAGCAGTCGCTTCGGCGACCGAGGTGAGCCGTTCGAGCGGGTCAGCTATGGTCGTCCCGAGCTGCTGCAGCCTGCTCGACCATCTGTTCCCGCCACTACCCTTGTCCGCCTCCTCGCGCAGCGAAACCGGGCAGCCCGCAACAACACTCTGGTCGGGCAGCTCACCGTGACCACTGAGATATTCACGAAGCGCGCCCCCGACGTAGGCCAGCGCGACATCGTTGATCGTCGACCCCGGCACGCTAGCCTTGATCTGCTTGATATCGGCCAGATCATGGAAGCGGGCCTCGAAGACGCGGTGCGGTGAGACCGCATCGTTGAATCGTGTCTGGGGTGCAAACGGGGACTCGGCGCCCCCGGCGACAGTGGACGCGAGACCGCCGACCAGCTTGCCCGGCAGCCCGGCCAACTGTCGAACTATCTGCACCGCATTCGGAACAATTATCTTGCCCGCCCGCAGCGGATACAACGCACCGTTGATCGCTGTCTGCGAGAGCAGGCGTGCTGTCGAAGGCAGCGCGGCCGGTCGCCAGGGACCCTCGGGTGGAGCGGGACGCGGGCCGTCGGCGGCAAGGTCGTGCATGGCGGCCATCACCTCAACGCTTTCCATGCCGTCCACCGCACAGTGATGCAGCTTCAACAAAAGGGCGAAGGCGCCCTTGGGTACTCCCGGCACCGAGTCCAGTCCCTCGATGACCGTGATCTCCCACGGTGGACGACGGAGGTCGAGCTGCCGCGCGTGGATCCGCGCGACCTGGATGCACAGCTGGCGCCAGTCACCGGGCTCGGGCAACGCGATATGGCGGACGTGGTACTCCAGGTCGAAGTCCGGGTCGTCTACCCAGTACGGCATGTGCAGAGCGCCGGGCAGCTCAGTGAGCCGCCGCCGGAAGGTGGGCGCGAGATGCAGCCGCGCGTCGAGCTCCTCCAGAATGCCCTTGAAGGTCACTTTGCCGCCGGGGGCGGTCGACGGGTCATAGGTGAGCAACATCTGAATGTGCATGGGCGTCTCCGGGCGTTCGACGCGCAACATGAGATCGTCGGTCCAGCTCAATTGCTGCACGCGTGTCCCCTTCGTCATCGCCCCGGCAGTGTGGCGACCGCGGCAAACCCCACATACCGAGACCGCCTGGATGAGGTCGGTGCTACCGACCATTTCGCCGACATGCGTTCTGCCAGTCTCGCACTGGTCCTCCTACGCCAGGAAACCCGAGAGGATCGGTGTAGCCAATGTGCGACAACCATATGCGGCCTACAGTAGAACGATACCCTTGTGTTTGGCATATTATGCCTACGGATTAAGTATCCGCGGTGCTAGTTGAGAGCATGCGTGATATCGGGGTCGGAAGCGGTTGTGATGGACTGGTTTGATCGCACGGTGGTCGAATACGTCGTGCTATGGGCTCCGTACGGCCCCCTGCACGATGAGGATGTTTTTCCCCAGTTTGGTATGGGTGTTCGACAGCTACGCTCGCGATTCGACGCTATCGTCGCCAGGCAGACAGATCGGGCGGCGGAACTGGATGAACTGGACCGCGCGTTGGTAGCCCAGGCACGTGAGCTATCGCGTTCGGAATGGACCGCAAGAACCGCCGTCAGACAACATTTCGGCGAAAGTCCTTGATCTTCGCGTACCTCGATACCCCTCGGGCTCGGCGGCCGCAGTACAACGGTTCGGCGTCGACGGCGGCCTCGAGGGTTGACCATCGTCCGACAGTTCAGCGTTGCGTTCTCGAATGTCGCGGCATCGCTTGTGTTCGCATCGGTCGCCGACGCGAGGCCCTCGAGCGAGGGTGCGCGAGTCTGCGCTGGCCGGCATCGACTCGAACAACTCGCCACTGCCGATGCCTGACTACTGACTTGCTGCGCCGTGATCCGAAAGCCGCCGTCGAGGCGAGGACTTGCCCTCTGCGACAAATGAATCCGATCGCGGACGTGGTGAGTCATCACCAACTAGAAAGACGAGGGCAACTATGCGCAGAGTAATCCAATTCTCCACTGGCAACGTAGGGCGGCATTCGTTGCGAGCAGTCATCGGTAGGCCAGATCTAGAACTGGTCGGCGTACATGCCGCCAGTTCCGCGAAGATCGGTCGGGATGCAGCTGAGCTCTGCGGGCTGGACCAACCGACGGGCATCATCGCCACCGACGATGTCGACGCCCTGGTAGATCTCGGCGCCGATTGCGTCGTCTATACATCTCAAGGCGAGACTCGGCCGATGGAGGCGATCGACCAGATGGCCAAATTTCTGGCGGCGGGCACCAACGTCGTCGGAACCTCAATGGTCTGGCTAGTCGCTCCTCACCACGCCGACGACTGGTTGCGGGTGCCGTTGGAGCGCGCCTGTGAGGTCGGCAACACCTCCCTCTACGTCAACGGAATCGACCCGGGCTTCTCCGGCGATACATTGGTGCACTCTGCACTCAGCCTGAGCACCCGCGTCTCGTCGATCACCGTGCAGGAGATATTCGACTACGGAAACTATGATGACGCCGAGTTCACAGGGGCCGGAATGGGTTTCGGAATGACTGCGGACGACGACACGCCGATGCTATTCCTGCCCGGGGTCGTTGTGTCGATGTGGGGCGGTCAGGTGCGGGGTCTGGCGGACAACCTCGACATCGAACTCGACGAAGTGCGCCAGCGCGCCGAACGCTGGTTCACGCCGGAGCGCATTGACTGCACAATGATGACGGTGGAGCCGGGACAGATGGCCGCGGTTCGGTTCGCCGCCGAGGGCGTCCGTGACGCCGAACCAGTGATCACCATCGGGCACGTTTCTAGGCTCACCTCCGCCGCAGCGCCCGACTGGGAGTTCCCACCCGACGGTCATACCGGCGTCCACCGTGTCGTCGTGGAGGGCGAACCACGAGTAGAGATAAGCACTCACGTCTCTCACCCAGTTCTCGATTCCAGTGACGCTGGCTGCATCTCGACGGCGGGTCGGGCGGTCAATGCGATCGACTGGGTGTGCGGCGCATCCAAAGGATTGATCGCTGTCGAGGACATTCCCCTGTCAGTAACCATGCGCGGCCTGATGTGGAACGAGCGTTAGTTAGTCGGCCACGATGAGGCGGCGAATCTCGCGGTCGGGCACCGGCCGTCTGCGGTGGTATTGCAGCAGGGAACGCGCGAAACCCGTTATCCGACAGGCAGATCAGGGCGGACTAGTGATCTTCGATGCTGTGTTCAACATCGACAACCGTCTCGAAATGGATCTATCGCACATGCGACTAGCTGCAGGGCTCAACGCGGCAACCGCCTAAGCGACCCTGTGTCGGCCGAACTGGCGGGCCAGCCAGTCGGCACTGTCGCGCGCGGCGGTTCGGGCAACTGCGGTCTCGGCGAACATGTCGAAGCCATGCACGGCACCCGCGTAGACGTGCAGTTCGGTGGGCACACCGGCCCGACACAGTCGCGCGGCGAAATCCATCGACTCGTCACACAGGCAGTCGACCGTCCCGATACCGATGAATGCCGGTGGCAGGCCGCTCAATTCAAGGGCCCGGGCCGGAGCCGCATCCGCGGGCACGTCGTCGGTGTCGTGTCGGTCGCCGAGATAACTGCGCCAGCCGAATGCGTTGGATTCGCGGCTCCATATCGGCAATCCCTCGAGTTGGCTCGACGCGGTGAGGCCGCGGTCGTCGAGCATCGGGTACTCCAGGTATTGAAACGCCAGCGGGACCTGCCCGCGGGCGCGCCACCGCAGGCCGAGGCCTGCGGCCAATGCCCCGCCGGCACTTCGTCCGCCTATCCCGACCCGCTGCGGGTCGATCTGCAGGTCGTGGGCGTTGTCCATGACGAAGCGAAGCCCCTCCTCGCAGTCGTCCAGTGCCGCGGGATAGGGCGCTTCGGGTGCCAGCCGGTATTCGACACTGACGCAGACACAGCCCAACCAGCGACACCACTCGATCAGACGGGCGTCGTCCATGTATCTGTTGCCGATGACCATCCCGCCACCGTGCATCCAGTACAGGACGGGTGGCCTGTCGGCGCAGCCGACGGGTCGAAGCAGCGAGAGCGCGACTTCGCCGCGTTGAGTGGTCAGCTCGACCCGCTCGATCTCGGGTGCGGACTGCGGCTCGAACATCGTCCCGGCGCGCATCGCGGGAAGATTTGCGGCGGAGAAGTCGAAATCGGGGAATTCGCGCAGACTTTCGGCGATCTCCGGATCGATCCAATTGCTTCTGGTCATTGTCATTGACCGACACCCATCAGATGCTTGCCTGCACCCACGAGCCCACCGTCGACGCGGATGTCACAGCCGGAGATGAACGCCGCGGCGTCGGACTCGAGAAAGGCCACCGTGGCGGCGATGTCTTCGGGTCGCCCTGGCAGCGGCCGATCGGGGCGTTTGACCGGCGTCACCTCGATCATGACCGGAATGATGGATTGACGATCGAGTTCCAGCCTGCCCATCGGGGTGTCGATCAGGCCGGGCGAGATCGCGATGGTGCGTCCGCCTGTCTTGCCCCACGGTGTGGCCAGGCGTTCGGCCAGGCGCGTCACGCCGCGTTTGGCAAGGACGTAGGCCGTGGCGCTATCTAGTGGTTGGCCCAAGGCCTGCTCGACCGCCGCGAGGAATCCGTCGGCTAGCGGGTCGTCGAGCAACGGTTCCACGGCGGTGGGGACGTCGCTGTAGCCGGCGATGGATCCGATCAGGATCGCGGAACAGCCTGGGTTGACCAGAGGGAACAAGGCGTCGGTGATGCGCACCGATCCGGCCAGGTCCACGTCGAGCACCGTTGCCGCATCGGCCATCTCCGGTGAGACGCCCGCGGTATGTACGAGGCAGCGTAGGCGGCCAAGCCCGCGCACCCGGTCGGCCACCGCGGCGATATCAGTCGCAGAGGTCACGTCGCAGGGCAGCGTATCCACCGCCGCCCCCTGCGCCCCAAGGGCTTTGCGCGCCTGGTCAAGTAGGTCCTCGCGCAGATCCACCAGCAGCAGACGCCCGCGATCGGCGAGTGCGCGGGCACAGGCCAGCCCCATGCCGCCCGCACCCCCGGTGATCACCAGAACGTTGTCAACAGCCATCGTGCCCTCTCGTCGTTGAAGGTTCGTTCCGCCGCCCTAGAGCCGCTCGATGATGGTTGCGTTCGCCATCCCGCCGCCCTCGCACATGGTCTGAAGTCCGTAGCGGCCGCCAGTGGCCTCCAGATGATTGAGCAGGGTGGCCAGCAGCCGGGTTCCCGACGATCCGAGCGCGTGGCCCAACGCAATTGCGCCTCCCCATGGATTGAGGCGCTGAGGATCTGCGCCCAACTCCTGCGCCCAGGCCAGGGGTACACATGCGAATGCCTCGTTGACCTCATAGGCGTCGATGTCGTCGAGCGTCAGGCCCCCGCGGTGCAACGCCGTCTTCGTCGCTGGAATGGGCGCGGTCAACATGTAGAGCGGATCGTCCCCGGCGACGGAGAACGCGTGGAACCGGGCGCGGGGCCGCAGACCACACGCGAGTGCCATCTGCTCGCTCATGATCAGCGCCGCCGATGCCCCGTCGGTCAACGGGGAAGAGTTTCCTGGCGTGACCCGCCAGTCGAGGGTGGGGAAGCGCTCGGCCGCTTCGGACGAGGCGAAGGACGGCTTAAGCCCGCTCAGCGCTTGGGCGGTGGTGCCCGCCCGAATGGTCTCGTCAACGGTGTGTGTACTGGGGCGCCCGTCCGCGTCGACGACCGGCATCGCGACGATCTCGTTCGCGAAGCATCCTTCGGCGACTGCGGCAGCGGCCCGTTGGTGTGAGGTGACGGCGAAAGCGTCGAGCGCATCCTGGTCAAGCTTCCAGCGCGCCGCCACGAGTTCGGCGGCAACACCCTGCTTGACCAGGCCCTGCGGATACCGCGCCGCGACGCTCGGCCCAAAGGTATCGGCGCCAGAAGACGACGTCCCCATCGGAACGCGGCTCATGGACTCGACGCCGCACGCGATCGCGATGTCGTAGGCACCGGCCATCACACCCTGCGCGGCGAAATGCACCGCCTGCTGGCTGGAACCGCACTGACGGTCGACGGTGGTGGCCGGCACCGATTCCGGGAAGCCTGCGGCCAGCGCGGCGCTGCGGGCGATGTTGAAACTCTGCTCGCCGACCTGTTCCACGCACCCGGCGATGACGTCGTCGATGCGGGCAGGATCGAGATCGTTTCGGGCCACGACCTCCGACAGCACGTGGCTTAGCAGGTCGACGGGGTGGCAGCCCGAGAGTGCGCCACCGGCCTTGCCCTTGCCGGAGGCCAACCGGACGACGTCGACGATCACAGCGTTGTTCATTTCCGTGACTCCCACCTGGCCTTGGCATCGTGAGGTGACCGGAGGGCCGCCCGATAGGAGGAAGTCTGCCACATGTTCAACCTGTGACATGCATTCAAGGAGACTTTGGTTGTCCTCAAAAGAACGTGATGGTCTACTGGACGCATGAAGGTGACAGTCGACCCCGATCTCTGCGAAGCCAACGCATTGTGTGTGGCAGAAGCCCCCGAAGTGTTCGATCTGAGCGACGACGAGGTCGTTAGCATCCTCCTTCCGGAGCCTCCACCTGAAATGGAATCTGCTGTGGCCGATGCGGTGACCGCCTGCCCGAAACAGGCGCTAAGGATGATTGCAGACTGATTCGGAGCTGAAATCCTCTCTGATGAGCACACCTAGATTGCAGCAATAGCACCTAACGTTCTACTGTGAGGGATGACCGCTCACGACATCTGCCGTGAGCTCGGTACCCGGCTTTTCCAGGAGGGAATCCCGCATGCTGCCCGACGACGCCAAAATCATCTCGGTCGACGACCACGTCATCGAGCACCCGCGCGTGTGGTTGGACAGGGTGCCCGCCAAGTACGCGGAGGTGGCTCCGCGCATCGTCAAGCTGCCCGACGGCAACGACACTTGGCTGTACGAAGGCGGCCAGTCGGGCAACTTCGCCCTCAACGCCGTCGCAGGCAAGCACCCGCGCGACTTTGGGATGGACCCGCGCAGCTACGACGACATGCTTCCGGGCTGCCACGACATCGAAGACCGCATCAAGGACATGGACATCGAGGGCGTGTGGGCGCAGTTGTGCTTCCCGAACTTCGGTGGATTCGCCGGCAGCACCTTTCTCAAGGCGAAGGACAAGGAATTCGCGAAACTCTGCATCGGCGCCTACAACGACTTCATCCTCGATGAGTGGTGCGCCTATGCCCCCGAACGCCAAATTCCGTTGATGATGGTGCCGATCTGGGACGTCGAGGCTTCGGTCGCTGAGATCGAGCGGACCGCGGCAAAGGGCGCCAAGTCCATTTCGTTCATCGAGGCGCCCCACAAGATCGGTCTGCCGTCCTATCACACCGACCACTGGGATCCGATCTTCCGCATCTGCGAGGAGGCCGGGCTACCGCTGTCGATGCACTTCGGGTCCGGTGGCATGCCGCAGGGACTTGCCCCCGACGGCGACCTGTTCATCGGCATAGCGCTGTACGGCCTGAATTCGATGATGGCCACGGTCGACCTGTTGATGTCCGACGTCTTCTACAAGTTCCCCAACCTCAAGGTCGCACTCTCCGAGGGCGGCATCGGATGGATGCCGTATCTGCTTGAGCGCATCGACTACTCCTGGGGCAGACACAAGTACTGGTGCGACGTCAACGCCGACAAACTTCCCTCGGAGCTGTTTCGGGAACACATCTACGGGTGCTTCATCTCCGACCAGTCCGGCATCGAGCAGCGTCACCGTATCGGCATCGACAACATCATGTTTGAAAGCGACTACCCGCACTCCGACTCCAACTGGCCGCACACCCGCAAGCTGCTCGCCGAGCACCTGGCCGACGTGCCCGACGACGAAGCGCGCAAGATCGTCGAGCTCAACGCCCGGACCCTGTACAACTTCTGGGCCTAGAAGCACAGCGCCGTCCGCCCCCTTGCCGCCACGAAAGGTGATCAGTGACCGACCTCGTCCCGGGAAAGAGACTGCGTAGCAACGTGGGTGACACCGAGATCATCGTCGTGCGATCTCGCGCGACACAGGTCGAGCTGTCGTGCGGTGGACAGGAGATGACCGCGGACCTTGGGACGGCTGCTGCGGCAACGACAAGCACCGACGAGACCGACACCGTGCTCGGTAAGCGCTACGTCGACACCGACACCGGACTCGAAGTGCTGTGCACCAAGCCAGCACCGGGCCCGCTTACCGCAGACGGAAGGCAGCTCACCGTCAAGGCGCCCACGGCGCTACCTGCGTCGGACTGAGGAACCCTGCGGTGAATGTTCTGACATTGCTTGACATGGCGGCGACGGGTACGCCCGACCGCGTCGGCGTTGGGCGGCTGACGTACTCCGAGCTGCTCGACCGGGTGCGCGCTGGAGCCGCCCTGCTGGTGGCCCACGGGGTCGACGAACTCGTCTATGTGGGCGTGAACGCCGACGATTTCGCGGTGGCCGTGTTCGCCGCGGCGTGGGCGGGCGTCCCACTGGTTCCACTGAATTACCGCCTCAGCCGTGACTCGCTGGAAAGGCTGCTCGCACATCATCCGAACGCGCTGGTCATCTCCGATCTGCACGACTCCACGACAGCCCACACCGTCTCTGTGGCGCAGTGGCGGGCGTCGTGTGCCGAGCCGGCCGGTGACGTGTCGCCGTGGTCCGACGATCCCGAAGCGGTCGCTGTGCTGCTTTACACCAGCGGGACCACTTCCGAACCCAAGGGCGCGGTACTGCGCCACCGCCACTTGACGTCGTATCTGCTGGGCAGCGTGGAGTTCGGTGCGGCTGACGAAGCGGAAGCCGTCGTCGTCAGCGTCCCGCCGTATCACATCGCGGGCGTCTCCAGTCTGCTCAGCAACATCTGTGCCGGGCGGCGAGTTGTCTATCTCGAGACTTTCACTGCACAGGGATGGCTGGATTGCGTGCGGTCCGAACGGATCACCCACGCGCTCCTCGTGCCGACGATGCTCGCCAAGATCACCGAATGCCTAGGCCAGGCTGCCAGTGCGGACGTACCCACGTTGCGATCGCTGGCCTACGGCGGCGCCAAGATGCCGATCCCCTTGCTAGAGCGTGCGATTCGGCTGTTTCCGGCCGTCGACTTTGTCAATGCCTATGGTCTGACGGAGACCAGCTCCACCATCGCGGTCCTCGGCCCGGAGGACCACCGTGCCGCGCTGCAGGATGACCCCGTCGCGCGGGCCAGGCTCGGCTCGGCGGGCCGACTACTTCCCGGTATCGAGGTCGAGATCCGGGGGCCGGGGGGCGTCTTGTCCGACGGTGCTGCGGGCGACATCCATGTCCGCGGCGAGCAGGTATCCGGTGAGTACCGCGGCGCGGGAAGTTCGCTCGACCGCGACGGATGGTTCGCCACTCGCGATCGGGGGTGGGTCGATGAGGACGGTTACCTGTTCGTTGAAGGGCGTAGCGACGACACCATCATTCGTGGCGGCGAGAACATCGCCCCTGCTGAGATTGAGGACGTTCTTCTGGAACACTCGGCTGTCGCTGATGTCGCCGTACTCGGGATCCCCGACGAGCAGTGGGGCCAAGACATCGCCGCCGCGGTGGTCTTTCGGCCCGGCCACACTGCCTCCACCGAAGGGCTGCGCCAATGGGCGCGGGCCCGGCTGCGCGGTTCCAAGACGCCTGCACTGATCGTCGTCCGTGACGCGCTGCCTCAAACGGCCACCGGAAAGGTCGTGCGGCGTGAGCTACTCGCCGACCTGCTCGCCACCGGGCTGGTTCCGACTACGTGACGAATCATCCACTGCGCCAATGCAACCAACTTGACGGAGCCTACGACGATGCCTGAGGCGTTCATTCTTTCAGCCGCTAGAACACCGATCGGCCGGGCCCGCAAGGGATCTCTGGTTTCAGTGGACGCCTACCAACTCGCCGAGGTCGCCGTCGGCGCGGCAGTCGAACGGTCCCAGATCCCGATCACCGATCTCGACGACCTCATCCTCGCCGAGTCACTTCAGGGCGGCGGCGTGATCGCACGCAACATCGCGGTGCGCCTCGGCATGACCAGCGTGCCCGGGGTAGCGGTCAACCGGCACTGCGCCTCGGGCGCCACCGCCGTGCAGTTGGCGGCCGCCACCATCATGGCCGGCATGGCAGATGTGATCGTCGCCGGCGGAACGGAGAGCGCCAGCACCATGCCGCAGCTGACCAAGGTGGCCCCCGGTGCACAGGAACCCACCCGATGGTCGCCGCAGAGCCATCCCGATGCCCCCGGAGTGCCCGCCTTCGATATGTCGGTCACCATCGGGGAGAACACCGCCCGATTACACCACGTCACCCGCGGGCAGGCCGACGCATGGTCCGCACGCTCCCAGCAGCGCGCGCTCAACGCGATCGCCAAGGGGTACTTTGACGACGAGATCGTCGCCGTCCCAATCAACAATGGCGAAGGCATGTTCGGCACCGACGAGCATCCGCGCGACACCACGCCCGAGGTGCTCGCGGGGCTCAAAGTCCTGCACCCGGAAATTCCCGGGGCAGTGGTCACCGCGGGCAACTCCGCTGGCATCAACGACGCGGCTGCCGCGCTCGTCATCGGCAGCTCCGAGTACGCAGCCAGCCACGGCCTGACACCGCTGGCGCGGATTCGCGGCTGGGCGTCCGTCGGCGTAGATGTCGAGCACACCGGGATGGCCCCGGTGACGGCAATCCCGCAGGCGCTCAAGCGCAGTGGCCTCACACTCGACGATGTTGACCTCTTCGAGATCAACGAAGCCTTCGCCACCATGGCAGTCGCGTGCACACGTGATCTCGGCTTGGACGAGTCAATCGTGAACGTCAATGGAAGCGGTATCAGCCTCGGCCACCCGATCGCAGCGACCGGCGCCCGGATGGCCGTATCGGTCATTCATGAACTCGCACGCCGAGATTCCCACATCGGAGTGGTGGCGATGTGCGCCGGCGGCGGGATGGGCTCCGCGCTGGTGATTGAACGGATCTGAGCCCCAGGCCGATCGGTCAGCGTCGCGCGGTGAGCTTGGTGTATCGGCCGCCGAGCAACCATTCGGAGATGTAGAGGTTGCCGCCGGCGTCCGCAGTCACCGCATGCGGTGAATTAAACCGATCGTGTTGGGGGAGAAGCGGTATCTCCGCACGACCGTCTTCGGAAAGATCATTCGGCCATCCCGGCCGGGTCGGCCACCCTTGCTCCGCTTCGGGATGCGGATCGGCGCCGATGTATCCGACGAGGTTGTCGTCGGAATCCAGAACGGCAAGGCGTTGGTAGATCTCCGCGACCACCAGCAGGTCGCCCCACTGCGCGAAATCGCTCGGACTGTTCAAACAGGTCTCACCAAATGTGCGCAGGTACCGGCCGTCCAGGTCGTAGACGAGGACACGCACGTTGATGCGGTCGGCTATGTAGAGCTCCGGCACCTTGTCGTTTCGGCGGTCGATAAAGATCGCGTGCGGGCACAGGAATCGTCCACTTCCCTCTTCGCCGGTCAGTGTCGACAGGTGGTTTCCGTCCTTGTCGAAGCGATGCAACAAGCCAGACCCGTATCCGTCGGCTACCCAAATGTCGCCCGTTCCACCGAATCGTTCTTCGTCCACGGCGCAGCCGCACGGGCAGTACGGCCCCATTGGGCCTGCCGGGATTTGCGGATCCTGCGGCGGGAGCGGCAGCTCGGAAAGGATCTGCCCGTCGAGGGTCATCTTCACCACTCGAGGCCCCCTGGTTTCGCAGTGAACACCCTTGCCGAACAGTGGAGCCCAGTTGGGGTCACCGTCGTCGGCACCGCAGCTGAAGACGAATCCGGGATCGCTGACCCAGAGGTATTCGTGATCGCCTTCGCGGACAAGAGTGATGCCGTGGCCCTCCGTCAGGCCGGTCTCGACCACTCTCAACAGGCGCCCATCGGGATCGAAAGCAACGAGTTGGCCAGCGTGGAAACCGATGGTCTCTCCACCCTCGGTTGCGACGATGGCGTTGTGCACCCAACACGAGGTGGCGCCAGCGACGCCGGACAGATCTGCCCAGTCGCCGACCACCTCGTATGGGGGAATGTTGATGGGCTTGCCGGTATCCACGGACACCACACGTTCCTTATCTGCCGGCTCATCGGCTTGGACGCGAGATCACGACCTCCGCGGCCGCCATCTGGTCACGATAGGTGCTTGTGGAGTGTACTGGGCATTGCTTTATATGCAAATGACATCCTACTATTGTGCATATAACTCTGTAGTGGACGCTGCCGGGCCCGTGTCCTGCGGGGTCTGGCTTGCGTTCGTCAACGAACAGGAGCGACATTGTCGGCCGACGGAAGTGTTCTGGAGTTCGAGCCCTTCAAGCCCGGTCCGCGTGAGCAGTTGCCTGCGGTCTATGCGGAACTGCGCGAGCGGTTTCCCGTTTATCACACGGGTTCGAACATCTGGGTGATATCGCGGTTCGACGATGTGAAGGCCGTGCAGTCGAGTCCTGACCTGTTCTCGTCGCGTCCCAATCCCTATGAGGGAGATTCGGCACCTTCGGATGCTGAGATGAAACCCGAGGTCATCGAGCGACTGATGGCCCTGGCGGCGGGGATCCCCGTCGATATGAACGAGATGGCATCGGCCAAGACCATTGCCGCCGCTGACCCGCCTCAGCACACCCGGATGCGGAGAATCGTCAGCAGGGGATTCACGCCACCGCGGATCAAGGAGATGGCCACCGCCATCAGCGCGATCGTCGACCGCTGTCTGACGGGTATCGGCGACATGCCCAGCTTCGATCTCGTCGAGCGGCTCGCTGTTCCACTCCCGGTCGAGATGATCTGTCACATCCTCGGCATCGATCGAAGCGAGTACGGCCGCGCCAAACGCTGGTCCGACGCGTTCGCCGCGGCCGCCGGCGCCGAATTCAGCAGTCCCGCCGAACGCAACGAGCTGATGCTGAGCACCATCAAGGAGTTCAGCACGTACTTCGTACCGCTGATCGAGGCGCGGCGCACCGAGCCGAGGAATGATTTGGTCAGTGCGATGGTGGCGGCGATCGACAACGAGTCGCTGAGCAATGTCGAAACGTTGATGGTGGCCATCACGATCATGGTCGCCGGCAACGAGACGTCGACGAACCTCATCGGCAACACCGTGGTCGAACTGCTGACCAACCCCGATCAGCTTCAACTACTGCTCGACGATCCGTCATTGCTGCCCAATACGGTTGATGAGGCAAACCGGCTGACGGCGCCGATCCAGTTCGCGTTTCGTGAGGCGACCGAAGAGACCGAGGTCGCGGGTACGACGATCCCGAAGGGGGCGATCGTCGCGCTGCATATGGCGGCCGCAAACCGGGATCCGCGGCGCTTCGACGACCCAGACCGTTTCCTCATCACCCGTACGGCCGCCAAGAATCTCTCGTTCGGCCACGGCATTCACTTCTGTCTGGGTGCTCACCTCGCCGGTCAGGAAGTGCGGGCCGCGATCGGCGGAATGCTGCCCTACCTAGACCACCTCGAACTGACCGACGCTCCGCTGCAACGCAATCCGACGGCACTGCTCAACGGCTGGCAAAAGGTGGAGCTCGCGTGGGTCACATGATCTTCCAGGTCCGCTGCGCGTGACGACGGAACTGAATCTCGCTGCGCAGCTGGACCTGAACCGAATCGACCCGCGCGCTGCGAGCCGCCGCCGCGGGCCTGGGTGCTGTTGAGTTCGACGCCGCGTCACTGTCGCGGGAACGTGACCGGCTGAATCAGGCCAGCGCACGGCGAGCGGCCGCTGTCGATATGGCCGGTGTCGAGACCGTGACGTCGGTGTTCAATGGTCCGACAGGCGCGCCGCTGGCGGTTCGCACCTACCGGCGGGCCGCGACGACGAATGCGCTTCCGATCGTCGTGTACGCCCACGGCGGTGGATTCGTCACCGGAAATCGGGACACCGATCACGCGCACTGCGTCGAATTGGCCAGGGCGACCGACTGCCTCATCGTCTCGGTCGACTATCGGCTGGCTCCGGAGAACCCCTGCCCTGCCGCGCTCTCGATGACATGCAGGCCGCGTTCGACCACGCAGTGCAGCACGCTCGGCAGCTCGATGCCGACCCCTCCCGCATCGCCGTAGCTGGACGAGACGCCGGCGCCGCGCTAGTGGCAGGTCTGGCGCAGCGGGTGTTCGACGCTGAAGGTCCCGCCATCCGATTACAGATCCTGCACGAGCCCATGCTCGAGCCCGACTCGAGCCGGTCACGACGGGAGTTCGCGCGCGCCCGGCCTCGGTGGCGCCGCCATGGATCGCGCTCGGGCGCGCTACCTCGCCGACAGTGCGCTGTCCGGCCACGGCGTTCCAGCGCACCGGCCCAGCCTCGAAGGACTGCCGCGGGCGTTCATCAGCTGCGCCGAGATCGACCCGTGCCGCGACGAAGCGGTCGAATACGCGATCCGCCTGTTCCAGGCATATGTCCATACCGAGCTGCATCCGCCCGATGACCGAGTCACGTTCGGCGACCACATCTTTGGTCCGGTGGAGGGAACGCCGATGCCGCCGGGGGGCCCGGAGAGTGCCGCGGCACGGAACTACATAGCCACGTCAAACGGCGATTGGGCGAAGACGAACGATTCGTACCATGACGAGGCAACCGTCAGGAGCACCTGGACCATCACGTCTACCTGTTCCAACCCCGTCGACTGCACCGGCCAGGTGACAAGCGACCAGGGCTGGACCGCACCGATTCTGCATAACTCCGATGCGTGGATCGTCCAGCGCGAGCTTCCGAGCTGGAAGCGCTGCCCCGACGGCTACGTGGCCACAGGCCACCAGAGGTACAGATTCTGGCCCGTCGACGCGACGGGCTACGTGGCGGTCGGGTCGCCGATGCTGACGGGCGAGGAGAAAGGACCGGCCCCAGCGGCGCCTGCGGCGTCAACAAACTGCTTGTCATCGGGATGCCGTTCAGGCTGGACAAGGTGGCGTAGATCGATGGTTGTGCCAGCGGGGGTGCCGTCCGCGTGCGGCACTTCGAGCCCCGCTCATTGACCTTCTCGACAATGAAAAAATGAGTAGGAACGCGGTATCACCCCGACCCGTGCGACAGCGGATCGCTGTCGGTGGCCATTGCGGGATGCGCACTGTGCGCGTGGTCGACAACAACTGATCCGGCGTTAGGTGAAGCGTCATGTGTGCACGCTCCTCGTTCGGCGCATCGAACTGTTCACAAAGCCACCACGCTATCATTAATGGCAACGTGCTGTCGCCATTTGGACCAGCCGAATTGACCGACAAGGCCGTCACCGGTCACCCATCACCACGCGGCCGCGACCGGAGACGACCCGATCCCGTACTCACGGCAAACGGGTGGTCCCCATCACCCTGGCAGGCGACAGGCTCCCAATCCTGTTCGACAGCAACTGACGTCATCCGTTTGAGCGCGCGGGTGGCGCCGGGGTATTGCTGGTCAGCGGTGCGAGCACGATTCGCAGTATCCGGCGGCATTCGTCCTCGCTGGGCGTGCGATCACGGGTTTCTCGCCAGAGCACGGCGCCGAAGAACGCCAGGTGAGCGATCATTTCGGTGTCGTCGGTTGGTGCTAGCTCGCCTCGCGCGCTGGCGCGGTCGAAGGCGCGATGAAATGCGCCGAGCGCACGCTCGTTGAC
>JAOPVX010000341.1 GCA_025965975.1 Mycobacterium sp. | reverse complement strand
CCCGGCCAGCTCCGCGTATCCCCAGCCGACGTAGGAATCGCCATGGAAGTAGAAGGAGGTCAGCGAGGCCAGGTTGCACAGGCGCCGTGTCGGGAAGTGATGCAACGGCTGACCCGTCATCGCCCGGCGGAGCGTTTCGACGGGCAGCTGATGGCTGACGCACACCGCCTCATGACCCGCCGCCTTGATCCGGGCGCGGTGCAGCGCCGCCGTCATCCGCGCTGCGATCTCGGCGTAGGGCTCACCCCATGACGGTGTGCGCGGGTTGCGCAGGTACCACCAGTTGCGGGGATCCCGCAGGGCACCGTCACCAGGCGAGACGCGGTGGCCCTGAAAGATGTTCGATGATTCGATCAGCTCGTCGTCGGTGTCGATCGGCAAGCCGAGTCGCGTCGCGATCGGCTCCGCGGTCTCCTGCGCGCGTTCCAGCGGCGAGGCGACGACGTAGACGATGTCGCAGGCAGCCAGCCAGTCGGCAACCGCCTGCGCCTGCGCCCGTCCCCGTTCCGACAGGTGGTAGTCGGGCAGTCGGCCATAAAGGATCTTGTCGGGGTTGTGCACCTCGCCGTGGCGCATGACGTGCACGATCGTCTTCTCGGTCATGCCGGTTTCGTCGCTTCCGCTGCGGCACGGGCGGCGACGGGCAGCGCATCGGCGATGCGCTCGAAGGCCTCGTCGTCCAGAACGGTTGACACAAACCAGGTTTCGAACGCGCTTGGCGGTGGGTAGACCCCTCCGTCAAGCAACGCGTGGAAGAATGCCGGGAAGCGCCACGTCTCACTCGCGCGTGCGGACGCGAAGTCGACGACGGGCTCGTCGGAGAAGAACACGCTGAGCATGTTGCCCGCGCGCTGAACCTGGTATGCCACCCCGGCCTCTGTCAACGTCCGGCCGAGCAGCGCGGCCAGCCGATCGGCGTTCGCGTCCAACGCGGCATATGCGGCGTCGTCGGCGGCCCGCAGTGTCGCCAGCCCGGCGGCCATGGCGACCGGGTTACCCGACAACGTGCCAGCCTGATAAACCGGCCCGAGCGGCGCCAGTCGCTCCATCACCTCAGAGCGGCCGCCGAACGCGGCGGCGGGCAGCCCACCGCTCATGACTTTGCCGAAGGTGAACAGGTCGGCGTCGACGGGATCGACACCGTACCAACCGGATCGGCTCACCCGGAAGCCGGTCATCACTTCGTCGAGGATCAACAGCGCACCGTGATCGGCGGTGATGCGGCGCAGCGCCGCGTTGTAGCCGGGCAGCGGCGCTACGGTACCCATATTGCCGGCACTGGCCTCGGTGATGACACAGGCGATCTCATCGCCGAACCGTGCGAATACGTCTTCCATGGCCGGAATGTTGTTGTACGGCAACACGATCGTGTCGGCGGTGGCGGCGCCGGTCACCCCCGGCGAGGAAGGCAGGCCCAGCGTGGCGACACCCGACCCGGCGTCGGCCAGTAGCGCGTCGCTGTGGCCGTGGTAGCAGCCGGAGAACTTGACGATCTTGGCGCGGCCGGTGAAACCGCGGGCCAGCCGGATCGCGCTCATGGTGGCCTCGGTGCCGGAGTTGACCATGCGCAGCCGCTCCACCGGGGCAACGCGGCCGATGATCTCGGTGGCCAGCTCGGTCTCCGACGGCGTCGGCGCGCCGAAGGACAGGCCACCGGCGGCGACGCGCTGGACCGCCTCGACGACGGCCGGGTGGGCGTGGCCGAGGATCATCGGCCCCCACGAGCACACCAAGTCGACGTAGCGGTTGTCGTCGGCGTCGGTCAGCCAGTACCCCGTCGCCGAGCTGATGAACCGCGGGGTGCCCCCGACCGAGCTGAAGGCCCTCACCGGCGAGTTCACCCCGCCAGGGATGACGGCGCACGCGTCGGCGAAGAGCTTCGCGGAGACGTCGGTGCGGTGCATGCCCACTAGTGTTCCAGCACCGCCGAACGCGTCAACTACAGGGTGTAGTGGGGTCAGCCCTTTGGGGTGAGCGCGAAGACGGGGTGATCCGCGTCGTCGGGCAGGTCGCGCCAGTAGCCGTCGACGACCTTGCCGGCCTTCCGCTTGTAGACGGCCAGGATCGGCGCCCGTTGTTCGACCGGGATCTCCGTCGCGACGTACTGCTGGTCACCGACCATGACATCCGGGATTGCGCGGACGTTTTTCACCCACTCCGTCTCGCCGCGGGTGGAGACCAGGTACTTCACCCCATTTACCTCGGGCACGACTACCGGGATCTTCTGTGGCTGCTTGCTGATGCGTCTGGTCACAGTGAGCGTCTCGCTTCCGCCGATGCCGGTGGACATCGCGACTTTGTTGAAGATCACTCGGGTGAACCATGGGGGCTTGAGGTAGGCCATGACCTACGAGTTTGATGGTGTTCATGCAACTTCCGCAATGGCTAGCGCGGTTCAACCGCCACTTCACCAACCCGATCCAGCGGATGTGGGCCGGGTGGGCACCGACGATGGGCATCCTCGAGCACGTCGGCCGAAAGTCAGGCAAGCCCTACCGCACACCGCTGTCGGTGTTCAGCACCGACGACGGGGTGGCTGTTCTGCTCACATATGGCCCCAACCGGGACTGGCTGAAGAACGTCGTTTCGGCAGGCGGCGGGCGGATGCGGCGCTACGGCAAGACGCTCGAGCTGACCGAACCGCGCGTGATGCCAAAGGCCGAAGCGGCGCAGTCCGTGAAGGGCCTGTGGCGACCGATCTCCGCGCGGCTGCCGTTCGAGCAGGCGGTGCTGCTGAAGCGGGCCTAGTTCCGCGGGCTCACGCGCGCCCAGATGGGCCCGTCGGCGACGGTGGTGAACGGCACCGCGACCGGGAAATCCTGGTCTACGGAACTGATCTCGATGGACCGGATGATGGTTGCCATCGCGAGGGTCGTTTCTAACATCGCGAAGTGTTCACCGATACACGAGCGCGCTCCGGCGATAAACGGGAGAAACTGCCAGCGGTCGCGGCCCTTGGAGGCTTCCGGGCTGAACCGGTCGGGATCGAAAACCAGCGGCCGGTCCCAGAGGGCGGGATCCCGGTGCAGGGCATATATCCCGACGGCCATGATGCTGCCCGCCTCAACTCGATACCCGGCGACCGCGATGTCGCGCACCGCCAACCGCGCGACCCCCGCGGCGGGCGGTTGCAACCTGAGCGCCTCGCGCAACACCTGGACGGTGTATCCGAGCCGGGGCACGTCCTCGGGTGTCAGCTCCCGATCGCCGATCTCGGCGGCCTCCGCGGCGACCCGATCCTGGATGTCGCGATGGTGCCCTAGCGCCCACAGCGCATAGGTGAGAGCCGTCGCTGTCGTGTCGTGGCCGGCCAGCATGAAGATCAGCAGGTCGTTGCAGATGTCGTCGTCGGAGATGGACTGACCAGTATCTGGGTCGGTGGCCGCGATCAACGCCTGAACGAGCGGTGCGTTACGGGCCGGATCTGCGCGGCACGCCTGCAGGATCTCGTTGGTGACCCTGCGCATCGACGCAACCGCGGCACGGGCGCGGCGGCGTGCCGGGGTCGGTAACCATCGCGGCGCACGCACCGGCCGCAGTGCGCGATCGGTGGTGTAGGAAGACGCGACGTGCATGTGTTCTGCGATGACATCTGCGCGTTCGTTGAGATCGATGCCCAGAACCGAGCGGCCAAGTGACCGCATGGTCAGCCGGCGGCATTCGACGTCGAGGTCGACTTCGCCGCCGTCGCCCCAGCGATCGACGAACGTCTGTGCGGCCCGGGACATCTGACCGCCGAAATTGCGAACATTGGGTTTCGTGAAGACCGGTTGCAACGCACGCTTGCGCGGCAGCCACCTAACGTTGGGCAGGACGAACAGGCTGTCCCCCGCCATATGCCGCACTTCCTCATGAATGATGCATCGCTCCGAGTAGCCGTCGTTGCGCCCCAACACGTCGCGGATACCATCGGGTGAGGTGACCGCAACGAGCGGCGGGAACAACCACTTCGGGCCGAACGTCATCCGCGTTATCGGGCCGCCGGCGTCGCGTATCAGTTCCTGCCCGGTGTCGAGAGCTCGCACCAACTTGACCAACTGCCGTAATGGCAGCGGGTTCTTCGGCGCCAACGGCAGCGCGCCGACGTCAAGTGTCTCGGTGGTCATATTCACATCCCGGTCCAGCTGAGTGTTTCGCCTTCGCGATTCATCATGACGGTGCCGGGCATCACCCGCAGGCGATACGGGGCCAGGCGTAGCGCGGCGAACTGATCGGATGCCGGGCCGTCGGCCCACATCGGAATGATCGACGGGTCATAACCAACCGGCTTGGGGCCCGTCGCGAACTTGTTCCAGACCGCGCCGCGGGTCTCGTCGTCGTGATACCACTCCACCAGGCACTCCGCGGTGCAGGTGTCGTGGGTCGTGGTCCAATAGCTGACCGCCATTTCCGGGTGAACGGCGAGGTGCGCCTTCTTGACCGGGCTGGGCACCGTGGCGATCCAGCCGAGTAGGTCGGTGTCGTCCCACTCCCAGATCGGATGCAGAATGCGGGTGCGGGGCCGACCGTTTTCGTCGACGGTGGCGACGGAGGCCCACACGATCGAGTGGGCCATCTCGATGAACGCCGGCGCGATCTGCTCAAGCGGTGTCACGCCTTTCAACCCTAGGCACAAAGACGCGCGCCTGGGCTCAAAGCGTCACTCCTGCGTCTTGCGGCGGAACTCCTCCGTCTTGCGGTATTCGACCTTGCCTTCCTCGGCCGTGGTTTCGGTCTTGCCTTTGTCCGTGTCATCGACCCAATCGGTGACGGCCGTTCCGGAGACCGTCCCGCCGCTGCCGGGCAGTGTGGTTGTTGGCCGCGTCTCGTCGTAGGCCTTGGCCATTTCCTTGGCCTTGTCCTTGTGCTCGTCGGTGACTTCGGGCTTTTCGGTGCGTTGCCGTTGTTCAGAACCCATGCACTACGGCTGCCCGATCGTCGGGATTACGAAACGCAGCGCAGCTAACCGGCCGGCACCGCCCGCAGTGCGAAAGGGAGGCTGGGCAGGAAGTGCTGCGTCGCGAACGCGCGGATGTCGTCGGCGGTCTCGAGCGGCTGCGCGCTGGGCAGCAGTAGCGCCATCGCCGCGTAGCGAAGGATCGTGTCGGCCAGCTCGGTGACGGCCTGCTCTCCGATCCGCTCGGCGAAGCCGGTTGGGAAGATGATGCGCAGCGCCTCGGCCATCCGCTCGATCGCCGCCCGATGATGCGTGGCGACCAGCTCGATCACCAGTCCGGGCTCGTCGGTGATCATCCGGTCCAGCACCCGGTGGCGACGGAACTTCAGTATCGACAGGGTGAATGCTTCGACATAGTAATTCGATTGCGGCCCAGCCTGTTTGAGCTCGGCAGCGATGTCGGCAAACAGCAGGACGTTCTCGCGCTCGATGACCGCTGCGACAAGCTCATCCTTGTTCGAGAACCGGCGGTAGATGGTGGTGCGGCTGACCCGTGCCCGGCGCGCGACATCGTCAAGGGCGACCCGCCGGAACCCATGCTGTTCGAACTCGACGACGGCGGCGTCGAGGATGGCTTGTGTGGTGGGATCAGCCCCTGGCATAGCCCATTAGGGCATAGCCGTTGTAGCGCAGCCGCATCGGCAGATGGTCCCACACCCAGTTCACCGGCCGCGAGCGCCACAGCGCGGCGAAGCGCTGGTACCGCCGCTGTTGACGCTCACTCCACGGCAACCCGAGCAGATCCCGCGCACGCGGCGGCATCCCGCCCGTCGTCAGGAACGCCGCGACGGGGTTGAAGACGGGCGCGATCACCCGCCACAGCACCGCGGGCACCCCCTTCGGGCACGGGAAGCCCTTGGTGACATAGCCGACACCGTACTTCGCGGTCGGGTGCGCGACGACGATCTCGTCCATCATCCGGTCCCAGTAGCGTTCGAATTCGGCGTAATTCGCCGGCATCGGCCGGTCACTGACCCCGTAGCGGCGGTACCAGGTCTTCGATTCGAGGTAAATCTGTTCCTTCTCGGCTTCGGTCAGCCGCTTGACGAACGTGTCGGCAAAATAGAGCACCTGCTCGACGAAGGTGGCGTGCGCCCAGAAGTAGGTCTCCGGATCGAGCGCGTGGTAGCGCTCGCCGTCGGGCATCGTGCCCTTGATCTGATGGTGGAAATCGCGGACCCGGGTGCCCTCGTTGGCGTCCTCAGAGCCGTAAACCGTCATGAAGATCGGCGGCAATGACCGCTTGATCCTGGCCGCGGTGTCGGCGAAAAAGACCGAATGGTCAAGCACGCCCTGGCCGAGCTCGGCAAGCATGTTCTGCAGCACCGCTGGCCGGGGCCCGATCAGGAACATCCGGTTGTCGCCGAAATACCGCCAGACCAGCGACTGCGGGCCAAGCGGCAGCGCGTCGTCGAGAGGGTGGGACTGCTCCGCGAGCTCGGTCATGGGGAACAGTGTTACAGATTCCGCACTTTGTACCAACCCCGAACAGTGTGATGCCGGTCGCACCTGGTTGGAACTGCGGGCATATCCTCGACAGCCTCTACTGCCGAAAAACCTGGGGAGCGCCGGTGAGTGGCACGAGCAAGCGCCTAAGCCCGCAAGACCTGCTCTTTTTGTACGGCGAAACTCCCAGCTCGATGATGCATGTCGCGGCGCTGATGCCATTCACGCCGCCGGACGACGCGCCAGCCAGCTATCTGCGCCAGATATTCGAGGATACCCGCCACCTGGAGGTGGTCGCCCCGTGGAACCTCAAGCTGTCCCATCCGAGGATGCTCTACCGCCCGGACCAATCGTGGGTGGTCGACGACAAGTTAGACATCGACTACCACGTGCGCCGCTCGGCGCTGGCCAGCCCCGGTGACGAACGCGAACTGGGCATCCTGGTCTCCCGGCTGCACAGCCACCCCATCGACTTCACCCGGCCGCCATGGGAGCTGCATTTCATCGAGGGGCTCGAGGGCGGACGGTTCGCGATCTACATGAAGATCCATCACTCGTTGGTGGACGGCTACACCGGCACGAAGATTATCGAACGCAGCATGTCGACCGACCCGACACGCAGGGATCAGCCGCTGTTCTTCAACGTTGCTGCGCCGACGAAGACGCGCGACGCCGAACAGGCGCCGTCGCGCAATCCGGTCATGAGCCTGCTCAGCGGCGCGGTCAATGGCGCAAGGTCGACGCTCAACGTCGGAAAAGCGTTGTTCAACACCCAGTTCCGCAGTGACGAAGAATACGGTCATATCGCCAATTCGTTGCAGGCCCCCCATTCGATCCTGAACAGTCACATCAGCCGCAATCGTCGCTTCGCAACCCAGGTCTACCCCCTCGAACGGCTGAAGGCGATCGGCACCAAACACGGCGCCACCGTGAACGACGTTGCCCTTGCGATCATCGGAGGAGGACTCCGCGCGTTTCTCGACGAAATCGGCGAGCTGCCCGAAAAACCTTTGGTCGCATTCCTTCCCGTCAATGTCCGCCCCAAGGACGACGTCGGCGGCGGCAACTCCGTTGGAACGATACTGGTGACCATGGGCACCGACATCGCCGACCCGGTCGACCGACTGGACACGATCACCGCCTCGACCAAGGCGTCGAAAGCGCAGCTGAGGACCATGTCGCCGACCGAGGTGATCGCCTACAGCGCGGCGCTGCTGGCTCCGTCCGCGTTACAGATCACCTCTGCGATGACCGGGGTCTCCGCGCCGTTGCCGTTCACCTTCAATCTGTGCGTCAGCAATGTCCCCGGGCCGCGAGAGACGTTGTACCTCAACGGAAGCCGGCTGGAGGCCACCTACCCGGTGTCCATCCCGATGCACGGCATGGCGCTCAACATCACGCTGCATGGCTACGCCGACATGCTGAACTTCGGATTCATCGGATGCCGCGACGCCCTGCCACATCTGCAACGACTCGCGGTATACACCGGCGACGCGCTCGATGAGCTGGAAAAGCTGGCGTAGGCCGCTATTTCGGCGCCCGCTGGCCGCGTCGTAAACGCGCGATCGCGACAACCGCCAGCACTCCGGCAACCGCCGCCAGAAACAACGACAGCATCAGCAGCGGCGGACTGTAGACCACCGATGGCGTCTTGGGTTCACCGTCCAGCACCGGCGCCACCACCACCGTTGAGCCGGCAGCCAACCAACTCAGCACGCAGCCGACCGCCGCGACGACGGCCAGCACCAGTTCGACCCTGGCCCTCATGAAGCCGGTTCCGGGGGTATGCGCTCTTCCAACAAGTGGGTCAGCGCGGCCCGCAGTACCTTGTGCTTGCGCGCCCACGCCTGGGCGCCGCGATCGTTGGTCATCTTGAGGCCGATGCCGGTGCGCCCGCGCGGTACACCGGTCAGCTCCCCGAGCGCGCGCGCCGACTGCCACTTCGGCTCGTCCGGGCCCTTCGGCTCGGGGTAGACCCGCACGATGTCGGCGGTGGGGATGCGCTCGGTGCCTTGACGCAGATGATCGGGCGTCAACTCCACCGACGTGTGGATGCGCGCGGCCTTGACCTG
>JAOPVX010000337.1 GCA_025965975.1 Mycobacterium sp. | reverse complement strand
CGGCCGTCGTCGGCGCGAATGACGAGACGACGGGACAGGGCATCTGCGCGTTCGTCATCCTGGCGGCCAACACCCCCGACAACGAAGGCATGGTCGAGGAGTTGCGCGAGCAGGTCGCCAAGGAGATCGGAAAGATCGCCCGCCCACGCGAGATTCACGTTGTGCCCGAATTACCGAAGACCCGCAGCGGCAAGATCATGCGTCGGCTGTTGCGCGACGTCGCCGAGGGACGCGAACTCGGTGACACGTCGACGTTGGTGGACCCGGGCGTCTTCGAGGCGATCCGGGCGGGCAAGTAGCGGCTACGCCGCAGGCGGTGCGCTGTCGACCGGGACGAAGCCCGACCCGGGCCGGTTCTTGGCGACGATGTCGGCCAGCTGCGTGTTGATCGACATGGCGACCGCAGGCGTGTGCAACGGGATGTACTTGATCACGCAGGTCGGCAGGTCTTCGGCGAAAGCGCCGTGGATCATGCCGACCAGCCGGTTGTTGACGGTCACCGGCGCGCCGGAATCGCCCGGCTGTCCGCACACCTGGTTGACGATCGTGCCGGGTTGCTCGCCCGGTCCCCATGTCACCCCGCACGAGTAGCCCGTGGTGCGGCCCAGCTTGCAGGCGATGTCCCCAACGGACGGATCCGGGCCGATGCCGTCGATCTCGAAACCCTTGACGTTGTTGACCGCCTGCACCTTCTGCGGGTCGAACTGGATCACCGCGTAGTCGAGGGCCTCGTTGCCTGCGACCATCGTGCCGAGCACCCCTGCGGCGTCGGCACCTTCGGCGGCCACCCGCTCGCCCGGTCCGCCGCAGTGCGCCGAGGTGAAGCCGATCAGGTTGCCGCGGTTGTCATTGCCGATCGCGGTGAGTGTGCACAAGGTGTTGCCCTCGACCACGATGCCCGAACCACCGCCCAGCGGTACCGGAGCATCGGCGCGGGCGGAAGGCAGCAACACTGCGCACGCGAGGAGCAGACTGGATATCGCGGCCAAGGCCACCATCACCGCTGGAATCGTCGGGCAGCGGACGCTGGTCCTCAAGTATCTATCCCCCATCGAAGTGCCGGCCGACCATCCAACCGGGCCAGTCTATCGTCGGCCGGGATCGTTTCGATGGACGCCACATGGCAACATAAACCGCGACTATCACCGGATGCGGGGAGGAATTGTTCCGTGAGTGATCACAGGGATGGCGTGCCGACGACCGTGGCGTCGATACCGCTGGTCGACCCGCACGCCCCCAAAACCGACCCGTCCATTGGTGACCTCGTCAAGGACGCGACGACGCAGGTGTCGACGCTGGTGCGGGCCGAGGTCGAACTGGCCAAGGCCGAGATCACCCGCGACGTCAAGAAGGGCCTCACCGGCAGCGTCTTCTTCATCCTGGCGCTGGTGGTGCTGTTCTACTCCACGTTCTTTTTCTTCCTCTTCCTCGCCGAACTGCTCGACACCTGGCTGTGGCGGTGGGTCGCCTTCCTGATCGTGTTCGGCATCATGGTGCTCACCACCGCGGTGCTGGCGGTTTTCGGCTATCTCAAGGTGCGACGCATCCGTGGGCCGCAGCAGACCATCGAATCGGTGAAGGAAACCCGCGAGGCGCTCACACCCGGGCACGACAAGGACAAGGCGCTCACGTCACCGAACGGCCAGGCCGCTTCTGACTCGACCGCCGATCCGTCAGGCTGGTAATGGCCCCACCCGACCCGTCGGTGGTGCGCATCGAGGGTCCCTGGCGCCATCTCGAGGTGCACGCCAACGGGATTCGCTTTCACGTCGTGGAGGCGGAGTCGGCGGAAAGATCGACAGCTCCGATCACTGATCGCCCGCTGGTGATCCTGCTGCACGGCTTCGGCTCGTTCTGGTGGTCGTGGCGCCATCAGCTACGGGGCTTGACCGGTGCCAGGGTGGTCGCGGTCGACCTGCGTGGCTACGGCGGCAGCGACAAACCGCCCCGCGGCTACGACGGCTGGACGCTCGCCGGCGACACCGCGGGGCTGGTGCGCGCGCTCGGCCACGAGGCGGCGACGCTGGTGGGGCACGCCGACGGGGGTCTGGTGTGTTGGGCGACCTCTGTGCTGCACCCACGGATGGTGCGGGCGATCGCGGTCGTCAGCTCACCGCATCCCGTCGCGTTGCGGGCTTCGGCGCTGACCCGGCGTGACCAGGGCCGTGCGCTGCTGCCATGGATGCTGCGCTATCAGGTGCCGATATGGCCCGAGCGGTCGCTGATCCGCAACGACGCCGAGGAGCTCGAGCGGCTGGTGCGAAGCCGCGCCAGTGGGAAATGGCAAGCCTGCGAAGACTTCTCCGAGACGATTCGGCACATGCGGCGGGCCATCCAGATTCCGTCGGCCGCGCACTCGGCGCTGGAGTATCAGCGCTGGGCGGTACGCAGCCAGCTGCGCGGCGAGGGCAGGCGGTTCATGCGTTCGATGAAGCGGCCGCTGGCGGTGCCGGTGCTGCACTTGCGCGGCGACGCCGACCCGTACGTACTGGCTGATCCGGTGTATCGCACCCAGCACTACGCCCCACAGGGCCGCTACGTATCCATCGCCGGCGCAGGGCATTTCGGCCACGAGGAAGCGCCTGAGGTGGTCAACGAGCAGCTGTCGAGG
>JAOPVX010000303.1 GCA_025965975.1 Mycobacterium sp. | reverse complement strand
CACTGTGAAGACTGCATGCGCAAGCCGCCGGGCAGCAGCGAATCGAGCGCGGTGATGTAGGGCCCGGCGCCGCACGCGAAGTGCTTGCCTCTGCTCGGCCCGAGCCGGCCGGGCAGCTCGCGCGATTGGATGTCGCGGGCGCTGAAATCATTGAGGATCGTCAAGCCCGCCACGTCTGCGGGCGCAGCAAGTTATCAGCTTCTCAAATCCCGCGTCACGCCGCGACCTATGACCTGCGATGATGCGAGTTGTCTCACGCGATGTCATCGAGCATTTGTCTCAAACCCGTGTCATTTCTTCAGAACGCCGCTACCCATCCTTTGGCGACATATCCAATCGCTGAGGGACGCGGACCAACCCGTTCGGAAGGTTCCGTCACGTGACGGCTATCCCAGACGTAGCTCACGCATAACTCCAGCGCCACGAAAGCTCTTGGCAGCGAACCAAACCCACCATCACCGGGTCCGCCAATACGGGCGTTATAGATTGCTCTAAGCGTCGTGGCCAATTGGCCAGACAGTAGTGGCGCGCTCAGGGCGGTGCGGTAGCACAACAGCCCCCGTAGCGGGTGACCCCTGGCTGGGTGAGCTCCGAAGACCGCGTCACCGATCTGACGCGCCGATGAAACACGCAGGATCTAGTGTGTGAACAGTTGGTAGCCGTCGGGCGTACAAAACCCTCGTCGTCGCGTGGCATCGAGGAGGAGTCGTTATCGGCAAGTACGTCGGCTACGTCCGTGGTGATGACCGACTGCATGGCTTTCTCACCGGCATCGCCCGCGATCAGCTCGGCGTCCACGGGCCGACACCAGCCTTTCGCGCGTTCCGGCTGCGTGGCAGCAACGAGGTCTACGCCTACGAGGAGAAGCACAGCCACGTCCGGATCATCTGCAAGTTCTACGGCCCGAGATTCGGCTGGGACCGCGACCGCGCCGCCGCAGTGGCCTACCGGGAGTATGAGGGCCTGCAGCGGCTGCGCGGCTACGACCTGATTGGCTCCCCGCACCACGTGATCCGTCCACTGGCCGTCGATCCGGACATCAACTGCGTTCTGGCGCTGGAGTTCTACGCCGGCGAGCAGTTCAGTCAGGCGATCTCGCGGTCCATTCATCAGGGCGACGACGCCCATCTCTTCTGGCGGCTCAAGGCTCTGGGCTATTTCCTTGCCACGCAACATAATCGGACCGCCAACGGCAGATCTGTCGACTTCGACGCCGACTGCGGCTATTTCGAGCAGCTCGTCGCCCGGCTGCAGCGCAGGCAGCGCATCGGGGCATGGGACGCCGACGAGCTGTTGTGGCTGCAGGACCTGTGGCGAGACCGGCCCGCGATGTGGCAGGACCGGCAGGTGTGGCTGCATGGGGACGCCACACCGGCCAACTTTCTCTTCGGGCACGGCCTGGACGTGGCTGCGATCGACCTGGAGCGGATGAAGCGCGGGGACCGGATGTTCGACGTCGGCCGGGTCTGCGGCGAGCTGCAACACGCGTTCATGGCCGCCACGGGCCACAGTCGGCGCGCCGAGCCTTTCATCGGGCACTTCCTGTGGGAGTACAGCAGCCACTTCCCGGACCGGCACAGCGCATTCGCATCGATCACCTCGCGGTTGCCCTACTACATGGCCCTCAATCTGCTGCGCGTCGCCCGCAACGACTACATTTCCCCGGAGTACGGGGCGAAGCTGATCCGCAAGGCCAAGCGGCTGCTCCAGGCCTGCTAGCGATTCACCACACGAGAGGTGCACCGCATCATGGATGTCGCCGCGATCGCCTTCGACGTCAACGGCTCACTGATCGAGATCCGCACCGAGGACGATCACGAGGACGCCTTCCGAGCAGTCGGGCATTTCCTGACCTATCAGGGCATCGACCTGCGCCGCCACCAGATCCGCGACCTGTACTTCCAGCGCCTCAAGGCCCAACAGCGCGACAGCGCAGAGCAGTACCCGGAATTCGACGCGGTGCGGATCTGGCGGTCCATCATCGAGGACCACGCCAGCGACTACACCAACGCGATGCCGCCCGAACGGCTCGCGCAGCTGCCGCTGACGTTGGCCGAGATCTACCGCGGTGTGACGCGCCGAAAGCTCAAGCTGTACCCCCATGTCCGGTCGACGCTGAGCATCCTGCGTGAGCGCATTCCCCTTGCGATCGTCAGTGACGGACAGAGCAGCTATGCCCGCGGCGAACTGCACAAGGTCGGGTTGACGCAGTACTTCGACCCCATCGTCGTCTCCGGTGACCACGGCTTCCGAAAGCCCGATCCACGGCTGTTCCAGCTCGCACTCGACGGGATGGGGATACCGGCCGAGAAGGCCCTCTACGTCGGCAACGACATGCACCGCGACATCTACGGCGCCCGCGAGATCGGGATGGGCACCGTCATGTTCGACTCCGATCAGGGCACCAAGCACCACGAGGACTGCGTACCCGACCACCGCATCACCGACTTCCGCAACCTGCTGGACATCGCCGGTTTCTAACGCGCGCGACGTGTAGGAGGGCACCACGGCGCGTGTGTCCGGGTGGTACTACCGCGACGCCGACACGGCGCGCGCCGCCCGTTTGAGAACTGACGTTTATAGCAGCTGTGGGTTCGCATTTTCCGTGTCATCTCGCGGTCCCCTGACCTGCGACGATGCGAGTCGTCTCACGCGATGTCATCGAGCACTCGTCTCAAATTCATGTCATTGCGCCAAAAAGTCTTGAGCAGGACTTTTACGATTCCTTAGTTACCGTTGCTAACGACGTTGTCAAACAACAGGTGCTCGTTTGTCAATCTTCGTTGCATCTCGACAGCGGCGACGTGCATCGCGCAGCTCGTCGAGGTAGACCACAAAGGGATCCCAGTCCACGAGCTCGACCATCTCCCCCGGGGTGCCCCGAGGAATCTGGCGTGCCTCGCTGGTGTCGCGCGGAAGTAGCTCAGCGGGCTCCAGCGCATTGCCGAAATGGCGGCTGGTGGTCCTGTTGCCGCGGTCGTGATCGTAGGACTGCTGGCTGCGGGTCGCCTTGCCAGCCCAAAACGCAGCCGATTCCATGATGTCGCGTTCGTGGGATCCGTACATGATCAGCGCTGCCGGGGTGACATCGCGTATTGCTTTGCCTTGCAACGGACCGTAGACGGCGTCGAGTTGCGAACCGGCTAGCGCGGCATAGCAGATCGAGACACCAAGGCCACGCGACTCCGCAAGGTACTGCGGCAGCCGTGGAATCGGGGTGTTGGTGATCTCGTCGAGAGACATGCCGACGCGGCTGAACTCTTCCCATTGAGCCACCTTGGTGCGCTGTCGGTTGATCAGCTGATCCATCAGCTCGATCGCCTGTGCTGCGACCGTGCCGTCGGCCGGGGTCAACAGATATAGCGTCGCGCCGGGCTTATCGAAGAACGACAGATCAAGCGGGGGAACTTCTTGTCGCGGTTGGCGGTCTGCAGCCAGGCGGTGAGCACCTTGATCACTGTCATCTTGACCGAATCCCGTTGCTTGGCTTCCATATCCAGTACAGCGCGTACACGCGCCTCAAAGAGCGGGTCTTCGGTCCACGCTGCCGCCGCCGCCCAGCCTGGTGTATAGGAGGTTTGATACGGGCCCTTTTGATCGGGCTTTTCGACGTTCTCCGATCCCTCCAGCGCCCAGGCCATCCCCTGCCCAGCGCAGCGTGGGCTGGCCGCATAGAGCAGACACACCAGCGGCGCCAGCGCCAGCTGATCCCATGGGCCTGGGTCTGCGCCGCTACGAAAAGTGGTGCCCGACAACGCAACCGCTGAAAGTGCTGAGTAAGCTTTGGGCGGTCGCCTTAGCCTCGTCGAGGCTGGTGATCAGCGCTGTCGGGTCAAACCGGTAGGCGTCGAAGTCTTGCGGGTAAAACGGAGCGCTGATCGGGCGCAAGTCCAACAGCGCGATCGGGCCGCCGCGACGCGAGGCCACCATCTGCATCAGGTCGTCTTTGCTGGACGACACGAACGCCGGACCCGGCCACAAGACCGCCGATTGAGCTAGCCACTTGCGTGTCTTCGATACCCGGAGGGGCGAACCCGCCCACGTGCGGCGCGGACTCCAGCGGCACCCGCCGGCCCTTCTCGTCGCGGGTCCACCCGGCGAACGAAGTGATCGGCGGGCGATACTCAGCGGCAGGCGTTGGCATGAATCAACCGTAAGGCGCGCGGCGTTATGCTCGGCGCACCAATTTCCGGACCGCGTAACGACCGATCGGAGCTGCTTGGGCGGGTTAGGCCGGGCGCGGCCCGTCGGGGTGGGGAACCCCGCCCGCGCCGAAGCACTCCTGGCACAGTTCGTCGGTTTCCGGGGCGCATACCGGGCACGGCACCGCAGAGTCGGGGCAGTAGTCACGGCGTGCCGGGTTAGCGTGCACGATGCAGTCAGGCTGCACCACGCGCAGCCACAGCCGCGAAGCCGGGGCATCGACGACGGCGACCCCGCCGCAGCCGTCGCACACGACCACCTCGGCTGGATCCTCTCGCGTCGACGACTCACTGGCTGCGCGCGAGGCCCGCCACCGCGCGGCCCTCCCAACCGCCTCGCGAAGTTGCTCGGCGGTGAACACCCGGCCCACGCCGTCAACCCAGGTCCGCGAAACCCACTGCATGATGACCGGTTGGGGCAGCCTGCTGGACTGGCTGACTTGCGCAATGCTACGGCCCGCACACTTGCTCCCTCCGAAGAGGCTCTCGACACTCCGCTCAGCCCGCCGCGTCTCCACGACGAACCGGGGCCTGCTACCCGGCGCTCCGGTACCTACCGGGACGGGACTTCCACCCGCTAGTCCAGTCCAGCTTTCAAGACGCAACATGCACTGATCATAGATGTGCCACCAATCATTGGCGGAATGCAGATGCCTTGTCAAGGGGCTTATAGTGTGGGGGTGGATGTCAGGAGGTTTGGCGTAAGCGCCGGGGTGCAATTGGTTGGTCCGTTCATGGATTACCTCGCCCGTCGGTTGCGGTCCGAGAGCGACGCGGCGTTGGTGGATTACCACGTGCGCCCACGCCACGTCGTCGTGATGACGCTGCTACGCGATTTCGGCCACCGTAGCCAATCCGACCTCGCCCAGGTACTGGGTATCGACCCAACCAACTTGGTGGCGTTACTCAACGATCTGGAGGCTGGACACTTGATCGACCGGCAACGTTCGGTGGAGGATCGTCGGCGACACACGGTTAGCCTCACCCCAGCCGGCGTACAGAAACTTGAGGACACCACTCAGGTTCTCGCCGCTACCGAGAAGCGACTGCTGGCGGCACTGAACGCCGACGAGCAGGCCGCGTTGTACCTTCTGCTCCAACGGGTGTCCTCGGGTACCGCCGAGGGCCTGGCCGCAGATCCACAGCGCGACTGTTCGCGCGACGCATGGACATTGCTCGATCTTGGGAACCAGCCAGATGATGTCGAACCGAGTTGATTCGCCGGCGCGGAACCGCAGAACATCTCGGAGAAGCATTTTGGGCTTCATTGAAACACTCGCGCGCATTCCATCAGACCAGTGGAGCCCCGTTGGTGGCGGTGGGCGCCGGCACCGGCACGAGTGACTTGCGTTGAGTCGCACCCGCAAGGCATGACGCATGACGATCGAGGCCGTCTGCTGGAGCGCGGCTGTTACGGGCATTCCGACTGGGATCCCACTGAAGAGTGATCGTTCAGCCACGCATTGGTTGGCGAAGTCCTGCGCAAGGGCTCGTCTGATTTCGCTCAGTCGGGTGGCCGTGTAACCAGCCGCGTGATGTGGTCCAGATAGGCGCGTGCTATGCAATGAGCCTTTCGCCACTGATGTCGTTGTGCGACATAGTATTTCATTGACCATGTGTATGTCGAGGGGCGCTTCGGCGCCATAGCGGTGGCCGACCGTCAGCGGCGTGAGCGATGGACGTCACAAGCCGGGCCCGCCATCCATTTGATAACGTGTGGCTCATGTATTATTGCCCTATCACAAAGAATCGGTTGACCTCGAACCAGCCTTCTGTGATGGCACCGCTCTCCGCCAGCGGAGCCGACCACGAACCCCGCCGCAGTTGCGCTGCGACGGCGCCGGAGTGTCTGCAGGGCAAAGGCTTCTGGTGGGCATGACCCCGGACATGGCGCAAAGGCACGGAGGAGACAGGTCTTGTTTCGGCTTTTGAAGAAGGTCTGGATTCCGCTTCTCCTGGTCGTCCTGCTTTCGCTTGGCGCCTATACCGTGGTCCGCATTCGCGACACGTTCGGCGCCCCCCCGCCGGCCGTCGGCGCCGACGGCAACGCCGACGATACGAAACCGTTCAACCCCAAGCACATCACCTACGAGCTGACGGGGTCATCGGGTGGCAGCGTCAACGTCAACTACCTCGACGAAAATGGCCAACCCAATGGTGTGGACGCCGCGCAGTTGCCGTGGTCGTACACCGTGGTGACGACACTGCCATCGATGTCGGCCAACATCGTCGCCCAGGGCGGCACCGAGGTCAGCGGGCTCCGGTGCCGAGTCATCGTGGATGGTCAGGTCCGCGACGATCGAACGAGTGACGACTACCAACCGTTCATCTACTGCTTGGTGAAATCCGTATGAGCAACGCACATTCGTTACCCCGCCGCCCGCTCATCCCCCGGATGATTCGTTCGCTGTCGTTACCGATCATCTTGTTGTGGCTGCTCGCCGCGGTCGGCCTGGGTGTGCTGTCGCCATCACTCGATGCGGTCGCCGAAAAGCACTCGGTATCGATGAGCCCCAAGGGTGCACCCGCTTTCCAGGCGATGATGAACATCGGTCACGTCTTCAACCAGTTCGATTCCGACTCCTCGGCGATGGTGATCTTGGAGGGCCAGGACAAACTCGGCGACGATGCGCACGAGTTCTACAACCAGATCATCGGCAAGCTCAAGGCCGACACCGCGCACGTGGAGAACATCCAGGACTTCTGGAGCGACCCACTGACCGCTGCGGGCTCGCAAAGCCCTGATGGCAAGGGCGCCTACGTCCAGGTCTTTCTCGTCGGCGCTCAGGGCACCAGCCCAAGTCACGAGTCAGTGGCCGCGGTGCGCGACATCGTCGCTTCGGTAGCGGCTCCGTCGGGAGTGAAGGCCTACGTCGCCGGCAACACCGTGCTCAACGCCGACCTCAGTGTTGCCGGGCACAAGAGCCTGAAGCTGATGGCGATGGTATCGATCGGTGTCATCTTCGTGATGTTGCTGATCGTCTACCGATCGATAGTGACCACCATCGTGGCGCTGCTGATCGTTGGTGTCGAACTATTTGCAGCGCAGGGCGTTACGGCGACCGCGGGCAACCTGAACGTCATCGGTCTGACGCCGTATGCGGTGAGCATGATCACCATGCTTGCCATTGCGGCGGGCACCGACTACGTCATCTTCCTACTCGGCCGATACCACGAAGCGCGGTCGGCCGGCGAGGACAGGGAACAGGCGTACTACACCGCGTATCACGGCGTGTCGCACGTGATCCTAGGCTCGGGATTGACGATCGCGGGTGCCTGTATGTGCCTGGCCATGTGCACGCTGCCGTACTTCCAGACCATGGGCCTGCCGTGCGCGATCGCGATACTGGTCGTCGTGGCCGCCGCGCTGACGCTGGCACCGGCAGTCCTGGCCGTGGTGTCTCGATTCGGGCTGGTCGATCCCAAGCGGGAATTGTCCACGCGTGGCTGGCGCAAGGTCGGCACGACCGTAGTTCGTTGGCCGGTACCGATCATCTCCGTTACTGCCGTGATCGCGATCCTCGGATTCGTCAGCCTGCTGACCTACGTACCCCGGTACAACGACGAGAAGTTCACGCCAAATGACATGCCCGCCAACGTCGCCCTGGCAGCGGCCGAGCGGCTCTTCTCCCAAGCCCGGTTGAACCCCGAATTGCTGATGGTCGAAGCCGACCACGACGTGCGCAACCCCGC
>JAOPVX010000291.1 GCA_025965975.1 Mycobacterium sp. | reverse complement strand
TAGGGCGTGTCTCCCGAATTTGAAGGCGTTGACCGGCGACGATTGGCCGGTGACGCGAACGGGTGTGATTTCCGATGAGTTCTGGGGGGCTGTCGAATCGGTGATGCCGTCGGATGTGGGCAAGCGGGGCAACAGGTTCGGTGACCACCGGTTAATCCTGGAAGGGATCGCGTGGCGGTTCCGCACGGGTAGCCCGTGGCGGGACCTGCCGGCCGATTTCGGACCGTGGCAGACCGTGTGGAAGCGACATCACCGATGGTCGCTGGATGGCACCTACGACAAGATGTTCGCCCAGGTCGCGGCGGTGTTCGGCGTCGATGCCGGGATGGTCGAGGACCTCGAGAAGTTGTTGTCGGTGGATTCGACGAGCGTGCGGGCACATCAACACTGCGCGGGTGCACGCTCCGACACGCTTGCCACAGGGGGCACTGTCGAATTACACGAAAGCCGCCGATGAGCCCGACGATCATGCGATCGGCCGTTCGCGCGGCGGGCTCACCACGAAGATCCACGCCCTGACCGATCAGCGAGAGGCCCCGGTCGCGGTCCGGTTGACCGCCGGCCAGGCCGGGGACAATCCGCAGTTGGTGCTGTTGCTCGACGACTACTCCGCGGCCCGCACGCACCACGGCGGGTCCGGCCGCGACTTCGGGTTGCTGGCCGACAAGGCGTATTCGCATCCGAGTACACGCACCCAATTGCGTTCCAGAAGAATCACACACACCATCCCAGAGCGCAAAGACCAGATCGCTCGGCGTAAGGCCAAGGGGTCAACCGGTGGTCGCCCGCCCGCGTTCGACGCCGCGCTCTACGGGCTGCGCAACACCGTCGAACGAGGCTTCAACCGACTCAAGCAGTGGCGCGGCGTGGCGACTCGCTACGACAAATACGCCCTGACCTATCTCGGTGGCGTCTTATTGGCCTGTGCCGTCATCCATGCCCGCGTCGGCACCACCCAATCGGGAGACACGCCCTTCGTGATTGCTGTGGCCAACGGTTCGGTCAATTTTTCTTCGGGTGTTGCGTCGATAAGCGTCATGATGGCAGTCCTGACGTCCTCCTTTACCGGTGCGTTGGGCACATTGCGGAATTCGGCTGTGGCTCTTCGGTAGTCGTCCGACAGATCGGTCCAGTTTCCGCCGTGTGCTTCTACGAGTTGGCGGATCACGTTTTCGTTATTGAGGATGTCGAGGTCCGGGCAGGTGACGGTCTTGACGCCGAGGTCACGCAGACTGCGAACTATCCGGGCCATGTTCGTCTTGCCGTTACTTCCGAGGAACATGAGGTTGTGTTCAGGCAGCGGGGTCTCTGATGTCGATCGGACGTGATCGATTGCGGCTTGGTAAAAGTGGGCGTCGCGTTCGCTCTCGGCGATGACAACTGCAGAGTGGAAGAGCCCGTCGAGAGCGTTGGTGTAGCGGAGTGCAGGGTCCTTCCAGAGTTCGGCAACCTTGTTGGGCGGTAGGAGATTCGCGGCCGCGTCGTCGTCGGTTCGCGTTAGGTGCAAAATTGTGATCGTCGCGTCGCTTTCGATTACGCCCTGCAGGATGTTCTTGTCGCGGGTAGCGAGTATGACTTGCGCCCCTTTGTCTTTCGCTTGCCCACCAATCTGCTTGCCTATGAATCGTGGCTGCGGTGGATGAAGGAATGCCTCGGGCTCGTCAATCAGTACCAGCGGATGGAGATTGGTAATCAACGGGATTAGTAGGCCCAACGACGCGCGGAACCCGTCCCCTTGAGCCTGCAGCTCAGGCAGCGCAGCGACGGCCTTGTCGTATTCCAGGTCTGTAGCCATCGACGAGATACGCCGGTACTCCCGGTTCGCCCATCCGAAGGTAGAAGTTTTGGCGTGTCGAGAAACAGATCAAATCCGAAGAGCAGCTTCATCAATCGTGCGAGTTCGTCGAATTTGTCGCGGTCCACGTGCAGAACCTGCAAAGGGTGCACTGGCGGATCACCCGGCTTCGCAAGTCGACCAGCAGGATCCATGCCGATGCGGCCTGAAACCATCTGGTAGTCGACGTACCAGTTGATCAGCCGACCAGGTGCGGGACCTTGCACGGCGTTGCGGAAGTGCCCGATGTTTTCGGGCTGAAGGCGTGGGCGGTGCGCCCGCTCTGTGCCGTCGGAATCGTCTATCACCGCATGTGCGCGGATCCAGGCTTCCGCATCATCCTCGCTGCCGGTCCATTGAGGACTCAGTTGCGTGACCACCCTCGGACCTCTAGTCCGTGTCAGGGCGGTGTTCATGAGCATGTCGCGGATCTGCTCCAAGACCGTCGACTTGCCGACGTTGTTGGCGCCCACGACTACGGTGACCGAGCCAGGCCCACCGAGTGGGTGGGCATCGCCGCCGTCGCCGATGCTGATCCGGTCAATGCCAAACGTGAACTTGTCAGCATCGCCGGTGAGTGCTTCGGTCATGCGGACGACCGTATCCGTTGGCAGGTCATCCGAAAACGGCCGATCGGCCGCGTCGGCCTCTGTAGGCCGCCGTCCCCCGCATCACGTGACGTTGGAGATGCGAACACTGGCAGGTCCTTCCAGTGCCGTGCAGTGCGTGTTCATCAGCGGCCCGTACACCACTTCATCGCATGTGCGGCATGTCCAGGTCGTGTGGCCGCCGCCGTGGCCGAGGCAAGCCTGATAACCCACGAGCGTCCGACCGGGGCCGAACTCGTGACCGTTGGGGCAGCGCGCCGGTGGGTGGGTGATCCACTTCCCGGTCGTGGTCTGCACGAGCTCGCCCAGCACGCTCGAATTCTATGACCGGTGTTCGTTGTCCGGCACGCAATGGCGGATCGACGCTCGAAGGAACAGGGGCACGTCGTTGCCGCGTATTCGGCCGAGCCCACGCGGGGCTGGCAGGTGACTGCTGCTGACAGGTAAGGCACAGATTCCAGCTGGCCGGGGGCATTGACGGGTGTCAGCGCCGATGACATGGCTTTGCTGGGGCGCAATCCTTGAAGTACAGATATTGCGAAGTCATCGAAGGAGTACCACCCGTGAGAATCAAAGTGAACTACATCGCACCGCTGTTGGCGGCGGGTGCTGCCGCGGTAGCGATCACCGCTGCACCGATCGCCGCGGCCGCTCCGGCTCCGGCTGCGGCTCAAGGAGCCTGCGACGGCGGAGTCTCGGGCAGCATTTGTGGTACTCCCGGCACCGTCGGGATCAACGACTCCCCTCCCCCGGTTAGTTACGATCCCTACGGAGGCGAGGGCTTTCTGCTCGGGGGCTACGGCGGTGGCTTTCACGGCGGTGGGGGCGGCGGCTTTCACGGCGGTGGGGGCGGCGGACACCGGTAACGGGTCAATGGCCGGGCGCTGAAGGCTGCGTTAGCTGACACCGCTGCGCTGTTTTGTCGGTGAAGAATCGCCTACCCAAATCGCGCGGGTGGCGCGCAGGTTGTCCGGCTACGCGCTGGCGTAACCGTCGGCGCCGGCGCGAAGTCACGTCGCCGACTAGGACAGCGCTACCAACAACTGCCTGAGACGTCGCGGCCAACCGACCAGGCACAGTAGGCGCGACTAATCGGCGAACGAGTCGAGCCCGGTCGATCACCTCGATGCATCGGTGCGGCCGAAGCGGTTTCGCCGGCTCGGGACGAGGTGAGAACCGGCGAAACCTTGACGCCATGCGTTGGCCGACCAACGCACAACGCCCGCTGCAATGGGGTTCCCGGGGACCCGGATAAACCGCACCAGTTCACACGCTGGCCGCTTCCATCGCCGCCCGAATCTCGTCGTCGTCGACTGCGGTGTACGGCAGCACAGGTGCGTCAACGGCCGGTTTTGGGTTCGCCTTCATGGCAGGCTCCGATTATGGAGGAGCACGAGAGTTTTAACCGCCGGGCAGTCGACGTCATAGGCGAGTGGAGCGATTCCCGCGACAGAGTCGAGTTCATGGGAACCGGTGTTGGGCCGTACCTCGCAGAGCCCTCCGGCCACCTCAAGTTGATCGTTGGTCTGGTCCACGTCGCGGGCTGCTTGTTGATCAAACTTGAGAGGGAAACCGGGATGAGGAGGCACGAGATTTTGGAAGATTGCGCCAAGAATCCGGGCTAAAGAACGGCCCCCGTCCACCATCGGGTGCTGGGGACGGGCCGCGGGGTCTGAGCCTAAGGGGATGAACCCCGTAGGCCGCCTTGCAGGAAACGCCAGAGTCATCCCTCACTTGTCGTCGCCCACTACGGCGTTGAGTTACCGAGGTACGAAGTGCCTAAACCGGCCAGCAGAATCCCGCGTAGCAGTCGGCCCGCCATCACGGAACCAGATTGCGGCCCGAACGTTTTCCCGTCGGACCCGATGTTCTGGGCCATCTTGGGCGCCGCAATTTCAAGCTTCTCCAACATCCCCATCGCGTTAGGCTGAGTCATGTCCGCAGATGATCCGGTGACCGTGCTAAGCGAAGACGAGAGTTGGAGCTTGCTATCAAGTGTGTCGTTAGGCCGATTAGTCACGATCCTGGGTGGGCAGCCCGAAATCTTCCCGGTCAACTTCGTCACTCAACGCCGGACGGTGCTCTTCCGAACTGCCCAGGGCACCAAGCTGTTCAGCG
>JAOPVX010000282.1 GCA_025965975.1 Mycobacterium sp. | reverse complement strand
CCAGCGATAAGCCGTATGCCGATTCACCCCAACCGACTCCGCCCAATCCGCCAGATTCACAACACCAAGCAGAACACACTTACGCACACTAAAACACACTCAACACTTAACAGCTCGAACCCCCTGTCCTCGTAGTAGCGCAGCGCTGACGTGTTGAGCGCGAGCATCTGCGCGGCCTCGCCGATCGTCATGAGCTCCATGGCTCCATTTGACTTCAACCCGGCTTGAAGTGCCAGCGTGGTGGCATGGCACCGCAACTACGACCCGGAATCCTCGACCCGTCAACCAATAACCCCTTCGCTCATCCGAGCGGCTGGCTCGGCCGGTTGGCAGGCCGGTTCATGCTGTGGAACAACAAGCAGGACGAGGTGGTCGGCGTTCTCGGGGTCCAACCAGGGCACGACGTTCTCGAGATCGGCTACGGGCCGGGCGGTCTCATCCGGCTTCTCGCCGAACGCACCCAAGCGGCGAGCATCCGCGGGGTCGACCCGTCCCCCCAGATGCGCGACCAAGCCCGGCGCCACAACCGGAGCGCCGTACGCGCCGACCGGGTACGGCTCGACCTCGGTACCGCGGACCGAACCGGCCTTCCCGGCGCCAGTGTCGACCGCGTGGTCTCGGTGAACAACGTGGCGATCTGGCCCGACCTCGAAGCCGCAGTAGGCGAGCTGCACCGGGTCGTTCGCCAGGGCGGCTCCGTCGTCATCGCCTGGCACGGCGGCACGACACCGTCCCGTATCGCCAGGTCGCTTCGCCTGCCGGAGGACGAGCTCGGCCGCATCGAGCAGGTGCTGCGGGATCACTTCGGCCAGGTCGCCCGCCGCCAGCTGGCGATGCTCGACGTATTCACCGCCGCCCGCTGAACCAACAATCCGTTCGCCCGCGGCGAAAGCCGCCCCGGTCAGCTTGTAACGGTGTAATTATGTAATCATGCGACACCATCACACCCATGGCCAACGGCCAGGCCGCTCCGGCGGCTGGCAACAGGCACAGCAACCCGACGCAAGCGACGCCGCAGACTGGTTAGCCGGCCGGCTTCCCGATGGCTGGTTCGCCGGCGACCCGACGGTCGTCGTCGACCGCGAAGAAATCACCGTCATCGGCCGCCTGAAGGAACCCGAGGGCGCCGACGGCACCGAAAGCGAAGCCCGCGCCTCGGGACGCGTTGCCCGCTTCAGGGAGGAGACCCGCCCCGAGCGGATGCGCATCGCCGACGAAGCAGAGGCTCGCTACGGCCGCAAGGTCGCCTGGGGGGTCGAAGTCGGCGATCCGAACTCGCCCGAGCGGATCCTGTTCACCCACATCGCCGTACCCGTGATGACGCGCCTGCGGCAACCCGAACGTCAGGTGCTCGACACGCTGGTCGACACCGGGGTCGCGCGATCCCGCTCCGACGCGTTGGCCTGGTCGGTTCGGCTCGTCGGCGAGCACGCCGACGAATGGCTGGGCAAGCTGCGTGACGCCATGAAAAATGTCGATGACCTGCGCGCCGAGGGCCCTGAGCTCTAACCCTCAAATCTCGGGGCACGGGCAGGCGTAGGGCCCGCAGCTCTACGCCTGGCTCATCGCCCAGTATTCGCCGCGACGGGCCAGCAGTTCGTCATGGCTGCCGCGCTCGACGATCTTGCCCGCCTCCATGACCAAGATGACGTCGGCATCGCGGATCGTCGAAAGCCTATGCGCGATGATGAAACTCGTTCGATCGCGGCGCAGCTCACCCATGGCCTGCTGAATCAGGAGCTCGGTACGGGTGTCCACGGAGCTGGTGGCCTCGTCGAGGACCAGCAGCTGCGGACGGGCCAAAAACGCGCGGGCGATGGTGATCAGCTGCTTTTCGCCCGCGCTTATGTTGCCGCCGTCGTCGCTGACCATCGTCTGATAGCCGTTTGGCAGCGTGTGCACAAACCGGTCGACGTAGGCGGCCTTGGCGGCGTCGATCACGTCGTCCTCGCTGGCGTCCGGCCGACCGTAACCGATGTTGTCGTAAATGGTGCCGCCCAACAGCCAGGTGTCCTGCAGCACCATCCCGATCCTGGAGCGCAGTGACTGGCGGCTGACCGACGAGATGTCGACCCCGTCAACGAGAATGCAGCCGGAGTCGACGTCATAGAACCGCATCAGCAGATTCACCAGCGTCGTCTTGCCCGCGCCGGTCGGCCCGACGATGGCCACGGTGCTGCCCGGCTCAGCCACCAGCGACAGGTCTTCGATCACTGGCGTGCCCGGCCGGTAGCTGAAGTTCACGCGCTGGAATTCGACCCGGCCCCGCGGACCCCCGTCAAGCGACGGCAGTGCCACGTTCGGGTCCGGCGACTCTTCCTCAGCATCGAGCAGATCGAAAACCCGCTCCGCGCTTGCCACTCCGGACTGCAGTGTGTTGTACATCCCGGCGACCTGAGTCAGCGGCTGGTTGAACTGGCGGACGTACTGGATGAACGCCTGGATGCTGCCCAGCGTGATCTGGCCCGTCGCGACCTGGACCCCGCCGACCACCGCCACTGCCACGTAGCTCAGGTTGCCGACGAAGGTGGTGGCTGGCGACACCAGTCCCGAAAAGAACTGTGCGCCAAAGCTGGCGTGGTAGACGTCGTCGTTGCACTCCTGAAACTGATCCAGCGCCCTGGCTCGGTGGCCGAAGGTCTTGACCACCGTGAACCCGCTGTAGGTCTCCTCGATGTGGGCGTTGAGCCGGCCGGTGTTGGCCCACTGCGCGATGAACAGCCGTTGTGAGCGCCGTGCGATCGCCCGGGTCACCCACAGCGACAGCGGCACCGTGACGACGGTGAGCAGCGCCAGCAGCGGCGAGATGGTCAGCATCATCACCAGCACCGCCACCACGGTCAGCACCGAGGACAACAGCTGGCTGATTGTCATCGACAACGACGTCTGAATGTTGTCGACGTCGTTGGTGACGCGGCTGAGCAACTCGCCGCGTTGCCGCGAGTCGAAATACCGCAGCGGCAGCCGGTGCACCTTGTCCTCGACATCCGACCGCAGCGCGACCATGGTGCGCTGAACCGTGACGTTGAGGATGCGCGCTTGAAGCCAAACCAGCAGCGCAGCAAGCAGATACAGTGCCAACGCCAGCAGCAGCGTGCGGCCGACGGCGGCGAAGTCCACCCCGCGACCCGGCACGACGTTCATCGCGGACAGCAGGTCCGCGAACGTGTTGTCGCCGCGCGCACGTGCGGCCGCGATGGCCTGTTCCTTCGTCAGCCCGGCTGGCAGCTGGCGCCCGATCACGCCGTTGAACAACAGGTCGGTGGCGTGGCCGAGGATGCGCGGCCCGATCACTCCGATCGCGATCCCGCCGACCCCAAGCAGGAGCACCAGGGCGGTCAGCCCGCGCTGCGGGGTAAGCCGTTTGACCAACCGGATTGCCGATCCCTTGAAGTCGCGGGACCGCTCCGTCGGCGCCTGCATCACGCCGCGGATCGGACGTGCCATCGGCCCTGCGGTCATCGGTGGCCGCCCGCCCCGGCGCCCAGTGACTGCGAGTCGGCGAACTCGGCATAGGTCGGACACGTGGCCAGCAGTGTCTCGTGCGTGCCGACTCCTACCACACTTCCGTCCTCGACGACCACAATCTGATCCGCCTCCGCGACCGTCGAAATGCGCTGCGACACAATCACCACCGTCGAATCGGCCGAGATATCGCGCAGCGAGGCGCGGACCCGTGCATCGGTGTGCACATCGAGCGAGGAGAACGCGTCATCGAACAGGTAGATCACCGGGCGGCGGATCACCGCGCGCGCGATCGCCAGGCGCTGCCGCTGTCCGCCCGAGAAGTTGATGCCGCCCTGTCCGACCGGCATCTGCAGTCCGTCGGGGTTGGCGCGGACAAAGTCCTCGGCAGCCGCAACCCGCAGCGCGTCCCACATCTCGTCATCGGTCGCATCGGCCTTGCCGTAGCGCAGGTTCTCGGCGACCGTGCCGGAAAACAAGTAACCGCGCTGCGGTACCAGGCCAATCACTGACCACAACTGTTCGGTGTCGTAATCGCGAACGTCGACGCCGTCGACCTTGACCGATCCTGCGGTGACGTCGTAGAGCCGACAGATCAGCGATATCAGTGTCGATTTGCCCGAACCGGTCGAGCCGACGATGGCCGTGGTGGCGCCGGGCTCGGCTGCCAGCGAAACATCCTGCAGCACAGGGCGTTCCGCGCCGGGATAGCTGAAGGTCGCACTATCCAAGCGGATCTCACCGCGAACTGCGTCGGGCCGCACGGGGTGCTGCGGGCTGGCGATCCCTGGCGTGGTGGACAGCACCTCGCTGATCCGTTCGGCGCACACCGACGCGCGAGGCAGCAGCACCAGCATGAACGTCGCCAGTAGCACGGCCATCAGGATCTGCATGAAGTAGGACAGGAACGCGATAAGCGAGCCCACCTGCATCTCGCCGTCGTCAATCCGCAAGCCGCCGAACCAGATCAGCGCAACGCTGGAGATGTTGATCACCAGCGTGGTGACCGGCAGCATCAGCGCCTGCCACCGCCCGGCCTCAAGCGCCGACTCCGACAGCGCCTGACTCGCGACGCCGAATCGGCTGCGCTCGAACGGCTCCCGAGCGAACGCTCGAATCACCCGGATGCCGGAGAGCTGCTCGCGCATCACTCGGTTGATGCCGTCGATCTGCCGCTGCAGCCGCCGGAAGATGGGCAGCAGGTGCGACACGATCCAGTAGTTGGCCAACGCCAGCACCGGCACGCTGATCAGCAGCAACCACGAAAGGCCCGCGTCCTGATGCACCGCCATGAAGATGCCGCCGATCGACATGATCGGCGCGGTGATCAACATCGTGCAGGTCAGCTGCACCAACAGCTGGACCTGCTGAACATCGTTGGTGGTGCGGGTCAGCAGCGACGGTGCCCCGAACCGCGCGGTCTCCTCTGCCGAGAAGCTGGTGACGTGGCCGAAGATCGCCGAGCGCAGGTCGCGTCCGAAGCCCATGCTGGCCCGCGACCCGAAGTACACCGCACCGACGGCGCAGACCACCTGTAGCGCGGTGACCCCGAGCATGATGCCGCCGAGGTCGACGATCCGTCGCAGGTTGCCTTGGGCGACGCCGTCGTCGATGATCGCGGCGTTGACGGTGGGAAGGTACAGCGACGCGAGCGTGCTGATCACCTGGAGCCCCGCAACGATCGCGAGTGGCGATCGGTACGGACTCGCGTACCGCCGCAGCAACGCCCAGAGCATCCCGTTACTGTCGCACACCACCCGTGACGTAGTTGTGTTCGGCAGGGCCGCCTGAGAATTCGATAAAAGAGCTGGTCAATCGGCATGTCGGTGGTTGAGGTATTGGGCTACGGCTACAGTGCATGGCGTGACCCCCAGCAAGTGCGCGACCGGTAAGGCGCGGTCTGCGAAGGCGCTGGCCGTCGCGGCCGCGGCCATGATTCCGGTGTTTGCGGCATGTTCTGATTCGAAGTCGAACTCGCCCGCGGCGTCGCAGTCGCCCGCACCGACACAGAACGCGTCACACGGGCCGTTCTTCCCGGAGTGCGGCGGCCTCAGCGACCAGACGCTGGCCGAACAGACCCGGGTCACCGGCTTGGTGAACACCGCGCGCAACTCGGTCGGTTGCCAGTGGCTACAGGGTGGCGGCATCCTGGGGCCGCACTTCTCGTTCACCTGGTATCGCGGCAGCCCGATCGGGCGGGAACGCAAGACCGAGGAGCTCTCCCGCGCCAGCGTCGAGGACGTCAACATCGAAGGTCACAGCGGTTTCATCGCCCTCGGCACGGACCCGACGCTGGGCAACGACCTGTGCGAGATCGGCATCCAGTTCCAGGACGATTTCATCGAATGGTCCGTCAGCTTCGCCCAGCAGCCCTTCCCTGACCCGTGCGTCGTGGCCAAGGAGTTGACCCGCCAGTCGATTGTGAATGCCAAATGAGCCGCTCTCACGGCCACAAGGCGCTGGCCGGCCTTGTCGCCGCGCTCTCTGTGCTCACGCTGCTGACCGGCTGCGCCAAGACCGTCGAGGGCACCGCGGCCAAGGCGGGATCGGGTGACGTCCCCCGCAATGACAACTCGGCCAAGCAGTACCCGAACCTGCTGAAGGAATGCGAGGTGCTGACCGAGGACATCCTCGCCAAGACCGTCGGCGCCAACCCGCTCGACATTCAGAGCACGTTCGTCGGCGCGGTGTGCCGCTGGCAGGCGGCAAACCCGGCCGGCCTGATCGACATCACCCGATTCTGGTACGAGCAGGGCAGCCTGGACAACGAGAAGAAGGTTGCGCAAAACCTGAAGTATCAGATCGAAAACCGCTCGATCGCGGGGGTTCCGTCGATCGTCATGAAGCCCAACGATCCGAATGGCTCGTGCGGAGTGGCCAGCGAGGCCGGTGGTGTCGTCGGTTGGTGGGTGAACCCGCAGACGCCGGGAATCGACGCGTGCGGGATGGCGATCAAGCTGATGGAACTGACGCTGGCAACCAGTTCCTGACTAGCGGGCCACGTGGAAGCCGACCAGCGCGGCGCCGCTGAGCGTCAGCTGGTCCCATGGTTCGCCGGTGCGCAGCACCGCGATGGCAGAAGTCGGAAACTTCGTCGAAATGCGTTCGGCCGCGGTGCTATTGCTGCCGTCCGCGGTGGCCAGGCCGAGCGCGACCGACGACATCGTCGGCTCGTGGCCGATCACCAACAGGGTCTCGACATCGGGTCCGAAGCGTGACTCGACGCCGTTGATCTCCTCGATCACCGAGCCAGGCGTCGCGTCGTAGAGCCGGTCGATGTAGTTCACCGGCGCGTCGATGCGGGTCCGCGCCAGGGTCTCGCGGGTGCGGGTAGCCGTCGAGCACAGCACCGCGTCCACCGCGGGTGCGTGCGCCCTCAGCCAATCGCCTGCCAGCGCGGCCTCCCGCACGCCACGCGCGGCCAGCGGGCGGTCATGGTCGGCCACTCCCGGCGGATAGTCCGACTTGGCGTGCCTGAGCAACAGCAGCGTGCGGTACCGATCGGTCACCCCGATAACGGTAGGGCATGCCGATGCACCTCCACCGACTTGTCGGCGCCCGGACCTACACTCGCGGTGCCGAGGGAGATACTCCGAAGAAAGGGCGGGCCGAGATGCGATTCGTGCACACCGCCGACTGGCAACTCGGCATGACCCGTTACTTCCTGAACGGCGAGGCGCAGCCACGGTATTCGGCCGCCCGTCGCGACGTCGTCGCAGGCATTGGGCCGCTGGCCATGGACGCGGGCGCCGAGTTCGTCGTCGTCGCTGGCGATGTCTTCGAAGACAACCAACTCGCGCCGCGCGACGTCAGCCAGTCGCTGGAAGCCATGCGCGCCATCGGCATTCCGGTGTACCTGCTGCCTGGCAACCACGATCCGCTCGACGCGGCGTCGGTGTACACCAGCGCGCTGTTCACCGCCGAATGCCCCGAGAATGTCACGGTTCTCGACCGGGCGGGTGTGCACGAGGTGCGCCCCGGCCTGCAGATCGTCGCCGCGCCGTGGCGCTCCAAGAAGCCGACCAACGACCTGGTTTCCGATGTGCTCGACGGGTTGCCGGTCGACGGCGTCACCCGCGTCGTGGTCGGACACGGCGGCGTCGACATCTTCGAGCCCGACAAGGACAAGCCGTCGCTGATCCGGCTCGCCGCACTCGAGGCCGCGATCGAACGCGGCGCCGTGCACTATATCGCGTTGGGGGACAAGCACTCTCGTACCCAGGTCGGTGCAACGGGTCGCATCTGGTACTCCGGCTCACCCGAGGTCACCAACTACGACGACATCGAACCCGATCCGGGTCACGTGCTGTTGGTCGACATCGACGAGGACGATCCCCGCCGGCCGGTGCTGATCGACGCGCATCACGTCGGCCGTTGGCGCTTCGTCACGCTCTGCCGCACCGTCGACAGCAGTCGTGACGTGGCCGACCTCGACATCAACCTCGATCTGATGCGCGACAAGGAGCGCACCGTCGTGCGGCTGGGGCTGAGCGGGTCGCTGACCGTGACCGACAAGGCCGCGCTGGATTGGTGCCTCGACAAGTACGCCCGGCTGTTCGCCGCCCTGGTGCCGTGGGACAAGCAGACCGACATCGCGGTCATCCCCGCCGACGGTGAGTTCGACGACCTCGGCATCGGCGGGTTCGCCGCGGCCGCAGTCGACGAGCTGGTCAGCACCGCGCGGTCCGACGGTGAGGATGCCGACGACGCCCGTGCGGCGCTGGCCCTTCTGCTGCGTCTCGTGGATAAGGGCGATGGGCCGCCTGCGCGAAGAGCAAATGGCAGCGTCGCATGAAACTGCACCGCCTCGTGCTGACGAACTACCGCGGCATCACCCACCGCGAGATCGAATTCCCCGACCGCGGTGTGGTGGTGGTCAGCGGCGCCAACGAGATCGGCAAGTCGTCGATGATCGAGGCGCTCGACTTGCTGCTCCACTCCAAGGACCGATCGACCAAGAAAGATGTCAAGCAGGTCAAGCCGACCCACGCCGACGTTGGTGCCGAAATCACCGCCGAAATCTCTACCGGCCCTTATCGATTCATTTACCACAAGCGGTTCCACAAGCGCGTTGAGACGCAGCTGACGGTGCTGGCGCCGCGCCGTGAGCAACTGACCGGAGACGAGGCCCACGAGCGGGTCCTTGCGCTGCTCGATGAGACCGTCGACATGGATCTGTGGCGCGCGCAGCGGGTGCTGCAGGCGGCGTCGACCGCCGCGGTGGATCTGTCGGGGTGCGACGCGCTGTCGCGCGCGCTGGACGTGGCGGCGGGCGAAGCCGTTGCGCTGTCAGGGGCTGAACCACTGCTGATCGACCGCATCGACGCCGAATTTGTGCGCTACTACACGCCGACCGGCCGGCCGAGCGGTGAATGGGCGGCCGCCATCAAGCGGCTGCGCGAGGCCGACGAGGAGGTCGCCCGGTGTGCGACCGCGGTGGCGCAGGTCGACGACGCCGTGCGCAGGCATGCCGCGCTGACGGAAAACCTGTCGCGGCTCGCCGAGGAGAGGGCCGAAGCGGCCAAACATCTCAGCGAGGCGCGCACCGCGGCCGAGGTCGTCGCTGCGCTGACCCAGCAGCTCAAGCAGGCCGAGGTGGTCGCCGCCGCCGCGGACGCCACCCATTCCGCATCGGTTGCCACACTGACCGAGCGGCGACGGCTGCGTGCGGACATCGACGCGCGAACGGCCGCGATCGCCGAGCTGGAGGCGGCAGCCACCGAAGCCTTCGACGAGCTCACCACCGCCACCGAAGTGCACGAGGCGGCCGAGGCCGCGGCCGGAGAGGCGCGCGCCGCGGTGCAGACCAGCCAGGCCCGCGTCGACGCCGCCCGTCGCGCGGTCGAGCGGCTGTCCGACCGCGCCGAGACCAACCGGCTCGAAACCCGCCTCGCCAAGCTCGAGGCCGCGCGGCGCGAGCTACACCGCGTGGACCGTGAGCTCGCAGGTATCGCGCTGACCGATGACACCATGCGTGGGATCGAGACCGCCGCCACGGCGGTCGAGCGGGCCGCCGGTCAAGCCGAACTCGCCTCCGCCCACATCGAACTCGTCGCGTTCGCCGACGTCGAGGTGCGTCTCGACGGCGACCCGGTCGCCATCGAGGCCGGCAGCAGCTTCGCTTTTCACGCCAGCTCGCCGACCGACATCGAACTGCCGGGTCTGCTGCGCGCGCGGGTGGTGCCAGGAACTCCGGCTTCGGACATGCGGACCAAACTCGAAGCGGCCCAAGAGAGTCTGGCCGCGGCGCTGGCGAAGACGCGAGTCGAGGATGTCGCCGCGGCACGACTGCTTGACCGACGTCGTCGCGAGTTGATCGCCTCCCGCGAGAAGCTGCATGCCACCTTCGAGGCGCAGTCCGGCGACGACACCGTCGACGAATTGCAGACGCGGCTGGCCGAATTGCACGACGGCGCGCCCGCGGAGCCAGGCTTGTGGGATGTCGGGGCCGGCGATCCGGCTGCCGCCCGCGCCGAACTCGACGCCGCGGTGACCGCCAACAAGCAGGCCATGGCGGACTGCGAGACACACCGCAAGGTCGCCGAAGCCGCAGCCAAGCGGCTGGGGGAGTGGGCGACACGCGCCAATGTCGCCCGCGAGAAACTGACCGCCGCACAGACCGAACTGACCGCCGCTCGCGAGAGATTGACCCTGCAGCGGTCGACGGCGACCGACGACGACCTCGCGGTCAAGGCGGAGGCCGACGGTGAGGAGGCGCGGCGCGCGACCGGACTCGTCGCCGAACTGGGCGCCGAGTTGGCCCGCACCGCACCGGACACCGTCACCGCCGTGCTCAACGATGCGGTCCGTCGGGCCGACTCGCTGGCAAGCCGCCACGACGAGGCGGCCGAGGCGCTGCGCGAGGTGACCACGCAGCTCAAGGTCTACGGCACCGAGGGCCGCAAGGGGCAATTGGATGCCGCGCAGACCGAACGCGAGCACGCCGAAGCGGAGTACCTGCGTATGCATCGACGTGCCCGCGCTGCGCAACTGCTGCGCTCGGTGATGGCGCGGCACCGTGACGCCACCAGGCTGCGCTATGTCGACCCGTTCCGTAACCAGGTGGAGCGGTTGGGCCGCATCGTGTTCGGCGACAGCTTCGAAGTCGACATCGACAGCGGGTTACGGATCTGCAGCCGGACACTGGCGGGTCGCACCGTTCCGTACGAGTCGCTGTCGGGCGGCGCAAAGGAGCAGATGGGCATCGTCGCGCGGCTGGCAGGCGCGGTCTTGGTGGCCAAGGAGGACAGCGTTCCTGTGGTCCTAGACGACGCGCTCGGCTTCACCGACGCCGACCGGCTCACCAAGATGGGGGCGGTGTTCAACGCCGTCGGTGGTCATGGTCAGCTGATCGTGTTGACGTGCAGCCCGCAGCGCTACGCCAGCGTTGCCGGTGCCCACCACATCGAGCTGACCGCTTAAGCGACCAACAGACCGGGATCCCCCGATAACGCGAACACGCGTCGCATCGTCTCGACCGCGGCGGCGTCGCCATCGAACATCACCCGTCGCAGAGCGGCCTTGCGCTCGGCAGCGGTCGCACCAAGGCGGGCAGCGATCAGATCGGCCGCCGACGCGGTCACGGTCACGGCGGGAGAACCGTGCGCAGCGGTCAGCCCGGCGCGGTCGACGGCGAACTCGAAGCGCCGATCGTCGATCTCGATTCGGTACGAGGCGTTCACGTCCCCGGCCACGCCGGGTTCGAAGGCCAGCAGGATGCCTGCCAGGAACCCGTTCAGCGGTGTCAGCGCGCTTTCGTCCGGCTCGACCATGTCGAGCCCGAACGTGGCGATGGCCTTCACTACCGGCAGCACCTTGCGCCAGCCCCGCTCGCTGAGGGCGTAGACGGTCCGCGCGACGGGTGGCGGCAGCTCCTCGCGGTCGACCAGCCCTGCCTCCTCCATCTCCCGAAGCCGGTCGGCCAGCAGGTTGGTGGCGATGCCGGGCAGCTGGGCCCGCAGGTCACCGTACCGGCGGGGGCCGGCGATGAGTTCCCGCAGGATCAGCAGCGTCCATCGCTCGCCGAGCACGTCGAGGGCCTTGGCGATCGGGCAGTTCTGCTGGTAGCTCCTTGGCACGGGAATAACTCTACCACTTCAACAAGTATCTAGTCATATCACTTGAAAATCTGGTCTGAAAGGTTTACGGTCCTGTCTATGAATACCCGCACACCAGTTTTCCGCGATCATCCGATCGCCGCGCTCGTCGTCATCTGCCTAAGCGTCTTCGTCATCAGCGTCGACGCCACCGTCGTCAACGTCGCTCTGCCCACGCTGTCGCGCGAACTGAACGCCGACACCGCGCAGCTGCAATGGATCGTCGACGCCTACACCCTGGTCATGTCCGGCCTGCTGTTGTCCGCGGGCAGCCTGAGCGACCGCTACGGCCGGCGGGGCTGGCTCAGCGGCGGGCTCGCCGCCTTCGCGCTCACCTCCGCAGTTGCGGCACAGGTGAACACCGCGGACGGCCTGATCGCCGCACGCGCCGCGATGGGCGTCGGCGCCGCCGTCATCTTCCCCACCACCCTCGGCCTGATCACGAACATCTTCACCGATCCGGTGAAGCGGGCCAAGGCGATCGGGCTGTGGGCCGCCATGGTCGGTGTCGGGGTGGCCGCAGGACCGATGACCGGTGGCTGGCTGCTCGAGCACTTCTCGTGGGGCTCGATCTTCCTGGTCAACGTGCCGGTCGCGGCCGTGGCGATCATCGGCGGCTGGCTGTTCGTGCCGACATCTCGCGACCCCGCGGCACCCCGCGTCGACTTGGGCGGGTTGATCCTGTCGTCGATCGGCGTGACCGCGATGGTCTACACGGTCATCGAGGCGCCCAACTGGGGTTGGGGCAGCGTCAGGACCGCAACCGGCTTCGCGGTCGGCGCCATCGTCATTACCGCGTTCGCGCTGTGGGAGCGGCACAGCTCGCACCCGATGCTCGACGTGTCGGTGTTCGCCAACCGACGGTTCTCCGGCGGAAGCCTTGCGGTGACCGCGGGGTTTTTGACCCTGTTCGGCTTCATCTTCGTCATCACCCAGTACTTCCAGTTCATCAAGGGCTACAGCGCATTTGAGACCGGCGTGCGGTTGCTGCCCGTCGCGATCTCGATCGCGGTCGCGAGCATCGTCGGACCACGCATCGTCGAACGGATCGGCACCACCGCGGTGGTCGCCGGTGGGTTGGCCATCTTCGGGGCCGGGCTCGCATGGGCATCGACCGCCGACGCCGCCACGCCGTACATCCAAATTGCCTTGCAGATGGTGCTTCTCGGCGGCGGGCTTGGGCTGACCACCGCGCCGGCCACAGAGTCGATCATGGGCTCGCTGTCCGCCGACAAGGCAGGCGTCGGCTCGGCCGTCAACGACACCACCCGTGAACTCGGCGGCACCCTCGGTGTCGCGATCGTGGGCAGCGTGTTCGCGTCGGTGTACTCGGGCAGGCTGAGCAGCGACGCGGCCCTGTCCGCGCTGCCCGAGCAGGTACGCGCCGCGATGAAACGGTCGATGGCCGCGGCATACCAAGTCATCAGCCAACTGCCCCAGCCGGCTGCTCCTGACGTCCGCGCTGCCGTCAACGCCGCGTTCCTCGACGGGCTGCAGGTGGGTTCGCTGGTCTGCGCGGCCATTGCAGTCGGGGCCGCGGTCGTCGTCGCCGGGCTGCTGCCCGCAAGGGCACGGCAGGCTGCCGGCGAGGTCCAGCCCGAGGCGGTGTCAGCGTGAGCTACACCGATACCTGGGCCGACGGCCACGGCACTGTCCAGTACCTCACCCGATCCGACGGCTCGCGCCTGCGGTACTTCACCGCAGGCTCCGGACCCGCCCTGGTGCTGATGCACACCATCCGCACGCAGCTGGACTACTTCCAGCGCGTCATCCCGCAGCTATGGGACTCGTTCACCGTCTATGCGCTGGACCTGCCCGGCATGGGCTGGTCGGACATCGTGCCCGGTGCCCGCTACGAGGAGCCAGAACTAAGGGCCGCGGTGGTCGAGTTCGTCACCGGACTGGATCTACACGAGGTCACCCTGGCCGGCGAATCGCTCGGCGGTGCGCTCGCGCTGCAGGCATCCATCGACCTCAAGGAGAGGGTGAGCCGAGTTGTCGCCTTCAACAGCTACGACTATCCCAGCGGACTCGAGCGCGGCAATCTGTTCGCCCGATTCATCATCAGCAGTGTTCGCATGCCAGGCCTGGGTCCGGTCTTCGCCGCGATGGAGAACCGCCTGATCATGAGGGGCGTGATGCGCGGCGGTGTCGTCGACAAGAGCACCCTGCCTGACGACTTCATCGTCGAGCTGGGAAAGAGCGGGCGCCGCAAGGGATATGCGAAGGTGTCCCGTGCCGTATACCGCAGCCTCAAGGGATTCGTCAAGGTTCGCGACCGCTACCGCGACGTGGCAGTGCCGGTGACACTGGTCTACAGCGACCAGGACTGGTCACGGCCTGCAGAGCGCGAGCACGTCGCGGGTCTGCTGACCGAGGTCGAGCGGATCACCGTGCCCGACACCGGCCACTTCTCCGCGTTGGAACGGCCCAACGAGGTCGCCCGGATCCTGCTGGCCCGGTGATCAGCATGAACGAGCCAGCCGGCGCAAGCGGCTACCTCATGGGCCATGCCGACACCGAGATTCAGCGACTACTCCTGCAAGGTCGTCTCTATAACGACCACACTGAGCACGCGCTGCGCCTGGCGGGCGTGCAGCCGGGAATGCGGGTGCTGGATGTGGGCTGCGGCCCCGGTGACGTTTCGTTCGTTGCTGCGCGGCTGGTCGGGTCCACCGGGGCCGTGCTCGGCGTCGATGCCTCAAGCGATGTCGTAGAGCTTGCCCGCGCCCGCGCCGCCGAGCGGGGTCTGTCCACGGTGAATTTCGAACAGACGACGATTGCCAACATCGCCGTGGATGAGGTCGACGCGGTGATCGGCCGGCTGATCCTGATGCATCTGCCCGATCCGATCTCGACGCTGCGGCAGTTTGCCGGCCTCGTCCGCCCCGGTGGCCTGATTGCGTTCTGCGAGTTCGACATCGGGGCGGCGCGCAGCATCCCGGAGTCACCGCTGTCGCGGGCGCTGGTGGACGCCATCGCGCGAGTCTTCCAAGGCGCGGGCCTCGATCCAGCTTTCGGAGCGGCACTGCATACGTTGTTCCGGCGAGCGGGGTTAGGGGTGCCACAGCTGACGATCGCCGCGCCCGTGGGTACCGCGAACGACACCGAAGTCTGGGCCTACGCAGTTGAGGTATGGCGGTTGGTCTTTCCCCTCGCCGAACAATTGGGCTTGGTCACCGACGAGCTCGCCGATATCGACACGCTCTTGCCGCGAACGCTAGAACAAGCCGCCGCAGCCGACGCCATCCTCATGCTGCCGCCGATGATCACCGCGTGGACTACTGTGCGCGCGAATTGACCGTGTGACACCGGACGGCCTCATAGACTCCGGCGGGTGGACGCCGACTACATCGTTGTGGGAACAGGCTCTGCCGGATCGGTCGTGGCCAACCGGCTCAGCGCGGATCCGTCCGCTTCGGTCGTTGTGCTGGAGGCAGGCCCGAGGGACAAGGACAAGTTCATCCGTATTCCCGCGGCCTTCGCCAAGCTGTTCGGCAGCGGCATGGACTGGGACTACTCGACCGAGCCGCAGAAGGAACTCGACGGCCGTGAAATCTATTGGCCGCGGGGGAAAGTGCTTGGCGGATCGTCGTCGATGAACGCGATGATGTGGGTAGGGGATTCCCAGCACCAACCTGTCGGACGTCGCCAAGAAGTGGCTTGCCAGCGTCGGCATATCCAAGAGCTGACCTCGCGATAGTCGCAACGGGCGTGCCGTGCAACAGGTTCTGCCCGATCGGCAGCGCCGTGTACGCCACCGGGTCAAGCGGGGCACAATGAGTGGCGATGACGATGAACGCCAAGCGTCGCCGGGCGCACGACAAGCTGGCTGCCTTGCCAGGTGTGCGCGCTGTGCGCCGGCCGGTCCGGCCCAGGTCAGATGTCGCCGGCCAGCCGGCTCCGGACGGTGACCAGGAGTTCGACCTGTTCTATGTGCGTACCGGCCGCAAGTCACCACATCCGCTGGTCATCATCCCCGGCGGCCCAGGGGCCGCCTCCATCGCGCTCTACCGGGGGTTTCGGCGACGCGCGGCGGCCGAGGGTCTCGATGTGATCATGGTGGAACACCGCGGCGTGGGGATGTCCCGCCATGACGACAGCGGCGCCGACCTGCCGCCCGACGCGCTGACGATCGACCAGGTGGTCGACGATGTGGCTGCCGTCCTCGAAGACGCCCAGGTGGACAACGCTGTCATCTATGGCACCTCGTATGGCACGTATGTCGCGGCTGGAGTCGGTGTGCGGCACCCGGATCGGGTGCACGGGATGATTCTCGACTCTCCCGTGTTGTCGGCCCATGACATCGACGCCGCCCGCGACGCGACCCGGCGGCTGCTGTGGGACGGCGGCACCGCCGAGACCGCGGACCTGGCGCCCAAGGTGCGCCAACTCGTCGATCAGGACATGTTGAACCCGGCGGCCGCCCAACTGGCCGCGGTGGTCTACGGCCTCGCGGGGCCAAGGGTGTTGCGGCGTCAGCTCGACCTCCTGCTGGCCCGGCGCCGGTGGTTGTGGTCAGCGCTGGATCGGGCCGCCCACTTCCTGTTCGAGCGCAAGGCGCCCTACCGTCACGAGCCCGATCTGGTTGGCCGCATCGGGTATCGCGAACTGAACTACGCCGCCGTTCCCGACGGAAAGCCGCTCGACCCCGCCGTCGCGTTTCGCGAGTTCGCCACCGATGCAACGGAATTCGAAGCCGAGCCCTTCGATCTCGTCGACCAGATGCCCAAGTTCACCTGGCCCACAGTCGTGATCTCCGGCGGCCGCGATCTGATCACCCCGCCGGCGGTGGCACGCAGGATCGCGTCGCTGATCCCCGGCGCGGTGCTGGTCAATCTGGCCACCGCAGGCCATTCCGTTATCGACCTTCGCGAGCACGCGGCCCTGGCCATTGTGAAGGCCACCTACGACGGCGCGAGCTCGGGCCTGCCCGCACGTGCCGACAAGCTGGACTCGACGCCCGGCGGCCTCGGGGTGCGGCTGCTGATCTGGGGCATCGCGGCCACTGCCGCCGTCGAACAGGCGTTGCCGGCCGCGGTTCCCCGCGCCGTGCAGCGCGTCACGGCTTCGTGAAGCCGATCTTGGTGTAGTCGGCGTCGGCAAGGCCGAATGCGCCGAAGTTCGCCAAAGTGCCTCGCACCGCGACGTTTCCTGGCGACTGCGTCAGCGGCAGGCTGAAGCCCTCGGCCCAGACCAGCTTGTCGACCTGGTTGGCCAAATCGCGCGCCTTGGCAGGGTCGAGCTCTTCGAGCGTCTGCTCGATCTTGGCGTCGATCTCCTGGCTGCCGATCTTGCCGAAGTTGCTTTCGCCTTGCGACGCATAGATCTGGGGCAGCCCCGACAGCGGGAAAGCGTCGCCCACCCAGGAGAATTGCGCGATATCGAAATCGCCGACGTTGATGTGGTTCGAGAAGAATCCGCCGCCGCCCTTAGCGTCAAGGTCCAGCTTGACTCCGACCTGGGCGAGGTTGTTCTGTGCGATCTGGCCGAACTGACGGGTGGCGAGCGAGTCGTAGAGCACATCGCGGATGACGAGCTGGCGGCCGTCCTTCTCGCGGAATTGACCGTTGAGTCGCCAGCCAAGTGCGTCCAGTTCCTGCTTGGCCTTCTCGGGGTCATAGGCGACAACCGCGCTGTTGTCCTGGTAGCCCGCCTGCCCGGCGACATAGACGTGGTTGTTCAGCGGGACGGGATTGTCCGCGAGCCCCCGCTGGGTGACGTTGGCGATCGTCTGGCGGTCGATGGCCTTGGCGATCGCCAGACGCAGCGCCTTGTCGGCGAGGATCGAGCCGGACGCACCGTTGAATGTGAAGTGATACCAGCTGTTTCCGGGCGCGCGGCGAATCGAGATCCCGTCGGTGCGCCGCGCGACGGTCAGCTCGTCGAGGGTGGTAAGGCCGGTGGCGTCGATGGTGTTGTTCTGCAGGGCGGGGATTCGCGCTGCGTCGTCGAGCACCAGGTAGGTGATGCTGTCAAGCAGCGCGGGGGTGCCCCACCATTTCGGGTTGCGGGTCAGCACGATTCGCTGTGCTGTGCGGTCGAGACCGGAGACGATGAACGGCCCCGCCGACGGCCCTGGCCCATTGAGCTGACCCTTGTTGAATGCCTCCGGCGTCGCGGTCATGCTCTTCGGCAACAGCATGGTGTTGCCGGACAGCATGCCGCGCCACTCCGCGTACGGTTTGGCGAACGTCATGATCGCCTGTCGGTCGTCGACGCCACGCGTCACCGATGCGACGCGGTCGGACCCGTTGGGGCTGGCGCTCGCAAAAGCCTTGTCCTGACCGCTGGTGGCGTGGATCTGGGCGGCGATGTCCTCCCACGTGATCGGGGTGCCGTCGCTCCACACCGCCTTGGGGTTGATGGTCCAGGTGACCACCTGCGGGTTTGTGCCAGTCAGTTCGGCACCGGTGAAGTAGTCGGTGTCCAGCGTCATCGACCCGTCCGCGGCGATCTGGAAGGCCCGCGGCATGCTGGCCTTCAGCATGCCTGCCGAGTCGGCGGAGTTGCCGTCGATGTGCAGCGAGTTGAAGTTCTCCGGAAAGGCGGTCAGCGCCAGCCGCAGGTTGCCGCCGTGCTGCAGGGCGGATACGTCTTTCGGGTTGATGTCGTCCGTCGTCCCGATCTCGGCGGATCCGCCTGCCGACGGGGTCTCCTGCTTACCGCTGGAGCAGGCGGTGAGGGTGAGACCGGCAGCCAAACCAACACTCAGGGCGGCCACGGCGAAGCGTCGGATCTTCATGCCGAGAGACGTTACCTGCGATTCGGTTCCGGTTGAGGAACTGCGGCAAGCAACCGGCGGGTGTAGTCGCGCTGCGGATTCGTGAACAGCTGATCGCCGTCACCCTGCTCGACGATCTTGCCCTTGTGCATCACGGCGACGCGGTGAGCGAGATGTTTGACGACCGACAGGTCGTGCGAGACGAACAGATAGGAAAGGCCGAACTGCTCCTGCAGGTCCAGTAGCAGGTTGATGATGCCGGCCTGGATCGACACGTCGAGTGCCGACACCGGTTCGTCGAGAGCCAGGATCTTCGGCTGTAGCGCCAGCGCCCGCGCGATGCCGATGCGTTGCTTCTGCCCGCCGGAGAACTCGGCGGGATAGCGGCTGGCATCCTCGCGGCGTAGCCCGACGATCTCGAGCAGTTCGGCCACCCGTTCGTCGGTGCGATTCTTGTTAAAACCGTTGGCCTGCAACGGTTCAGCGAGAACATCGAACACCGGCAGCCGCGGATCCAGCGACGCGACCGGATCCTGGAACACCACCTGAAGGTCGCCGCGCAGCGCACGCCTGGCATGCCGATCAAGCGTGGCGACGTCGGCGCCAAGCACCTCGATCGAGCCCGACTGCGGTGCGGACAGGTCCAGGATCTGGTGCAGTGTCGTTGACTTGCCCGAGCCGGATTCGCCGACGATGCCGAGCGTGCGCCCCTGCTGCAGTTCGAAGCTGATGCCGTCGACCGCACGCACCTCCCCGACCTGTCGGCGCAGCACCACGCCCTTGGTCAGTTTGTAGGTCTTCGCCAGATCGTGCACCCGCAGCACCACAGGGGCGTCGGCGTCCGGCGCCACGGCGGGCGGCTCGGTGGACACGCCGTAGATCTCTGCCGCGCTCCGGCCTGCCACGTGTTCGGTGCGGATGCACGCAGCGCTGCGCCCGGGGCCGATCTCGACCAGCTCGGGTTCGGCGGCGCGGCAGTCATCGATTGCCAACGGGCAGCGTGGCGCGAACGGGCAGCCCGGCGGCAGCGCAGCCATTGACGGCGGCGCGCCTGGGATCGGCACCAGCCGGGCACCCTGCGGGGCGTCCAGCCGCGGGACCGAGCCGAGCAGCCCGGCGGTGTAAGGCATTCGGCGGTCGCGGTACAGCACATCGACGTCGGCTGTCTCAACGGCGCGGCCCGCGTACATCACCAGTGCGCGGTCGGCGAACTCGGCGACCACCCCGAGATCGTGGGTAATGATCAGCACGCCCGCCCCGGTAACATCGCGTGCGGTCCGCAGGACCTCGAGGATCTGCGCCTGCACCGTGACGTCAAGAGCCGTGGTCGGCTCATCACAGATCAGCAGGTCGGGATCGTTGGCGATGGCGATCGCGATCACCACGCGTTGGCGTTCCCCGCCGGAGAGTTCGTGCGGAAAGGCGCCGGCCCGGCGTTCGGGCTGGGCGATGCCGACCAGTTCGAGCAGTTCGACGGCGCGGGCACGCGCCGCCCGCTTGCCGGTGTCGCGGTTGTGAACTTCGATCGCTTCGGCGATCTGGTCGCCTACCGTGTAGACGGGCGTGAGCGCAGACATCGGGTCCTGGAACACCGTGCCGATCTTGCTGCCGCGGATCTGCGACATGTCGTTGTCGGACAACCCGAGCAGTTCTTCCCCGTGTAGCCGGATCGAACCCGACACTTCGGCGTATTCAGGCAGCAGCCCGATGACGGCCATTGCGCTGGCCGACTTGCCCGAGCCGGATTCACCAACGAGCGCAACGACTTCACCGGGATCGACGTGAAAGTTCATGCCGCGCACCGCGTTCACGCGCTCGGTATCTGTCGGGAACGCAACGCTCAGGTTGGCCACCGTGAGCAGACTCATTTGCGCGCCCTCCGCAGCGGCCGGGCGCTGGGATCCATCGCGTCGCGCAGGCCGTCACCAGTGAGGTTGGCGCACAAGACGATCAGCACCAGCACGCCGGCCGGGAAGAGGAAGACCCAGGGGAACGTCGTCGCGGAGTTGGTGCCGTCCTCGATCAGCGTGCCCAGCGATACGTCGGGCGGCTTTATCCCCAATCCCAAGAAGCTCAATCCGGTCTCCAGCATAATGGCCGCGCCGACGTTCAACGCGGTGTCGATGATGAGGAACGACGCCACATTGGGCACGATGTGCCGGATGATGATGCGCGTGTTGCTCACACCCATATAGCGTGCGGCGGCGACGAATTCGCGTTCGCGCAGGCTCATCGTCATCCCGCGGACGATGCGGGAGCTGATCATCCAGCCGAAGAAGGACAGCAGCACGATCAACCAGATCACGGTGGCCGACTGCTTGCTGTGCGACGTGATGATCGCGATGAGGTAGAAGCCCGGCACCACCAGCATTAGGTCGACGATCCACATCAGTGTGCGGTCACGCCAGCCGCCGAAGTACCCGGCGATTGATCCGACCGTCGCGGCGATGATCGTGGAGATGAACGCCACGCAGACCCCGATCAGCATGGATTTCTGCATGCCGCGCAGGGTTTGGGCGAGCAGGTCCTGGCCGAGGGCGTTGGTGCCGAACCAGTGATCGACGCTGGGCGGCTGCTGCAGCGCGTAGAAGTCGAGATCGGTGTAGCGGTACGGCAGCAGCGGCGGCAGGGCGTAGCAGCCGATGAACAATGCCGCCAGCAGCACGAGTGAGACGACGGCGGTCTTGTTGCGGAGGAAACGTCGCAACACGAGCGTGCGTCGCGAGGCGAACCGGGCTATGTCGACACCCGACTTGGCGGAAGTGGCGGTCTCTGTGGTGACGGGTTCGGTCACGACACCCGAACCCTTGGATCGAGCGTTGCGTAGATGACGTCGGACAGCAGCCCGGCAAGCAGGATCAACGCGCCGGAAAAGACCGTGATCGCAACGACGATGTTGACGTCCTGGGTCGCGTACCCCTGCAATGCCCATTCACCCATGCCGTGCCAGCCGAAGATCTTCTCCACGAACACCGAACCGGTGAGCAACCCGGCGACGGAATAGGCGAACAGCGTCGCCATCGGGATCAGCGCGGTGCGCAGCCCATGTTTGAACAGTGCGCGGCGCCGGGACAGGCCCTTGGCCCTGGCGGTTCGGATGAAATCTTGGCCTAGCACGTCGAGCATGGCGAATCGTTGATACCTGCTGTACCCAGCGGTGTACGCGAGTGCCAGGGTGAACGTGGGGAGCACCAGGTGCTGCAGCCGATCGACGAACTGGTGCACGACCCCAGCCCCTCCTGGCAGGGCGATTTCCGGCGACGTTTCGCCGGTGTACTCGAACAGCTGCACTCCAAGCACCGAGTTGACCCGCAATGCGCCGAGGATCAGAAGGTTGGCCAGGACGAATATCGGCGTGCTGATCACCAACAGGGACAGCACCGTGATGACGCGATCGGACAGGTGATACTGACGGATCGCCCCCCACGCGCCGACCACCACGCCGATCACGGTGCCCAGCACCGTGCCGATGACCAGCAGCCGCAGGGTGACGCCGATGCGCCGCCCCAATTCGTCCGCGATGGGTTGTCCGCCGATTGTGGTGCCGAAGTCGCCGTGCACCACGCCGGCCACCCAGTGGCCGTAACGGAGCGGAATCGGCTTGTCGAGATTCAGCTCGGCGGCCTTGGCGTCGATCACCGCCTGCGGCGGCCGTGGATTGCGCTGCAGCAGGCTGTCCAGCGGTTCGAAGCTGACCGATGCCAGCGCGAAGATCAGGAACGAGGCCATCGCCAGCAGCACGATGTAGTTCAGCAGCCGCCGCGCGAGGAAGCCCGTCATAGGCGACGTCCTTGGGCGGGCTGCATGAGCCACAGGGTATGAGATGGCTCCCGTCGCGGCCGGATGTTCCCTCTCGGCGTGGCTGGACAATCCGTAGGGGCGCTTAAGGCGGTTGTCAGTTTGGGGGGCGTTGACTTGGTTTTACCTGCAGGTTTATCGGTCGTCCCGCTGCCGTGGCGACCTGATAAGAAATCAGGAAGGCGAGGTGTCCCAAGAATGCGGGCTAGCAATCGCAACAACGCGAGACTGCTCGTCGCGGTGATCCGCGCCAGCGGTGCGGTTGCCATCGGCGCGCTGTCGGTCGCGATCGTCCAGCAACAGGCCGGGCATGCCGTGGTGGTGAGCAGCGGCAATTCCTCAGCGGCCGGTCCCACCAGCACTACGACGCCGCCGCTGATGGCGGTGCCCTTGCTCAAAGGACCGGCACCGTTACCCACAGAAGAGCAGTCGCCCTCCGCGCCGTAGCCAATTGCGAACCCGCCCGTAACTAGTTCCTGTGCCCCGGCCCGCCGGGTGCGCCGGGGCCAAGAGCTCCGCCGGGGCCAAGAGCTCCGCCTGGGCCAACAGGTCCGCCCTGCTGGGGATTGCCGATGTTGGTGACTGTCGCCGTCTGCCCGTTGCGTGTCGCGCGGACGACCACCTGGTCATCCACGGCGAACGGCGGCGCTCCGGCGTTGCCCGCCGTGTTCGGTATGACGTAGGTCTGGCTGTAGCCGTCCTCGCTCCGAACGGTGATCGACGTCGGCGAAATCGCGGTGACCGCGCCGGTCTGGGTCAGCTCCGTGGTGTAGCCGCGGGCGCCGTCGGGCACCACGAACTCGCCGTGCAGCGACGTCGAACCCACCGCAGCCGGGCCCCCTCCGCCGCCGGCGCCGTGCTGGCCGCCGGGGCCGCCTGGCATGCCCGCAGCTGGTCCGGATGCTTGGTGGGGTGCGCCAAAGGAATGGGGACTGCCCTCGGTGGCGGCGTAGATCGCGGCACCGCCGAAGGCGGCGATGACGGCCGCGACCGCCACGGCCGCGGCGGTTTTCCGTCGCCCCCAGCTGCAAGGGGAGGGCTGCGGTGCGCCCCACACCTGGTGCTCGGTGCCCCTCTGATCGGTGCTCATGCGACTACAGTGCAAGCCGTTCATGTGAATCCGCTGTGCATCGATTCAGGTTTGGTTAGGTCTGCGCGCGCCTTCACAGTTGACACATAGATTGGGCACAGTCTGAACTCATGAGGGCCGCCAATAATGAGCGCGTGTCGAGTCCGAGCGGTATCACCGTCAATGAGAACGAACCCGCACGCGTTGTCATGCGGCGCGCCGACGGCAAGCCCATCCACGTGTTGGTCGTCGACGACGAGCCGGTGTTGGCCGAACTCGTGTCGATGGCCCTGCGGTATGAGGGTTGGGAAATCGCGACGGCCGGCGACGGCGCTTCGGCCATCGCGTCGGCCAGGGAGACCCCGCCCGACGTCGTGGTGCTCGATGTGATGCTGCCGGATATGAGTGGGCTGGACGTCCTGCACAAGCTGCGCGAACAGATTCCCGGCCTGCCGCTGCTGCTGCTGACCGCGAAGGATTCCGTAGAAGACCGCATTGCCGGTCTGACCGCGGGCGGTGACGACTACGTCACCAAACCATTCAGCCTCGAAGAAGTGGTGCTACGGCTGCGCGCGCTGCTGCGGCGCACCGGGGTGACCAGCGAAACGGGCGGCGCCAAGATCGTCGTCGGCGATCTGGTGCTCGACGAGGACAGCCACGAAGTGACCCGCGGCGGCGAACTCATCTCGCTGACGGCGACGGAGTTCGAGCTGCTGCGGTTCATGATGCGCAATTCCAAACGCGTATTGAGCAAGGCGCAGATCCTGGACCGGGTATGGAGCTATGACTTCGGCGGGCGGTCCAACATCGTCGAGCTGTACGTGTCATACCTGCGCAAGAAGATCGACATCGGGCGCGAGCCGATGATCCACACCTTGCGCGGTGCCGGCTATGTCCTCAAGCCCCCGCGCTGACAGGGGCCGCAGCCGCTTCCGCCCGCCGCGGACCTGGTCGCTGCGGGCCCGGCTGCTGGCCTCCCAGATCGCCCTGCTTGCCCTGGTGTGCGCGGCGATCGGGGTGGGCACCGAGTTTGCGCTGCAACGCTTCTTGACCAATCAGCTCGATGAACGGCTGGCTCAAACCGGTCGCCGGTCTGTCGGGTTGTTCGACTTCGGGCCGCCACCATCACCGCCGCCCGACATGGGCTCGATGCCCGGATTCCCCGACCCGCCGGAGCATCCGCGACACATGATCATGCGTGAGGATGGCGGCCCCGGCCCCGCCTTCCTCAACGCTCCCGGCCAGGCGGCCCGCACCGTGGGTGCGGTGATCTCGCGCGGCACGCCGGTCGACGCCGGTGTCATCACCGCCGACGGCACCCGCGCCGGAATCAGTACTACTGCAGCCCAACAACTGGCCGGCATCCGGCCGAACCACACGCCGACCACCGTGGAACTCGACGGGCTTGGCCGCTACCGCGTCACGGGCATGCACGCTCGTGGCACAGGCGAGACGATCGTGACGGGGTTGCCAACCTCAGACGTCGACGACACGCTGCTGACCGTGCTCGTCATCTTCGGTGTTGTCGGGGCGATCGCGCTGATCGGTGGCACGACGGCGGGCATTGTGATCATCCGCCGCCAACTAGCCCCGCTGTCAAGGGTTTCCGAAGCGGCCCGGCAAGTGGCCGACCTCGAACTCGACCGCGGCGAGGTGCGGCTGCCCACGCCGATCGTCAAGGTCGATCCGGCAAGCGCGGACACCGAAATCGGACAGCTCGGCTCGGCGCTGAACCGAATGCTGGACCGCATCGCTGGCGCATTGTCCGCGCGGCACGCCAGCGAGACACGCGTACGCCAGTTCGTCGCCGACGCGAGCCACGAACTGCGCACACCGCTGGCCGCGATTCGCGGCTATACGGAACTGGCGCAACGCAAACGAGACGACCTCCCCGATGACGTCGCCCACGCGATGAGTCGCGTCGAATCCGAAACCGAACGGATGACGCAGCTCGTCGAGGACATGCTACTGCTGGCGCGGCTGGACACCGGACGGCCGCTGGAACGCGAGCAGGCCGATTTGTCCCGGCTCGCCGTCGACGCCGTCAGCGACGCTCACATCGCGGGACCCGACCACCAGTGGTTGCTGGATCTGCCCGACGAACCGGTCATCGTCGTCGGCGATGAAGCCCGGCTTCATCAGGTGCTCGCCAATCTGCTCGCCAACGCCAGGACCCACACACCGCCAGGCACCTCGGTCACCACATCGTTGGTCGATGAGGATTCCGGCGGTGCCGTGCTGACGGTCGCCGACGACGGTCCGGGGATACCGGCGTGGCTGCAGCCCGAGATCTTCGAGCGATTCGCCCGCGGTGATTCGTCGCGCTCCCGCCGGGGTGGCAGCACCGGGCTGGGCCTTGCCATCGTCGCCGCCGTCGTCAGGGCGCACAATGGCACGATCGACGTGCACAGCGTGCCGGGCAACACGAAGTTCGTGGTGACGTTTCCTGTCAATTCACAGTCAAGACACAGCGCGGCCAAATCCGACGCCTAGCGGGCTCAACGAGAATCGATTCGATGTCAACCCTGGCGCTCCCTCCTGAGCTGGGGCCCCGCACAACCAGGGGAAGGCAGACCCCCACGGTATCCGGCTCTGGCGCGCGAGTTTTCGTTCCCCTGCTTGCGCGTGGGACCACCTCTCTGGTCGGACTGGGTGTGCTGCTGGCCGCGACCGCGGTGCTGTATCTTCCGTACCTGTCGGCCAGTGGATGGGCCAATGCGTTCTATTCCGCAGCCGCGCAGGCCGGGGCAAGCGATTGGACCGCGATGCTGTTCGGGTCCAGCGACGCCGCCAACGCCATCACCATCGACAAGACGCCCGCCGCGCTGTGGGTCATCGACGTATCGGTGCGGCTGTTCGGGCTGAACCCGTGGAGCGTGCTGGTGCCGCAGGCGCTGGAGGGCGTTGCGGCGGTGGCGTTGCTGTACGCGGCGGTCCGCCGAGTCAGTGGCGATGGTGCGGCTTTGCTGGCGGGCGCGGTGTTCGCGCTGACGCCGACGGCTGCGTTGATATTCCGGTTCAACAATCCCGACGCCCTGCTGGTGCTGCTGCTGGTCGCGGCCGCGTACTGCGTTCAGCGCGCCTGTGAGAAGGGCAGCAGCCGTCGGTGGCTGATCGCCGCGGGCGTCTTGGTGGGCTTCGGGTTTCTGGCCAAGATGCTGCAGGCGTTCTTGGTGGTGCCCGGTTTCGCCGCGGCGTACCTGGTCGCCGGTCACCCTCGGATGCGGCGCCGGGTCGTCGACCTGCTTGCCGCCGTCGCTGCCCTGGTGGCATCCGGCGGCTGGTACCTGTTGCTTGTTGAGCTGTGGCCCGCGCAGGCGCGGCCGTACATAGGCGGTTCGCAACACGACAGCATCGTCGAATTGGCGTTGGGGTACAACGGCCTCGGCCGCCTGACCGGTGACGAGCCGGGCGGGCTGGGCAATCTCAACTTCGACGTTGGCTGGGGGCGGCTGTTCGGCTCCGCTATGGGTCTTGACATCGCGTGGCTGCTGCCCGCCGCGGTGATCTGCCTCGTGGCGGGGTTCGTCATCACCAGTTGCGCACCGCGGACGGATCCGGCGCGGGCGGCGTTGATTCTGTGGGGCGGCTGGCTGGTCGTCACCGCGGTGGTGTTCAGCTTCGCCAACGGCATCGTGCATCCCTATTACACGGTGGCGCTTGCGCCGGCGATCGCTGCCTCGGTTGGGATCGTCGCAACGCTGTTGTGGCGCAATCGATCCGACATCCGTGCCGCGACCGCGTCGTCCGGCATTGTCTTGGTCACCAGCATCCTCGCAGCGGTGCTGCTGTCGCGGCACAGCGAGTGGATGCCGTGGCTGCGGGCGACGGTCGCGGTCGGGGGAGTGGGCGCGGCCGCGCTGCTGCTGGTCGCCGGGCGGCTGAGCGGGCCCGTCGCCCGTGCGGCGGCGGGACTGGCCGTCGTGGCGTGCTTGGCAGCGCCAGCAGTGTATTCGGTCGCGACGGCGGCAACACCGCACAGCGGCGCGATCCCGGCGGTCGGGCCGGCCCTCAACGGCTTCGGAGGCTTCACCGGACCCGGCGGGCCGCTTGACTCGCCGAGTCCGGGGCCCGAACTCTCGGCCATGCTGTCAGCCGATGCGCACGATTTCACCTGGGCCGCGGCCGCCGTCGGCTCGAACAACGCCGCGGGCTACCAATTAGCCAGCGGCGCACCGGTTATGGCGATCGGCGGCTTCAACGGCACCGACCCCTCGCCGACGCTCGAGCAGTTCCAGTCCTACGTCGCCGACCGGCAGATCCACTACTTCGTCCGCGGCAAGATGACGATCGGGCACTGGGGCGGGGCCGCGACAGGCAGCCGCGAGTCTGCCGACATCGCCGAGTGGGTGGAAACCCACTACACCCCGCTGACCGTCGACCGCGTGCTCATCTACGACCTCACACAGCCGCCGCGGAACTCATAGCGCAGGCATAGCTTCACCCAACGGGACACACACGCTGCTGATCAACCATGGGAGTCATGACAGACATCGCCCTCGCACCTGACGCCGGCTGGGATCGCCGAGTCCGCTTCGAATCGCGGCCGAACGCCGCCCTTGCCGCGCGCGCCGCCGGGGTGCCCGTCCTCGACGTCGTGGTCCCGGTGTACAACGAGCAAGCCGCCCTCGCCGATTCGATATACCGGCTGCATCGCCACCTTCGGGAGAATTTCCCCTTCCCGGCGCGCATCACGATCGCCGACAACGCCAGCGTCGATGACACACCATGGATCGCCGCAGAACTCGCTGCCGAGCTGACCGACGTACGGGTTGTGCGGCTGGAGCAGAAGGGTCGCGGGCGTGCGCTGCAGGCGGTGTGGTCCACCTCGGACGCGCCGGTGCTGGCCTACATGGACGTCGACTTGTCCACCGACCTCGCGGCGCTCGCGCCGTTGGTGGCGCCGCTGATCTCCGGCCATTCGGACCTGGCCATCGGCACCCGGCTGGGCCGAGGTGCCAGGGTGGTGCGGGGGCCAAAGCGGGAGATCATCTCGCGGTGCTACAACCTGATCCTGAAATCGACACTTGCCGCGCGCTTTTCCGACGCGCAGTGCGGCTTCAAGGCAATCCGCGCCGACGTCGCTGAGCGCCTGCTGCCCCATGTCGCCGACACCGGCTGGTTCTTCGACACCGAGCTGCTGGTGCTGGCGGAACGCAGCGGCCTGCGCATCCACGAAGTCCCGGTGGACTGGGTGGACGATCCGGACAGCCGCGTCGACGTCGTCGCCACCGCGACCGCCGACCTCAAGGGCATCGGACGGATGTTGCGCGGCTTCGCCAACGGGTCGATCCCGGTGAACACCATCGCCGCACAGCTCGGTTCGTCGCGGTTGGCGGCGGCGCCGGGGTCGCTGTTCCGCCAGGTGGTTCGCTTCGGCGCCATCGGTGTCGTGTCGACGGCGGCCTACCTCTTGCTGTTCACGCTGATGCAGGGCTGGGCGGGCGCGCAGGCGGCCAACCTCATCGCGTTGCTGATCACCGCGATCGGTAACACCGCCGCCAACCGGCGCTTCACGTTCGGGGTCGGTGGCCGCGACAATGCAGGCCGCCACCACGTCGAGGGGCTGATCGTCTTCGCGATCGCACTGGCGATCACCAGCGGCTCGCTCGGTGTCCTGCACGCCGTGGTCCCCGCGCCGCACCACGTGGTCGAACTGGTTGTGCTGGTGCTGGCCAATCTCGTGGCCACCGCTGTGCGCTTCGTGCTGTTGCGCGGCTGGGTGTTTCACCCCGGCAGAGCCCGCTGACCTCACTTCGACACAAAGGAAATCGATTGATGACGATCACCGCAGACATGCCACCGCAGACGACGGAGACGGCGCACGAACCACCCCGCCGCGACGGCATGCTCACGCGTCTGGTTCTCGGCGATGGTTCCCAGCCGCGGTGGGTCCGCCCCGCCCTGCTGGTACTGCTCGTGGCCACCGCCGTGTTGTATCTGTGGGCGCTTGGCTCGTCGGGCTGGGCCAACAGCTACTACGCGGCCGCGGTGCAGGCGGGCACACAGGACTGGAAGGCGTGGCTGTTCGGCTCGCTCGACCCCGGCAACGCCATCACGGTCGACAAGCCGCCTGCGGCGATGTGGGTGATGGGCTTGTCCGGCAGGCTGTTCGGCTTCAGCGCGTTCACCATGCTGCTGCCGCAGGCGTTGATGGGCGTTGGCTCAGTCGCACTGCTGTATTCGGCGGTTCGGCGGTGGAGCGGTCCGGTCGCCGGCCTGATCGCGGGCGCGGTGCTGGCGCTGATGCCGGTGGCGGCCTTGATGTTCCGGTTCAACAACCCCGACGCGCTGATGGTGCTGCTGCTCATCGCCGCCGCGTACTGCATGGTGCGCGCGACCGAGACGGCGAGCACGCGCTGGATCGCTTTGGCCGGCTGCGCCGTCGGTTTTGCGTTCCTGACGAAAATGCTGCAGGCGTTTCTGGTTGTGCCGGGCTTGGCGCTCGTGTTTCTGGTCGCGGCGCCGGTCGGGCTGTGGCAGCGCATCGGGAAGTTGCTCGTCGGGGCCGCAGCGATGGTTGTGTCGGCGGGGTGGTACGTCGCGCTGGTCAGCTTGTGGCCGGCCGATTCTCGGCCCTACATCGCGGGTTCGACTGACAACAGCTTGCTCCAATTAGCGTTGGGGTACAACGGGATTGAGCGAATCACCGGCAATGAGGGCGGTCGGGGTGGAGGACCCGGCGGGCACGAAGGTATGAACGTGTTCTTCGGTGGCAGTGCCGGGATCGGCAGGCTCTTCGGGCCGTCGATGGGTGTCGAGGCGTCGTGGCTGCTGCCCGCTGCTTTGATCGGCCTGCTCGCGGGCCTGTGGTTTACCCGACGTACCGCACGCACCGCACCCGTCCGCGCGGGCTTGCTGCTCTGGGGCGGGTGGCTGCTGGTGACCG
>JAOPVX010000281.1 GCA_025965975.1 Mycobacterium sp. | reverse complement strand
GCCACGTCGAGGACCTGGCGCCGGCTGACCCGCGCCGCGATGTCGGGCCGACATTGCAGGTCGAGGACCGCGGTGGTAATCCGCCGCGGTGTCAACTCGTCGACCGGCGCCGCAGTCGCGGTCAGGTCGGCGGTGGTGCTGTGTCCGTCGGCTGCTTAGCTCGGCTTCAGTGGTTAGCCGCCTCGGTGGGCGGCGTCTGCACCGCGGGCAGGACTAGTGTGTCTATGACCTGTCGCACGAATTCGGCGTCTAGGATTTGCGCCCTGACGACCTGCAGCAGGCCCATTGCCAGCACCACGTCGGCGACCAACGACCAGTCGCGGTCGGCGGGTATTTCCCCGCGCGCCGCCGCCTGCGCCAGGATCGTGGAGAACACCCGCGTTCCGCTGAACAGCATCATTTCATCGAGAGCCGAGGCGAGCTCGGGTTCGCGGGTGGCCATGAGGGCGACGCGCAGCACCAGGTCGGTAGTGATCAAGTCATTCTCGTTGCGCCCCACGCGATCGACGATTGCATCGAGATCACCGGCGAGGCTGCCGGTGTCCGGGGCGTCGTTGGTGAGCAGATCGGGCCGCCAGTAGAGGAGAGTGTCGGTGATCAACGCCGCTTTCGACGACCATCGCCGGTAGATAGCGGCCTTGCCAACGCCGGCGCGCGCCGCGATGTCGTCCATGTTGGTGGCGTCATATCCGTTCTCGGTAAGTGCGGCCAGCGCGGCGTTCAGGATCGCGGGATCGCGGGACCGGTCCAAGCGCCCAACGCTGCGTTGGCGCAGTTTCGATTCAGGTTCTCTCATATGCCTCGCTCCGATGGGTTACACCGTGTCCGCCGATGGCGTGTCAGTGCGTGTCACGCCATCGTCGGCTGCGGTAGTGGCGCGGTGGCATCTTCGGGTTCGGGCTCGGGGTCGGGGTCGGGATCCTTTTTGCCCGCGGTACGGAAGGTGTTCAGCGGCCACCAGAACCATCGTCCCAGCGCGGCGGCGATCGACGGCGTCATGAACGACCGCACAATGAGCGTGTCGACCAGCAGACCGATGCCGATGGTCATGCCCAGCTGGCCGACCACACGCAAGTCGCTGACGATCATTGACATCATGGTGAACGCGAACACCAGCCCGGCCGCGGTGACCACGCGCCCAGTGGCGCCCATGCCGCGGATGATCCCGGTGTTCAGCCCGGCGTGGATCTCCTCTTTGAGTCGCGAGACCACCAACAGGTTGTAGTCCGAACCGACGGCCAGCAGGATCACGATCGACAGGGGAATCACGATCCACTGCACGCCCAGACCCAGGATGTCCTGCCAGAGCAGTACCGACAGACCACATGCGGTGCCCAGGGATGCGGCGACCGTGCCGACGATGACCAGTGCGGCGACCACGCTGCGGGTGATGATCAGCATGATCGCGAAGATCAGGATCATCGCTGCGATGCAGGCGATCATGAGGTCGATGGTTACGCCGTGCTGCATGTCGCTGTACAGCGATCCGGTGCCGGCCAGTGACACCTTCGCGTTCTCCAGCGGAGTGCCCTTGACGGCGTCGCCGACGGCGTCTTTGATTCCTGCGACGTGCTGGATACCTTCCACCGAGGCGGGGTCTCCTTGGTGGGTGATGATGAACCGGACGGCCTTGCCGTCGGGCGACACGAACATTTTCAGGCCGCGCTGGAAGTCGGGGTTTTGGAAGACTTCCGGTGGAAGGTAGAAGGAGTCATCGTTTTTGGCTTCGTCGAAGTACTGGCCCATGAGTGTTGATCCCTGGGCGGCCTCCTGCATGTGGGCCTGGATACCGGCCATCGTACTGTGGCTCGACACCATGAAGTCCCGCATCGTCTTCATCGCCTCAATGGTCGGCGGGAGAGTCGCCAACACTTGCGGCATGAGCGTATCCAACCGCTCGGTGGAGTTGACGACGGACCCAAGGTCGTCGGTCACTTTGTCGATGCCATCAAGTGTGTCGAACACCGATCGTATTGACCAGCACACGGGAATATCGAAGCAGTGCGGCTCCCAATAAAAGTAGTTGCGAATCGGTCTGAAGAAGTCGTCGAAATCGGCGATGTGATCTCTGAGCTCGTTGGTATCGGCCTGGATTTGCTTTGTGGCACCGACCAGGTCGTGTGTTGTGGCGGTGACCTGTTGCAGGATGCCGTACATGTGTTCCATGGTGGCGATGGTCTTGCTCAACTCGTCGGCCTGCTCGAGCATTTGAGCCGTGTTGTCGTTCTGAATCTTGGCCGTCTGCAGTGTGGCGGAGTTCTGCATGGCGATCTGGAAGGGGATGGAACTGTGCTCGATCGGCGCCCCCAAGGGTCTGGTGATGGTCTGCACTCGCTCGATACCACGCAGGTGGAAGATGCTCTTGGCGATCCTGTCGATCACGAGCATGTCAGATGGGTTGCGCAGATCGTGGTCGGCTTCGACCATCAGCAACTCGGGGTTCATCCGGGCTTGGGAGAAGTGCCGCTCGGCAGCGGCCATGGCGACGTTGGCCGGCATGTCGGCGGGGGTGTACTTCTGGTCGTTGTACTGCGGAACGTAGGTCAGCAGACTGACGAATCCGATGATCGCGATCACGGCGGTGACGACGATGATCGGCACCGGCCACCGCACCACCACGGTGCCGACCTTGCGCCAGCCGCGTGCGGAGAGCTCCCCCTTGGGATCGAGCAGCCCGAACCGGGACCCCACGGCCAGGATCGCCGGCGCCAGCGTCAGCGCCGCGACCACGATGACCAGTAGCGCGATGGCACACGGCAGACCCATGGTCTGGAAGTACGGCAACGTGGTCATGGTCAAGCACAGGAGGGCACCCGCAATCGTCAGCCCTGAACCCAGGATCACGTGAGACACCCCGTGATAGGCCGTGTAGAAAGCCTTTTCCCGGTCCTGCCCGGCCGCCCGGGCTTCGTGATATCTGCCCAGCAGGAAGATGACGTAGTCGGTGCCCGCGGCGATCGCGAGCATGGTGATCATGCTCACCGCGTACGGCGTCAGCCCGATGATGTTCAGGTTGCCCGCGGTGGCGGTAACCCCTTCTGCGGCAAAGAGTTCGATGCCCACGATCAGCAACGCCAGGATCGCGGTCACAATGGAGCGGTAGACGATCAGCAGCATCACCGCGATGACGCCGATCGACACCAACGCCATCACTGCCAGGCTCGC
>JAOPVX010000278.1 GCA_025965975.1 Mycobacterium sp. | reverse complement strand
AGCTGAAGTCGAGGTAATGTTCGTGGACCATCAAGTAATTGGCGTTCACTGGCCAAATACTGGCGAAGGTTGCCCACGCCGGGTCGTTGATCCACAAAAGGCGTGGCGGTTCGCTGCCCGAGGCCGCGGCCGGGTTTCCCAACCAGATCCAGATAAATGGTGGTCGTTCGAGGACGGGGAACACCCGCACCCGCATCCCAGTCGGGACTTGGGGTTGAGAGGGGATGTGAACGCATTTCCCGTCGGCGTCGTAGGTGCATCCGTGGTAACCGCAGACCAGTTGATCGCCGGCGACGCTACTGTGCGACAACGGAAACGCCCTGTGCGCGCAGCGGTTTACGAATGCGGTGACTCGTCCGCTGGCCCCGCGCCACAGTACGACCTCCTCGCCGAGCAGGCGCCGACCCAACGGATTTTCGGTGATTTCGTCGCATGTGGCCGCGACGTACCAGCACTTCTTCGGGTAGTTGGTCTTCATAGTCTTCACAGGTCGAGCACCAGCCTTTCGGTGCGAGAGCGCGACACGCAGACCAGCATGACCTCGCCGGTAGATCGCTCGGACTCGGTGAGCACCGAGTCGCGATGGTCCGGGGTTCCCTCCAGCACCCTCGCTTCGCAGGTGCCGCAGACTCCTTCATAGCAGCTGCCGAGGATGGGAATGCCCTCTCCCTCAAGGACTTCCAATATCGACTCGTCGGATGTGATCTCAAAAGTCCGCCCGGAGCGTTGGCACATCACCTCAAACTGCTCGAGGGCCGCGGTGGCATCCTCCGCGGTGGGCGCCTTGGCAGCGAATCGCTCGATATGAAGAATTCCTGCCGGCCAGTGGGCGCTGTCTTGTTCCACCGCCGACAGCAGTGCCTCGGGCCCGCAGGAGTACACCAGCGTGTTGCCTTCTGGATCCTTGAGGAGCGATTTTAGGTCGAGAAGGCCGCGTTCGTCCTGGGGCCACAACGTGACTCGGTCGGGGTAGCGCTCGGCGAGCTCCTCCGCGAACGCCATGGACGCCCTGGTGCGTCCTCCGTACAGCAGTGTCCAGTCGTTGCCTGCCCGTTGGGCGGCCTCGATCATCGCGTAGATCGGCGTGATGCCGATTCCTCCGGCGATGAACCTGTAATGCTGGGCGTCGACCAGCGGGAAGTGGTTGCGCGGGCCACGGACCCGGACAGTGGCTCCGTCGTGGAGGTTGTCGTGGACATACCGCGAACCGCCCCGGCTGTTCGGGTCGAGCAAGACTCCGACGCGCCAAACCCCCGAATCGCGCGGGTCACCGCACAGCGAGTATTGGCGCGTGAGGCCGTCTTCGAAAATCAAGTCGACGTGGGCTCCGGGTTCCCAACGCGGCAGGTCCTCGTTTTCCGGATGGGCGAGGTCAAGCAGCACCACGCCTTGTGCGGGTGCGCTGCGCCGCCGAACAATCAGTTCAGTCGTGAATTCGTGCACGTTGGCCCTGGGCGTCGTGAGTGTCGGCGCAGACATTGGTTACTTGCTCCGATCTGCAAGCTGGCATGAATCACTGCGATGCCAGTTCTATAGCCTGCGCTTAACCGGTACTCGGCGGAGGCGGCAGGTAGATGGTCTTGTACACCTGGAACGCGTGCAGTCCCTCCGGACCCAATTCGCGGCCCATGCCACTTTGCTTGATGCCGCCGAACGGGGCGACGGGATCATTGACGTAGTGGTTGACCCCGACAGTCCCCGAGCGAACTCGGCGAGCAACATTGGTCGCGCGTTCCGGATCCGATGACCACACACTCCCGCCGAGGCCGTAGACACTATCGTTGGCAATCGCAATGGCTTCCTGCACGTTGGAGTAGGGGATCACCGAGAGCACTGGGCCGAAGATCTCTTCGCGTGCCACCGTCGCGTTGTTGTCCAAGTCGGCGAAGATGGTGGGTTCGAGGAACCAGCCTCGGTCAAATGGCCGCTTACCGCCGGTGGTCATTCGGGCACCTTCACTTTTGCCTTTGGCGATGTAGCCTTCGACGCGCTCGCGCTGACGCTTCGATACCAGCGGGCCGACCTTGGTATCGGGATCGAGAGGATCGCCCACCGTCAGCGAACGCGCCATATCGGTAATGGTGTCGACGATTTCGGTGTATCGGCTGCGGGGGACTAGCACCCGGCTGTTGAGCCAACAGATTTGACCATTGTTGAGCAGGGTGACTCCGAAGAACTGCTCGATGGAGGCGGCCAGGTCGGCGTCGTCGAGGACGATCGCCGCAGACTTGCCGCCGAGTTCGAGGGTGACCGGCCGCAGCAGCCGCCCGCACGCTTCGGCGATCCAGCGGCCCGCGCCGGTGGATCCGGTGAATGAAACCTTGTCGACGCCGGGGTGCTCGACCAGGTAGGCGCCCACATCACGGCCGCCGGGAACAACGTTGACCACGCCGTCGGGTAGGCCCGCTGCGGCGGCCGCCTCGGCCATCAGGAATGCGTCGAGCACGGTCTCCTCGGCCGGTTTGAGGACGACGGAACAGCCGGCGGCCAACGCCGGTGCGACTTTGAGGAACGAAATCGATTGCGGGACATTCCATGGCACGATCGCGCCGACGACGCCGACGGGATGCTTGGACACTAGCGACGTGCCGCCGAACATGCCCGGACGCGCTTCCTCTGCTGGTGCACTGGTCATCAGGTCGCTGTAGTAGCGCAGCAGCAGCGGCGGAAAAACGGCCTCGAACTGGTGGCCGAGCCAGATCGGCATCCCGTTCTGCATCGACACCCGCCGGGCCGTTTCGGTGCCGCGGGCTTCCAGTTCCACTGCGAACCGTTCGAGAACGTCAGCGCGTTCCTTCGGATCCCAGTTTGCCCATCCGTCGGCGGTGTCGCACGCGCTCCTGGCCGCTGCGACAGCGGCGTCGATATCGGCCTCGCTGCCGCGGGGCACGGACCCGATCCGCTCCTCAGTAGCCGGGGAATGGACCTCGATTGTGTCGTGGCCGGCGGGCGCGGTCCACGTGCCGGCGATATAGAGCTGGGGGTAATCGATCGTCGTCATGGAATCTCAGCCGTTCAGGGAGAAGTTGAGCTTTGCGGGCAAGTGCTGCAGGCCGCCGACGAAATTGGTCTGCGTGTATTTCCCGGGTCCGAGCAGCTCGATCGATTCCAGGCGGGGCAGCAGCTCCTCGAGCATCACCTTCAGTTCGAGCTTGGACAGGTGCTGGCCGATGCACATGTGCGGGCCGTGGCCGAATGCGATCTGCTTGTTTGGCTTGCGATCGATGTCGAACTCATAGGGACGGTCGAAGACGTCCTCGTCGCGGTTGCCCGATTGGAAGAGCAGCATCAGCCGGTCGCCCTTCTTGATGGTCTGCCCGCGCATCGTGTAGTCCTGTTCCGCGCGGCGGGTGAAGTGTTTGACCGGTGCCACGATCCGCAATGCCTCCAGGATGAGGTTGGGAATCAACTTCGGATCCGCCTTGACCCGGGCCAGAACGTCGGGGTGTTGGGACAGCAGCTGAAGCGTGCCGGCCAGGGTTGCCGAGGTGGTGTCGTGCCCGGCGGTGGCGATGGCCATGTAATAGCCGTAGGAGTAGGACTTCGGTAGGTACTCGCCGTCGGATCCCTTGGCGGTGGCGACGATGGTGGCGAGGTCGTCGCGGGGATTGGCGCGGCGGTCCTCGGCCAGCACGTCGAAATAGGCGCAGAAATCCTGGAAGGTGGCCGCGAACTGTTGGGCCATCGCCTCCGGGCTTACCGCCTCGACGTCTTCGCGCTGATGTTCCGGATCGGCGGTGCCGAAGAACTCCTGGGTGAGCTTCATCATCTTCGCCTCGTCCTCCGGCGGCACGCCGAACAGCGTCATCATCACGTGCAGCGGGAAGCCAAGGGCCCAGTCGTCGAGTAGGTCGATCTCGCCGCTTGCGGAGAGCTTCTCGAGCTTCTCGACGGACGCCTTGGCGAGATCGCGGATCTGATCCGTCCATTTCTGGAGCTGGGTGGGCCGGAACCAGTCGTTGGTAATGAACTTGATGTCGGTGTGCTCGGGCGGGTCCATGTATGGCAGGGCATCCATAATGCGCAGGTGGCCGCCGAGCAGGCTCTTCATGAACTCGTCGCCAGCCTGGTTCTGCAGGATGGGGTTATTCGCACCGGGGTGGTCTGGACCGCCGCCAGCGCTGAAGACCTCAGGCTGGCTCTCGACCTCCTGCAGGTCGGCGTGCTTGCTGACCAGCCAGAGAGGGTCGTAGCCCTCCACGACGGCCTTGGCCAGCGGCGCGTTGTTGCGCACCCATTTGTAGGCTTCGTGCAGCGCGGCGAGGTCGCCGTGGCCCTCGGGGAGCACGATCTGCCGGGCGATCTCGTCGGGGATAGTCGTTGATTCGGTATGTGCGGCGGTCGTCATGGACGTCCTCTTTCTGCGGTATTGAATGCCTCTGTATCCCTCGCCGACGAAACCTCGAGGGCGAGCGCGTTTGGTGACTCAAGTCTCAGCGGGAGAGCCTCGTGGCGCGTCACCACGACGGGGGGTCATCGCTACCGCTTTGGGGGTAAAGCGCCGGTGGCGTATACCCCGTGACTCTCCGCCGAGGGCATTTCAGTGGGTGGCAGCCAGCGCGATCACTTCGTCGAACCCCTCGCGGAGGCATGTCGAGAAGGCCGCAGGGTCGGTGATCGCCTCCGGGTCGAAGTTGACGGCGATGCAACAGGTTCCGTCGTAGGTCAACATCGCCACCATGGCCGGGATGCCGGGTCGGGGACCCATCGGGTAGATGCGCGTCACCCGCGCACCCGCCAGATACAGAGGACGGCCGATCGCACCGAGGTTGGAGGCCTGCAGGTCGGAGAGGCCGGTCATCTGACCTGCGATTGCGGTCAGCGCGATCCCTGGCAGGCGGCTCAGCACCGGTGCGAGAAGGTCGAGGAATCCGAGCGCGGGCTCCATACGCGCGTCGGTGATGAAGCGGTGGATGGCAGCGATGCGCGTCTTGGGATCGGGTTCACCGACCGGCGCAACGAACCGTGCACCGGCGAACTTGTTGGCGCCCATCGGGTCAGCGTCGGTGCGAAGGCTGACCGGTATCGCCACCGGCATGGAATCGACTGTGATGGAGAGCTTCTCGTGGTAGCGCCGGACCCCGCCGAGCACACCCGCCAGAAATGCATCGTTGACCGAGCCTCCAGCGGCTTTTCCCGCTGCTTTCAGGCCATTGAACGCCACGTCGAAAGTGTTCAGCCGATAACCGGATCCGCTCCCGCTCAGCGCGGGTGAATGGGGTGTATCCGGCGGCATCAGCATTCGCCGGAGCGACATCGCGAATTTGACGGCGTCTGTTGTCGTTCCCACTGGGTCGCCGACCAATCGGCGTGCCGCGGAGAGCGCTTCGCGCACCGCACCCGCGGGCGCATTGACGACCCTGGCGGCGAGCCGGTTTGCCAGTAGACCCTCGGGCGACTCCTGGCGTCGAGGCTTCGGCATCGGGGCCTCATCGGCCGGTCCGGGTTCCCGGCCGTGCCCGTGGGCCAAGTCCAGCAATTGCAGAAGACCGATCCCGTCACTCAGGCTGTGATGCGGTTTGAACAGGTAGGCCGCCTGTCCGCCGGTGACGCCGAGCACGAGCAGGGCCTCCCACGCGGGACGCTCGGGATCCAGTGGGCGCGCGGCGAACTGGGCCGCGAGGGCGTGAAGCTCGGCCATCGATCCGTCGCCCGGCAGACGCACCCGTTGGAGGTGATAGTCCAGGTCGAAATGCGGGTCCGGGGACCATGCCGGCGCAACGAGGGGCAGCGGTGGCTCGACAACGCGCTCCCTCAGCCGCGGGACACGTTGGGTGAATCGCTCGTGGGCCGCCACCAGCCGATCCCAGTCCGGCTCGGTGTCGAGCAACTCGATCATGACCCCGGTCGAACGGGTGCGGTGGTCGCCATCGGTGCGCCACATCAGCGCTTCCCACGCGCTGAGGTCTTGTCCTCCGCCCCATGAGGCAAGCGCGTCGTCGTCGGTGCTAGGCATCGCGATCAGCCCTCTCGGTCGACACCGCCGCACGGTCGACGGCGGTGGTCACCTGCAGGATCAGTTCGGCCACCCGGGCGGGGTCGTCGGACATCGGGACGTGCCCGACGTCCCGAAGGCGGATCGACTCCGCCCCGGG
>JAOPVX010000270.1 GCA_025965975.1 Mycobacterium sp. | reverse complement strand
TGCTGACCACCGATGCAGTCACTCCGAATATCGCGTCGTTGCAGGACGTTCGATAGCACTAAGCCTATAACTATATAGCTGATTCTCGAACGGCAGTCTAGAATTCCCCGTACTCCGAGTGAAGGCTGAGGCGTTGAGCATTTCGTTGCTATTGGAGATGGCGGTTTCGGGGGACCCGGAGCGGATTGCGCTGGTCGATGGCGACAAACGGTCGACGATCGGAGAGCTCAGCGACCTGGCCGACGGCGGAGCGGGCGTGATCGCGGCCTCGGGCGCCGAGCACGTCGTGTACATCGGCTCGGGAGGCGTCATGGCGCCGTTGCTTATTTTCGCCTCGGCGCGCGCCGGCAAGGCATACACGCCGATCAATTACCGGTTGAGCGCCGAAGGTGTCCAAGAGCTGATCGGACGGCTGCCCGACCCGCTGGTGATCGTCGACGATCGCTACCGGGATATGGTCGGTGACGCCGGCAAGCGCGTGCTGGGCTCCGAGGAGTTCCTGGTCGCCGCGCGCACGGCAGAACCCGCCGCGGAGTTCGCCGATCCCGATGACGTGGCGATCGTGCTGTTCACGTCGGGCACCACGTCGAAGCCAAAAGCGGTCGAGCTGTCCCACGGCAACCTGACCAGCTACATCACCGGCACCGTCGAATTCGGTTCGGCCGGCACCGATGACGCGGCACTGATCTGTGTACCGCCGTACCACATCGCCGGGGTCAACGCGGCGATGTCGAACCTGTACGCCGGCCGAAAGATGGTGTATCTGGCCAATTTCGAGGCCCGCGAGTGGGTGCGGCTTGTCGCCGACGAAAAGGTGACGACCGCGACCGTCGTGCCCACCATGCTGGACCGCATCGTTACCGCGCTTGAGCGGGAGCCGGTCGAACTGCCCTCGCTGCGCAACCTGGCTTACGGCGGGTCGAAGGTGGGACTTCCGTTGGTGCGCAGGGCCCTAGACCTGCTGCCGCACGTCGGATTCGTCAACGCCTACGGCCTGACCGAGACCAGCTCGACGATCGCGGTGCTGACTCCCGACGACCACCGAGATGCGCACGGCAACACCGACGAGACCGTCGCCAAGCGGCTCGGCTCGGTCGGCCTGCCGGTGCCCGGTATCGAGGTGCAGATCCGCGACGAGAACGCCCACGTGCTCGGGCCGGGGGAGCCCGGTGAGCTCTTCGTGCGCGGCGAGCAGGTTTCCGGCAGGTACGCCGGCATCGGATCGGTGCTGGACGAGGACGGCTGGTTCCCCACCAAGGACATCGCGACGCTCGACGATGCCGGCTACCTGTTCATCACCGGGCGCTTCGACGACACCATCATTCGCGGTGGCGAGAACATCGCGCCTGCCGAGCTGGAGGATGTGCTCGTCGAGCATCCGCATGTGCATGAGGTCGCCGTTGTCGGGGTGGAGGATCCGCAGTGGGGCCAGGCCATCGTCGCCGTGGTGGTTCCCGCAGCGGGCGTCGAGCCGGACGCCGACGAGCTTCGTGAGTACGCTCGGAAGTTCTTGCGGGGATCACGCACCCCGGACCGGGTTGTCTTCCGCGACGAGCTACCGACGAACGCGACGGGCAAGCTCCTGCGCCGACAGATCAGCGACAGCATTCGCGATGTGAACGCCGAAAAGTAAAGGGATCAACATGATCAAGAATGGCACTCGGCTACAGAGCCAGGTGTGTGATACCCAGGTCATCGTCGTCAGGGCCGCTGACAGCCTCGACGACATGCGCTGTGGCGGGCAGCCGATGGTGGCGATGGACGCCGACAAGTCGGGCGGCGCGCCCGACCCGGCGTTCTCCGACGGCAATGCGATGGGTAAGCGTTACGTCGACGAGGCAGGCGCCGAGGTTCTGGTGACGAAAGCCGGTGGGGGCACCCTCAGTGTCGGGACGACGGCACTGGCTCTGAAGGAGGCGAAGCCGTTGCCCGCCAGCGATTGAACTCGGATCAGGCGTTGGCCAAGGCCGGCGGCTTGACGGCAGCCGGATCGGGATTGGCGATCGGCAGCCCCAAGAAGCGGCGGGCGTTGTCTCCCATGAAGTCGTAGGTGCGCCGCTCGTCCATGCCCTCGGCGTACCTCCAATACCCCTTCGGTTCGGCCAGACCCTCGGGGTGCGGCCAGTCCGAGCCGAACATCACCTTGTCCCAGCCGACGGTCTGCACGACGTCGGCCACCTTGCCCTCCCAGAACGGGCTGACCCAGACGTTGCGGCGGAACACCTCGTGCGGATGCTCGGGGAAGTTTTGCGGCATCTTGTTGAACGTCGACTGCAGATCGTCGAACAGCGGCTTGATCCAGGCACTGCCGTTTTCGACGCTGGCGATGCGCAGCTTGGGGAACCGGGTCAGGGTGCCATGGCAGATCAGGCTCGTCAGCATGTCGGCGATCTCGCGGTGGCCCAACGCCGTCCACTTGAACGCCGACATCTCGAACGCGCTACTGGTTGACGGGGGCTCCCACTTGTCGATGTACTCCTGCAGCGGAGGTTGGCTGGCGTGCAACACGATCGGGAGTCCGGCCGCCTCGACGTCGCGCCAGAACGGGTCGAACTCGGGCAGGGCGGGGGAGCGCCAGCCCTTGTAACCGTTGACTGGCGCCGGCTTGATCAGGGCGACCTTGGCGCCGTTGTCCAGGATGTACTCGAGCTCGCGACGCGCCTCGTCGACGAGGCCGAGGGTGAGCACCGGCGTCGAGTAGATGCGGTTGGCATGAGTGAAGCCCCAGTGCTCGAGCATCCACTGGTTGAGCGCGTGGATGATCGCCACGGTCAGCTCGGGATCCTCAGCGGCGGAGTGCTCGACCAGGTTGGCCAGCGTGGGGTAGTTCAGGGTCGCGTCAACCTCCTGGCGGTCGAGTTCGGCGATCCGGTCCTCGGGGTTGCGCGCGCCCGGCGGCGTATCGATGCCGCGGCCCGACATCTCCCGCATCGACAGACCCTCGGGATTCTGGCCGGAGTAGAACTTCTCATGGGCGCCAGGCGCGGCGACCCGTTCGAATGTCGGGTTCGGCATGTAGTCGGTGATCTTGTTGAGGATCGCGATCCGGGTGCGCTTGCCGATCTGGACGAACTGCACTTTCGGCTGGAACTGCTCGGGCAGGTGCCTGGTCAGCGCGTCAGGCATTTCGTACATGTGCTGATCGGCATCGAAGATCGGTGCGTCGGTGAACTGCGTCATCGGTGTGCCTCTCGCTGCTGCTCGACATCGGGCATGGATACGAGCTTCGCGCAACTTGACGATTGTGTCAAGTTGTTCTCGCTTTAGTGCCACGTAACCGCTGTGAACTGTTTCGATTGCACTTGACAGTATCGTCATATATGGTCTCGGCATGACTGTGACCTCGGCGCCTATCGGGCAACTGGACGGCGGCCGTGGTGAACGGACCCGCGCGGCAATCCTGGATGCCAGTCGGACGCTGTTCCTTGAGCGCGGCTACGTGGGCACGCCCATCAACGCGATCACCGAGGCGTGCGGTATCTCTCGGGCCGGCTTCTACACGTACTTCAAGGACAAGCGAGAGGTCTTCAACGTCCTAGGCGAGACCGCGTATCACGACGTGCTCACGGTGATCGACGAGTGGGACGAGATGAATGCACCGTTCGCCCCTGCCGACGTGCGGGCATGGGTCGGGCACTACTTCGACTACATGGACAACCACGGTGCATTCGTGCTCTCGTCGGCGCATTCGGCGCCCAACGACGAAGCGTTCCGGATGTCGCGCAACCGCATGGTGACCCGTGCGTCGTGGAAGTTGGGGCAGTCCATCGCCGGCGCAGGCACGCATTCGCCGGACGTCATCGGCGTCGCGGTGATGGGCTTGCTGGATCGGGCCTGGCATACGGTGCACCAGCAGACCGTGGCCGTCGACCGCGACGAGATGATCGCGGCGGCCGCCGAGATGATCGTCGCGATGGCGAGTCGCTAGCCGCCGAGGTGTCGAATGTCGCGGAGGTGATGGTGGCATTCGTGCCACGCACTCCGCGCGACGAGCGCTACGGAGATCTGCCGGCCGTCCACCGTCAATGTTCGATCGGTGGCCTCGTCGTCCAACGCGCGTAGCGCACCTGCGAGTCGCTGTATCCGACGGTCGAACTGTGCGATCAGTTCTTCAACCTCGGCCTCGTTGTACCTGGACTGCGCGACCGACTCGTCGGGGTCCACCATCGGAATGAGCGGATTATCTTCGGACAGAGCAGCTAGCTCCTTGACCGTGTTCGCAGCGTGGCGATCAGCGCCTCGGCATCGCCGACGCTGCGCAGCAGGTCGTTCAGATGAGTGCAGGTGCTGGTGCCGGACAACTCCTTGCGTACCCGGAAGTGCAGCTCCGACAACGTCATTCCGCTGATCCCGGATGCGCTCGCGGCCGCACCAGGGCATTCCCGCCAGGGCAACACACGCGGCGTGGCTTGCGACGCCACGATGACGCCGCTCTCGGTGTCGACCGTGGCGGTCAGCGTGTATTCGTGGATGATCGTCTCCGCCCCGTCGGCGCGCACGTAGGTGTCGCGGAACATCGCATCGATGCCCGCACGACCGCGCCCCGCGTCGTAGACGTCAACGCGGCGGCGGCGGCGCATCGCGTGCAGCGGCAGCGCCGCCACCTCATGCCATGCGAGGGGATCGTCGTCATCGATGTTCGGGGCGATCGGGCCGGTGACGACCGCCGGATCACCTTCCTCAAACGAGGTCATCAACAGGCCGCCGCTCGCGAACCCGGCGCACTGGTCGGCGACGGGCAGATACCCCGACTTCGCGACGTTGCCGAGATCACCCGACGCCGACAGCGCGTGACCGGAGATCAAGGTAGCGACGGGCACGTCGTCCAACAGCGTGTATCGCAGATCGCGCATCCGGCGCAGATCGGGAGCCGCCTTGTCCACCGCTGCCCGGAATCCGCTCATGGCCGGGGCGCCCGTCAGCCGTAAGACTCCGACCACCTGCGGCTGCACTTCGATGTGCCGCACGATGCGGGCCACCATCTCGATGGTGGCGGACAAGCCGGCCGTGCCGAGTTCTGTTGCGGTGCCGTCGTCCGCGGTCCACAGGTCGCGTCCTCTTCCATTGAGGTACACCGGATCCAGCGTGCCCGCATCACGTGTCATGTCGATGGAGGTCGTGCGGCGCACCGAGCGCGGACGCCGCGCCGGTGTCGTCGTGGTCGGCTCGTGGACGCCGTGCAGCGGATGCAGCGCGAAGCCCGGCGAACCCAGGTCGGTCACAGCGCCGATGCTAGGCCGGGCGGAACGCGAAGGTAAGAAACGATTCGCCTGCCTCGGTCTCCAGCGTGGTGGTGGCAGACACCATCGGTTGGCCGATCCGCAGGTCGCCCGCGGTGGCGTCGATGATCAGCGACTCCACCAACAGTCCCTCCTCCAGCTCGACGAAGCCGACGATGTACGGCAGGAACGTCTTGGGATCCCGGTTTCCCTTGTACGGCAGCGGTGGGGGGAACTCCTGGGTCGTGAACGTGTAAAGCGTTCCCTCCGTGGATAGTTCAAGCGGTTCGATGTCGGCCTGGGTGTCCGGGCTGCCGTCGAACAGTTCGGGACGCTCTGCCGGGAACTTGACGACGCCGGTGCTGCGGCGCCGAGACCCGAGCAACACCGCTCGGTCGCCATCGACCCGGAACAGTCGCTCGGTGATCAGATTCGTCATCTCAAGCCACCTCGATAACCATCGCGGCACCCATTCCGCCGCCCGCGCACATCGACAGCACGCCGATGCCGCCGCCTCGGCGACGTAGCTCATATATCGCCGACGTGACCATGCGCGCGCCGGTCGCGGCGATCGGATGGCCAAGGCTGATGCCCGAGCCGTAGACGTTGACGATCTCTTCGTCAAGGCCGAGTTCGCGCGCGCAGGCGACAGCCTGGGCGGCAAAGGCCTCATTGATCTCGAACAGCGCGACATCCTCGAGCTTGCGACCTGCCAGCTCGAGCGCCTTCGCGATGGCCTTGATCGGCCCACTGCCGGTGCGGGTCGGGTCGAGTCCGACCTGCGTCCAGGACAGCACGCTTGCCAGCACGCTCTGCTGAGTGTCGGGAGACGCGAGCGCGACAACCGCCGCGGCATCGTTGATGCCCGACGAGTTTCCAGCCGTCACCGAGAAGGCCTCGATCTCGGGATGCAACACCTTCAGTCCGGCCAGCGACTCCATCGAACTGCCTCGCCGCGGATGCTCGTCTTGGGCGAATGTGATCGTGGTGCCGTCGGCCTGGGGGACCTCGATCGGGATGATCTCGTCGGTGAACGACCCGGCGTCGATGGCTTTGATCGCGCGCTGATGGCTACGCAGCGCCCACTCGTCCTGGTCCTCACGGGTGATCCCGTACTGGATGTTGCAGTTGTGCGCGACCGTGATGGACATGTCCATGGCAGGCGCTTCCGCGGTCGGCGGATGCGACTCGGGGAACCACTGCTCGTAATCCTCGGCCGACTTGCCCGAGGTGAAGGGCTTGCGCTTCTGCATGATCGGTCCGGTGGACAGCGACTCCATGCCGCCCGCCAGGATGGCGTGGCTCATTCCGGCTGCGATCTGCCCCGCGCCCACCGCGATGGCCGACAGGCTCGATGCGCATTGTCGGTTGACGGCGAGCCCGGGAATGTGGATCAGGCCGAGATCCACCGCAATGTAGCGGGCGCTGTCGCCACCGCCCTGCATGCTTTCGGCCAAGACGAGGTCGTCGAAGTCAGCGGCGTCCAGTCCGGAGCGTTCGACGACCGCCGACACCACTGGCTTGGCGAGCTCGATCGCTTCAACGTTGGCCAGCGTGCCCCTGCGCGCCGTTCCGATCGGTGTGCGGGCAGCGGCGACGATCGCCGCGCGGGATGTGGTGGTGGCCATCTGTCTCCCAAGAACGTCGGACTGCTGGGCTGGTTGCCCAGCGGGCGCGGTCAGTCTATACCGTTAAATAGATATCGGTATTCGGGTGGGCGGCGACGGGAGCAGCTAGGTGAAGACGATCCGATCCATCGACGACGCGATCGCATTGATCGGGGCCGAACTCGGAGTCAGCCGGTGGGTGGACATCGACCAGAGCCGCATCGACGCCTTCGCCGACGTGACGATGGACCATCAGTGGATCCACGTCGACGTCGAGAAGGCCAAGGCCGAGAGCCCTTACGGCGCAACGATCGCGCATGGCTTCCTCACGCTGTCACTCATCCCCGGCGTGAGCAAGGACAACTACCGCGTCGAGAACGCGAAGATGGGCATCAACTACGGCCTGAACAAGGTGCGGTTCCTGGCCGGGGTCGCCGCGGGCAGTCGCCTCCGGGTGCGCTCCGAACTCGTCGACGCCACCAAGGTCACCGACGACACCGTCAACCTGACCGTGCGCCACACCGTGGAGATCGACGGCGTGGACAAACCCGCCGCCGTCGCCGAACTCATCGCCCGGTTCGTCTTCTGATGACTAGCCTCACCAAGGTGACCGGTGGTCCGTTCGACGGAAAGGCGGTCCTGACCGGAGCCGGCAAGTCTGCGGTCGGGCGCCGGCTGGACCGAACGGGACTGGACCTCACCCTCGAGGCGGTGCTTCGCGCGATCGAAGATGCGGGGCTCGCCGTCGACGACATCGACGGCATCGCCAGCTACCCCGGCCCCGGCGTGCCCGACGCGGGGTTCTCGGGTGCTGCCATCCAGGAGGTCCGCAACGCGCTCGGCCTGCGCTGCCGGTGGTACGTCTCGGCGATGGAGACCGCGGGTCAGATCGGCCCGGCCATCGAGGCGTGCATGGCCGTCACGCTGGGACTCGCCAACCACGTCGTGGTCTACCGGTCGGTGTGGGAGTCGACGGCCGCCCAGCAGGCCGGCGGCGGCCGGGCGTCGGTGTTGTTCTCCGGCGGCAAGTTGCCGTCCCACCTCGAATGGGTCGCTCCCTTCGGCGCCTTGTCGGCGGCGAACTGGCTGGCCATGCCCGCCCAGAGGTACATGCACGACTTCGGGTTGACGCGTGAGCAGCTCGGTTGGATCGCGCTCAACGCCCGTCGCAACGCCGGACTGAACCCGGATGCCGTCTACCGCGAGCCGATGGCGATGGACGACTACCTGGGCGCCCGGATGATCTCGGAGCCCCTGTGCCTGTATGACTGCGACGTTCCGTGTGATGGCGCGACGGCGATCATCGTGTCGCGAAGGGACACGACAGGGAGCCTGCCGCGCCATCCGCTGACCGTGGAGTCGGTCGGGCCGGGCATGTTCGAACGCGCGACCTGGGACCAGCGCTCGGACATCACCACCATGGCTGCCCATGATTCGGCTGCAACGCTGTGGCAGAACACCTCGATGACGCCCGCCGACGTGGACATGGCCCAGATCTACGACGGTTTCTCCTTCCTCACCGTCATGTGGCTCGAGGCCATGGGGTTTTGCGAGCACGGCAAGGTAGGGGAGTTCATCGAGGGCGGCGAACGGATCGCGCTCGACGGCTCGCTACCGATCAACACCAGCGGCGGTCAACTCTCGGGCGGTCGGCTGCACGGCATGGGGTTCCTGCACGAGGCCTGCGTGCAGATGTGGGGCGAGGGCGGCGACCGGCAGGCGCCCAAGACGCCCGAGGTGGTCGCCGTCGGCGTCGGCGGAGGGCCGGTGGCCGGCTCGATGCTGCTGAGCAGCCGGTAGAGCTCGTGACCGGAGGCGACGCCGACATGACGCTCGGCGATGTCGTCACCGACAACGCGGTGCGATTCCCGGATGTGCCCGCGTACCGGTTGGGCGCCAGGATGGTCACCCACGCGCAACTGCGTGATCGTGCGCTGCGGTTGGTGTCGGCGATGGCAACCGCCGGTGTGCGACGCCAGGACCGCATCGCGGTGCTCAGCCGCAACAGCGTCGAGTTCGGCGAGGTGATGGCGGCGACTCACCTCAGCGGCATCATCATGGCGACCGTCAACTTCCGGCTGTCGCCGGGTGAAATGCTTGGCGTCTTGCAGCGGGTGAGCCCGTCGATTGTGTTGTGCTCCGACGAATTCGCTTCGGTGATAACCGAACTCGCGCCGCAGTTGCCGTCTGCGCCGTTGCTGGTATCCATCGGGGGAGTGGGCCGCAGCGGCATGGTCGACTTCGAGGAGTTCGTCGCAGGCGGTGACGGCGGGCAGCTGGCGTTCGCCGCGCGCCCCGACGACATCGCCTGCCTGCTGTTCACCAGCGGCACCACCGGGGCCTCGAAATGCTGCATCCTCGGGCAGCGGGAGCAGCGGCGGGTGGCGTTCACCATGAACGTCGAAATGCGGTCGGGCAGCTCCGACCGGGGATTGATCAACATGCCGATGTTCCACGTCGGGGCGATGGCGATCATCGGGGGCCTGCACGCCCGCGGCGGCAGCGTCGTGCTGCAGCAGCAGTTCGACGCGGCTGAGGCCGTGCGGATGATCCCCGATGAGCGGATCACGCTGGTGCACCTGGCGCCGGTGATGTTGCGGGCCTTGCTTGACGAAGTATCCGATGCGCGGGCCCTTGAGAATCTGCGGACCGTCATCTATGCGGCAGCGCCGATGACGGTGACCACGCTCGAGCGGGCGCTGTCCTTGCTGCCGAGGGCCGGTTTCCTCAACCTGTACGGGCAGACCGAGGCGATCGTGTCCGGTTTGCCGCGTGAGATGCACGACGTCGATGGTCCCGCTGCGGCCGATGCGTTGCGCTCCGTCGGCTTCCCGTTCCCCGGCGTGCGGGTGCGGATCGTTGGGGACGACGACCGCGCCGTGCCGGTCGGCGAGGCCGGCGAGATCGTCGTTCGGTCCGACTCGCTGTTCCGCGGATACTGGGACGATCCCGCGGCGACGCTGGCGACGCTGCGTGACGGCTGGTGTCACACCGGCGACATCGGTCGGTTCGACCACCGCGGGCTGCTGTATCTGGTGGATCGCAAGAAGGACATCGTCATCACCGGCGGAGAGAACGTGTATTCGGCGGAGGTGGAGGAGATGCTCGGCGGGCTCGACGGGGTCGCGGCCTGCGCGGTGGTCGGAGCGCCCGACGACAAATGGGGCGAGGCGGTCTGCGCCGTCGTCGTGCCGACGCCGGGCGCGACCCTCACGCTCGAGGCGATCCAGGACTTCGTCCGGTCCAGGCTTGCGCGCTACAAGGTGCCCCGCCGACTCGTGCTTGTCGCCGAGTTGCCCGTCCTCGCCAGCGGCAAGGTCGACAAGAAGCGTCTGCGCGCGGACGTCGCAGGTTCAGCAGGCAGTTAGGCGGGAACCGCATTCAAGGCGATCACCGGATGTAACGCCATGGCGGCGTTTCGGCCCGAAACTCGCCACAGCGTTACGCGCGACGGGTTAGGCGGGCTGCCCGTACATCGCGACCACCACGGAGCGGTCGAGGCTGTTCTCCGACCACACGCCGATCGCGGTGTTGGCGCAGTCCTGCATCATCGCCCGCGACGGCGGATCCCACCACCACTGGCCGAGGATCTCGATGCCACTGATCGCAACCGCCGGATTGGTCGCGACGGTCTCGGTCGCCTTTCCGACGAAGCCGGCTCCACTGGCCCGATCCTGTGGCGTGGAGCCGTCGGAACCGATGTCGCCGTTGATGTCCCGATTGTTTAGCACGTCGAGGGTGTGCACCCGGGCGGCCTCGACGAGCCGACCGTCCACTCGCGGATCCGTCGTGCAGCCGTTCTGGTGCTGGGCGGTGTAGATGTTGACGAACACACTTTCGTTCAGCCGCTTGTTGTCCGCATGCGCCGACGGCACCGCCAACCCGCCGGCGACCACAGCCGACAAAGGCAACATCAGTGCGTAGCGCCGTGCCCTGTTCCATGTCATGCGTGCCTCCCGAGTTTGCGAAGAGACTACCCCGTAATACGCTAAATGAATTACGCTTTCCGTCGTATGAAGCTGAAGCCGTTCACCGGTCTCGCGTTGGCTGCGCTGTTCTGCGCGGGGGCGGTCTTCGCGGGCACGCCGACGGCGTCCGCCGACGCAGTGGCGTATCTGGTCAACGTGACGGTGCGGCCGGTGTACCACTTCGCCAACGCCGACCAAGCGCTCGCCTATGGCCAGGGCATCTGCGACAACATCGCTCAGGGCCGGCCGTACGCGCAGCTGGTCGGCGACATCAAGGGTGACTTCAACACCAATGACGAGTTCTCGGCCTCCTACCTGATCAGCCAGGCGGCCAACGAACTGTGCCCGGCCGAAATCTGGCAGTTGCGAAACTCCGCTGCGGGTTACGTGGCGGCACCAAGCTGACCCAGCAGCGAGCGGCCCAACAACGCGACAATGACCTCGGCGGCGTGCTGGCCGCTCTCCCCGACCGCAGCCGACAGAGGGGCGTCGAATCGGGAAGATATTTAGCGGATTACTCTCCACGGGTGCGAGGCCTCCCGCTACATTCGTCGCAGTGCGTTGACGGCGGAGCGGCAACCAGGGGAATCGAGGTGGATTCGTGGACAACCAATTCATCGCGGCTGCTTCGGCGTTGCTGGTCGCCGGCGGTATCGCCGGCTGCTCAAGCCCGTCTCCAGTCGTACCGCCGCGTGGCAACCTGCCCGCGGGCACCGCAGAAGTGACCATCAACGACACGGGCCTGGGCACGACGCACGCCGTGAGCTGCACCGTCGTCGGACCGGTGACGACGATCAAGACCGGAGACGACAAGGCGGGCACGGTGTTGTCGGTCGACAACTCGGACGGAGTGACCGTGCAGTCCGCCGAGATAAGCAACCTCGGCGGGTTCACCGGCAGTTACTGGGCGGATCTGGGCAGCCCTGCAAAGGTCGAGATAACCGGTCGCACGTATCTGATGACCGGCAGCGCAACGGGGTTCAACGCCGACAGCCCGATACGCACTACGGAGAGGTTCTCGATAAGGGTGGCCTGTTAACTCGGGAGGATTGACGATGAAAGTTCGTCTCGACCAGTCGAAGTGCGTTGGTCATGCGCAGTGCTATGCCGTGGATCCGGACTTGTTCCCGATCGATGACTCCGGCTACAGCATCCTCGAAGCCCACGAGGTCAAGCCCGGCGACGAGCAGAAGACGCGCGACGGCGTGGCCGCGTGCCCGGAGTTGGCGCTGATCCTCGCGGAGGACTGACCGGCGCACTTGCCAAGCGCCCTGCCCGCGCACCAGACTAACCACATAAGTAACCAAGTTAACTTTGTGGGGTGCAGATGTCGTCAGCCGATTGGCGATCCCGGCTCGAGGGCCTGCTCGCCGAGCATCGGCGTGAACAAGCCGCCGAGTCCGCCAAGCCCGACCGCATCGAGGCTGCCCGCGCCTGGCACGCCAAGCTCGTCGACAATGCGCTGGCCGCTCCCGGCTGGCCAAAGTCCGTTGGCGGCCTTGAGTTGTCGCTGGAAGATCAACTCGACTACTACCGAATCACCACGGCCGCAGGGGCACCCCCGCACCCGTGCCCGCTGTCGTTCATCCTCGCGCCCACACTGATCGAGCACGGCACCGCCGCGCAGAAGGAGCGGTTCCTGGGACCGCTGTTGCGCGCTGACGAGTTCTGGTGCCAGGGGTTCTCCGAGCCCGGGGCGGGAAGCGACCTCGCGTCGCTGTCCACCCGAGCCGTCCGCGACGGCGACGCGTACCGGGTCACCGGTCAGAAGGTATGGACATCGATGGCCGACCGGGCCGACTGGATGTTCGCGCTGGTGCGCACGGGCCCGCCCGGGCATCGGCGGGCAGGAGCGAAGCGACCGGGGGATTATCGAAGCACCGACGGCATCACGTACTTGCTGATTCCCATGGACAGCCCTGGCATTACGGTTGCGCCGCTACGGGATATCAGCGGCGCGGCGCACTTCGCGGAGGTGTTCCTCGACGACGTCGAGGTGGCCGTCGAGAACCGCGTCGGCGCCGAGGGGCAGGGCTGGTCGATCATGCGGACCTCGCTCGGCCACGAGCGGGCCACCGCGTTCCTGGCCGACGAGTTCAAATACCGAAGGACCGCCGACAAGGTCATCGACCTGGTGGTGTCCCGACAGCTCGACACCGACCCGCACGTGCGCCAGAACGTCGCCCGGCTCGAGTCGGGCGTGCGCACCATCGCCGCCAACAGCGCCCGCGCGCTGGCCGCCGTGCTGCGCGGCGAGGATCCCGGCGGCGTGGCCTCGGTGAACCGGCTGGTGAAATCGGAGTTCGAACAGCACATGCACGCACTGGCGCTGCGGGCCGTCGGACCGCACGCGGCGCTGGGCAGTCGCGCGCCCGGCGCGATCGACAAGGGCCGCTGGACATTCGGGTACCTGATGAGTCGCGCGACCACCATCGGTGCGGGCACCGCCGAGATTCAACGCAACACGATCGCCGAGTCCGTGCTCGGGCTGCCGTCGCATCGCGGCGAGGGCAGGCGGGCAGCGGCGGTGGTACCCGGCGCGCCCTTAGCCGTCGCCGCGGAGGACGAACGCGAACTGCGCGACGTGCTGGCAAAAACGTTGGCCGCCAAGGTGGATGTGGCCGCGTTGCTCGACCCGAAACGTCCGACCAAGGCCGTCGATGACGCCGCATGGTCGGCGCTGGTCGAGTTCGGACTGCCCGGCCTGGCCACCGACGAAGCGCTCGGCGGCGCTGGTGCGCGCAGGCGGCTGCTGTACGCGGCGATCGAGGAGACGGCCAAGACGCTCGCCCCGGTGCCGCTCGTCCCGACCGTCACGGCACTCGATGTCGCCGTCGCGGTCGGCGCCAAGGCGGTGGCCCAGCGCATCGCGGCAGGCGCCCCTGCGGCTTTCGCTGTTCCGCTGCATGACTCCGGATGGCTGACCACGGGGCTGGAGCTGCCCGAGTGGGACGGGGAGCGGCTCAGCGGCGTGGTGCCGATCGTCGCAGGAGTGCCTACGGCCGAGGTGTTGTTGGTGCTCGCGCGGGCGGCCGGGCACGACGGCGAGGTCCTTGTGGCGGTCGACCCCGGCGGTCCCGGCGTCGACGTGGCGGCTCATCAGCCGCTCGACCTCACCGCGACGGTCGGTGCGGTGACGCTGACCGACGCCACCGGGGAAGTACTCGCCGACGGCGCCGACTTGCGGAACGGGCTGCGGCACGCCCGCCGCCACGCGCTGCTGGCGGTGGCGGCGGATTCGGTCGGAGTGGGTTCGCGGGCCCTGGCGATGTCGGTGGAATGGGCCGGTGAGCGCCACCAGTTCGGTCGCCCGATCGGGAGCTTTCAGGCGATCTCGCACCGCTGCGCGGACATCCTGGTGGCGCTGGAAGGCGCGCGCAGTCAGGTCATGGCCGCCAGCGACGCCGAGACTGCGGCAGATGCCGACGAGTCCGAGTACTTAGTCGACCTGGCCGCGGCCGCGGCGTTCGATGCCGCGGTCTCAGCCACCGAGGGCGCGGTGCAGATCCACGGCGGCCTTGGCTTCACCTGGGAGTATCCCGTTCATCTACTGTTGCGCCGCGCCACGGCCAACGCCGTGTTGGTCGGCCGCGCGGAGGCGCTGCGCGACCGCGCGGCGAGCGCGGTCCTGAGTCGATAAGCCGACGGAGGCGACCATGGAATACGGCATGAGCCCGGAACTAACGGAGTTCCGCAGCGAGGTGCGGGCCTTCATCGCCGAGCACGCACCGGCGATCCCGCCCCGGGCCGGGGTCCGCAGCGCCGAGAACGACGCCGAGTTAAAAACGTTGCAGGAGTGGACCGGACGCCTCTACGAGGCGGGCTACGTCGGATCGGATTGGCCGGTGGAATACGGCGGCCGCGACGACCGGTCGCCCGAACACTCGATCATCGTCGGAGAGGAGCTCGCTCGCGCGCAGGCGCCCGGCGCGCAGAGCGGTAGCGTGCTGGCGTCGCACGCGCTGATCCATTACGGCACAGACGACCAGCGTCGACGGCACCTGCCCGAGATTCGCGCAGGCAGCGAACTGTGGTGCCAGCTGTTCAGCGAGCCAGGGGCGGGCAGCGACCTGGCGTCACTGCGCACCCGGGCTGTGCGCAACGGCGACACGTACACCGTCGACGGTCAGAAGGTGTGGACCACCGACGGGCACTGGGCGCGATACGGCTATCTCCTGGCCCGCACCGACGCCGATGCGCCGAAGCACAAGGGCATCAGCGCGTTCATCCTCGACATGTCGGCGCCGGGCGTCACAGTGCGACCGCTGCGCGAGCTGACAGGTACCTCTGATTTCAACGAGGTGTTCTTCGACGGCGTCGAGGTACCGGCCGACGCGATGATCGGCGCGCCAGGCCAGGGCTGGGCGATCGCGAATGCCACGCTCGCCCATGAGCGGACCAACGTCGGCGGCATCGTGGTGAAGCTGAGATTAGCCATTGATGGACTCGTCGCGCTGGCCTCCCGGGTCACCGTCGACGGTCGCCCCGCCATCGACAGTGATCGGGTCCGCGACCGGATCGGTCAGTTCAGTGCCGAGGTGGAGGCGTTGTCGGCGTTGACGTACGCCAACCTGACCCGCTGGCTTCGGGGCAACGAGCGCATGCACGACGCGGCGATGGGCAAGCTGATGTTCAGCGAAATCAACCTGGAGATGGCGCGATTCGCCGTCGAGTTGGGCGGCGAGGCCGGCGTGCTGGTCGAGGGTGACGGCAACGCTCTGGACAACGGCCGCTGGCAGGACGAGTGGCTGTATGCCCGCGCCTACACCATCGCGGGCGGTAGTTCGGAGATCATGCGCAACCTCATCGCCGAGCGCGGCTTGGGTTTGCCGCGCGAACGGCGATAGGCGTCAGGCGTTGACCAGCGCGGCGCGGTGCTCGGCGACCGTCCCGTCGACGGCCTCATCGACCTTGATCCGGCGCAGGAACAGATGGAGGTCGTGCTCCCAGGTGAATCCGATGCCGCCGTGCACCTGCAACGCGGTTCCTGCCACCTGGCTGGCCGCGGACTTCGCATAGGCGATGGCCGCAGAGGCGGCGCGCGACCGGACGTCATCCGCCGCGCTGTCCAACGACATTGCAGCCGCCCACAGCGCCGCGCGGCCGGCTTCAACACCGACGGCCATATCGGCGCAGTGGTGCTTGACGGCCTGGAACGAACCGATCGCCGCACCGAACTGTTCACGCTGGCCCGCATAGGCGACCGTCATCTCGAGCAGACGCGCCGCACCGCCGAGCGCGTCGAACGCGCGGTGTACCGCCAGCGCGTCGCGCACCTGTTGGAGCGTTCCTGCGGGCAACGCTAACCACTCGAGCGCCGACCCGTCGAAGTTCAGCCGCGCCCAGGACCGGCTGAGATCCAGCGTCGTCATTGCCAACAGTTTCGGGTCACGGACCAGTGCAACGAATTCACCGCCATCGGTTCGCCGCACGACGGCGAAGCCGTCCATGTCGGCGGCCATCGGAACCGGGCTCGTCGTCTGCTCGACCGCGCGGGCCAGGCCGATGAGCTGTTGGCCCTCGGCGCCCGCCTCCGGCATCCCGGCTCGGTCAAGCAGCCAGGAACTGATCGCGAGATCCGCGAGGGGCAACGAGCTGGCCGCGTGGCCGTGCGCCTCGCTGCACACCGCCAGGTCAACGTGCGTTCCGCCGACGCCCGGGGTCAACAGCGCCAGCAGTCCCGACTGCGCCGCATGGGCGACAGCAGCCGGATCGACGGTGATCGGAGCCTTGTCGAGGGCCTGTCGTACCCGCGTAATCGGATCGTTTCGGTCCAGCCATGATCGTTCCGAATCGGCCAGTTGTTCCTGTTCACCGGACAGCCCGAAGTCCACCCTCGACCCCTTCCAGTAAGTTGACCTAGTAAACCATGTCGACTAG
>JAOPVX010000252.1 GCA_025965975.1 Mycobacterium sp. | reverse complement strand
CCAGCGCCGCGATCGGTGAGCGCTCGCTGCGCAGCAGCGTGATGTGCGCGAACAACGGGTGGCCCTTGAGCTTCTCGATCACCGCGGCCACGCCATCGTGGCGGCCCACCCGCAGGTTGTCGCGCTGGGCGACGTCGTGGGTGAGCACCACCCGTGATCCGGCACCCAGCCGGGACAACACGGTCAGCAGCACGTTGCGCTCCAGCGACTGCGCCTCATCGACGATCACGAACGAGTCGTGCAGCGAGCGGCCTCGGATGTGCGTCAGCGGCAGTACCTCGAGCATGCCGCGCGAGAGCACCTCTTCGAGCACCGCCGGGCTGGCGAGCCCCTCGAGGGTGTCGAAGACGGCCTGCGCCCACGGGCCCATCTTCTCGCTCTCACTGCCTGGCAGATAGCCGAGCTCCTGGCCGCCGACCGCGTACAGCGGCCGGAACACGACGACCTTGCGCTGGGTGCGACGTTCCAGCACCGCCTCAAGTCCTGCGCACAGCGCAAGCGCGGACTTGCCGGTGCCTGCCTTGCCGCCTAGGGAGACGATGCCGATCGACTCGTCGAGCAGCAGGTCCAGCGCCACCCGCTGTTCGGCGGAGCGGCCGCGCAGCCCGAACACCTCGCGATCGCCGCGCACGAGTTGCACCCGCTTCTCGGCGTTGACCCGGCCCAATGCGTGAGAGCTGCCGCCCAGTAACCGAATCCCGGTGTGGCACGGAAGATTACGCGCGGCCTCCAGGTCGATCTCACCGCCGGCGTATAGCGTGTCGATCTCGTCCACCGAAAGCTCGACCTCGTCCATGCCCGTCCAACCGGACGTGATGACGTCCTGGGCGTGGTACTCGTCGGCGGACAGGCCGACCGCGCCGGCCTTCACCCGAAGCGGAATGTCCTTGCTGACCAACGTGACTCGCTTGCCCTCGGCGGCGAGGTTCGCCGCACAGGTCAAGATCCGCGAATCGTTGCTCTCGGTCCGGAAGCCCGCGGGCAGCACCGTCGGATCGCTGTGGTTCAGCTCGACATGCAGCGTGCCACCTTGCGTCCCAACGGGAATCGGCTGATCCAGCCGCCCGTACTCAAGACGGAGATCGTCGAACATCCGCAACGCCTGCCGGGCGAACCAGCCCAGCTCGTGGTGATGACGCTTGGCCTCCAGCTCGCTGATGACGACCAGCGGAACCACCACTTCGTGCTCGGCAAACCGTGTGCACGCCCATGGATCGGACAGCAACACGGAGGTGTCAAGCACATAGGTGCGGAGAGGAGAATCGGTCACGTAGCGCTCCTCGAGCCCGCGCGGCCCCGCACGAACCTCTCGGCGGACACTGCAGCACCAGGACCGGGGCCGGTCCTCTCATGATCGAAACGATCGGTACCGCCCGGATAGCAGAGCACGTCGCTAGCCATCGAGAAACGACGCTACTCTCGCTCAGCGCTTCGCGCCGCGCAGGCGCGCCGTGGCTAACTGGTCAGGCGAAGGCGTGCAGCGCAGGCTCGTCGGCAAGCCCCCACGCGGTGATGCGGTCGGCGATCACCTGGCGCAGCTGCTCAGGTCCGAAGATGCCTGCCTCCGACATGTGGGCGATCTTGTCCGCGTACGCGTCGATATCCCCGCCAACGACACCGAGTTCGGCCGCGCGGCGCGCGATCGCCTCGATCGTCTCGTCGCGGCTGTAGGTCAGGCAGTGCGCGACGAGGTTCGCGAAGAACTCCTCGTGGCGCTCCTCGTCGGTGGCGATGCGGCCGATCAGACCCTTCAGCACCGGCTCGGTGATCTGCGCTTCGAGGTTGCGACAGAACACCGCGTGCTCGCGCTCGAAGAACGCCATGAACACCAGGCGCTCGACCTGTGTGTAGGTGTCGGCGCGATAGCCCTTCATCACGTGCTCGACACGCACGTCCTCGTTGGCGGCCGGGTCGATCTCGCGGGTGACCACCAGATAGTTGCGCAGCGCGACGGCGTGCAGGTGCTCCTCGGCGGTCCAGCGGCCGATCCAGCGGCCCCACTTCTCCTCGAGGATGAAGCTGAAAACCAACTCGCGGTGGTGGGCCGCCAGGTTGTCCTTGGTGATCAGCAGGATCTCCATGGCGTCGGTGACGGCCTTGGGCAGCGTCACCTGCGACGGGTCCCAGTTGCGGCCGCCGAGGAAGGAGAAGTTCTCGCCCTGCTCGAATGGCACGTAATCGTGGGCGTACCAGAGGTCCTCGGAGTCGATGTGCCGACGCAGCTCCCGCTGCACGACCGGCTCGAGCTCCAGAGTCAGCGCACTAGGTACCGGCTTCTGTCCCATGAAAGTAACTGTAACCCGAATTCACATGTTTTCTGAAATCAGCATTGCCCACCCGAACAACCGGGCGCGAAGCTGCGAGGAGATCGCGCGGCCGTCGACCCGGGTGCCAGCGCTAGAGCGTCAGGCCGGGGTACAGCGGGTTGGCGTCCAGCAGCTCCGCGGCGGCGGCGTGCACGCGATCAGCGGTGCCGTCGGCCAGCGCGTACTTGGCCTTCGACGTTCCCTGCTGCGAGGTGTTGGTCAGCACGTCGACGACGAGCTCGGCCACCCGGTCGAAATCGGCGGCGCCGAAGCCGCGGGTGGTCAGCGCCGGCGTGCCGAACCGGATGCCGCTGGTGTACCAGGCGCCGTTGGGGTCGGCCGGGATCGAGTTGCGGTTGGTGACGACGCCGGAGTCCAACAACGCCGACTCGGCCTGCCTGCCCGTCAGACCGAACGATGTGACGTCGAGCAGCACGATGTGGTTGTCGGTGCCGCCGGTGACGAGCCGCGCGCCGCGCTTGAGGAAGCCCTCGGCCAGCGCCTTGGCGTTGTCGGCGACCCGCTGCGCGTACGTACCGAACGAGGGTTGCCTGGCCTCGGCCAGCGCGACGGCCTTGGCAGCCATCACGTGAGACAGTGGCCCGCCCAACACCATTGGGCAGCCCTTGTCGACCGCGTCGGAGTATTCGGCGGTGGCAAGCACCAGCCCGCCGCGCGGCCCGCGCAGCGACTTGTGTGTGGTGGTGGTCGTGACGTGGGCGTGCGGCACCGGGTCCTCGTCGCCGGTGAACACCTTGCCTGCCACCAGTCCCGCGAAATGCGCCATATCCACGAACAGGGTGGCGCCCACCTCGTCGGCGATCTCGCGCATCTTGGCGAAGTTGACTCGGCGCGGATAGGCCGAGTACCCCCCGACCAGGATCAGCGGCTTGAACTCGCGAGCGGCTTTGGCGAGTGCGTCATAGTCGAGGAGACCGGTCTTCGGGTCGGTGCCGTAGCTGCGCTGGTGGAACATCTTGCCGGAGATGTTGGGACGGAAGCCGTGGGTGAGGTGACCACCGGCATCAAGGGACATGCCAAGCAAGCGCTGACTGCCCAGCTTGCTACGCAGCTGCTCCCAGTCCGCCTCGGAGAGGTCGTTGACATTCTTGACGCCGGCCTCGGCCAGGCCAGGCGCTTCGACGCGAGTGGCCAGGATGGCCCAGTACGCAACGAGGTTGGCGTCGATGCCCGAGTGTGGCTGCACATAGGCGTAGGGCGAGCCGAACAGCTCGCGGGCGTGCTCGGCGGCCACGGTCTCGACGGTGTCGACATTCTGGCAGCCGGCGTAGAACCGGTGCCCGATGGTGCCCTCGGCGTACTTGTCGGACAGCCAGCTGCCCATGGTCAGCAGCACCGCGGGCGACGCGTAGTTCTCGCTGGCGATCAGTTTGAGCGAATCCCGTTGGTCGGCAAGCTCTTTGCGCGTCGCAGCCGCGATGCGGGGCTCGACGGACTCGATGATCTGCAGTATCGAGCGATAGGCGGCACTGGCGGTATCTGCGTACTCGGCGCCGGGAGCAGGAGCGGTGGTGACGATGGGGTCTGCTGCCATGAGGCTCAGCCTACGTCCCAAGAGACGACGGGATCAGCGGCTCGTCGAGCAGCCGCCCGAAGCGTTCGGCCAGGCTGACGCCGTCGGGTCGGGCCTCCAGCCAGCCCCGCAGCAGCCGGTAGCCCTCGACGTAGGTGCTGGTGTAGGCCCGCCACAGCGGCGAGGACAAAAAGCGCAGCATCTGCCGGGCGCGTTCGTCGTTGACCAGCAGCCAGCGCTTGAGGAAGTCGACAACGGCGTCGACGTCGCGGTGCTCATCGTGCAGCATCAGCGCGGCATCCTGGCGGACGTCGGCCAGCGCCCCCGCCGCTTCGGACACCGCCTCGGCGCGCTCGCCGTCGAAGCGCAGCCCGAGGTCGGCATAGATCTCGGCGGCCCAGCCGCCCCAGTTCGGCCCGATCGCGGCGTGCAGGGCCAGGTCCGCCAGCCCCTCGGCCATCAGGCACTGCGGCGTGTTGACCAGGAAGATGGTCTGCTCGGCATGGCCGTATGTGTGGACTAGACCCGCTTCCTTACGGCAGTGCTCGGTGTGGTGGCCGGGATAGGACTCGTGCGCGACCAGCCGGGGCAGGTTGGACATCTGCTGCTTGAGGTCGGCGTTGACGGCGACGGTCGAGCGGTAGTCGCCGAGGTAGTAGTTGAACCCCGACCACGGCTTGTCGCTGACCACCTCGTAGGTGATGGTCTCGGTGTCGGGCAGCGGGTACTCGGCGCGCACCCTGTCGCGTAGCGCGCTTGAGAACGCGTGGATGGCTTCCTCCAGCCGGTCGGGCGGAATCTCCTCGGAGGCGCGGTAGGCAGCCATCCGCTCGGCGAGCGGTCCGCTGCCGCCCAGCGCGTCGTCGAGCTTGCGGTGCGCCTGCCGGTAGCGCTCCTGGTCCGCCTTGGCGATGTGCACGTCGAAATAGGCCTGCACCTCATCGACGAAGCCGACGTCCTGGCCGGAGAACTTTCTGCCTGCGCAGGCCAGCGCCCGCAGGTGGGCGGTGACGTAATCGCCGCGAACCGGATCGAGGTCGTCGACGTGCGGCACCTCGGCGGCCAGCCGCTCGGCCTTCAGCGCCAGGTCGGCGGGATCGGGCGCGGGCTCGTTGCGTACCTGCTGGCGCAGCCCCGGGTCACCGGTGAACGAGTCGACGTAGCCTTCCTCGATCCGGTCGAAGCGCAAACCGAGCAGCAGATATTCGCGGATCAAGGTGGCTGACCCCATGCCCAAGTCCATGGCCTCAACGGTAAATGCAAGACTGACCCCATGCCGCGGCTGAGCGAGCCGAGCCCCTACGTGGAGTTCGACCGGAGTCAATGGCGAGCGCTGCGCATGTCGACGCCGCTCAAGCTGACCGAAGACGAGCTGATCGCGCTGCGGGGTCTTGGCGAGAAGCTCGACCTACTGGAAGTTGAAGAGGTCTACCTGCCGTTGGCCCGGTTGATCCATCTGCAGGTGGCGGCGCGACAGCGGTTGTTCGCGGTGACCTCGGAGTTCCTCGGTGAACCGCAGCAGAATCCGGACCGGCCGGTGCCGTTCGTCATCGGCGTGGCCGGCAGTGTCGCAGTGGGCAAGTCCACCACGGCCCGTGTGCTGCAGGCGCTTCTAACCCGCTGGGAACACCATCCGCGCGTCGACCTGGTCACCACCGACGGCTTCCTGTACCCGAACGCCGAACTAGGACGACGAAACCTGATGCACCGCAAGGGTTTCCCGGAGAGCTATGACCGTCGCACGTTGATGCGGTTCGTCACTGCGGTGAAATCGGGCGCCGACGTGGCCTGCGCACCGGTCTATTCGCATCTGCTCTACGACATCGTCGCTGGCGAGAAGCAGATGATCCGGCATCCCGACATCCTGATCCTCGAGGGTCTCAATGTGCTGCAGACCGGTCCGGCGCTGATGGTGTCCGACCTGTTCGACTTCTCGGTATACGTCGACGCGCGCATCGAGGACATCGAGCAGTGGTACATCTCCCGGTTCCTGTCGATGCGCGTTGGCGCGTTCGCCGATCCGACCTCGCACTTCCATCACTACTCGACGCTGACCGACGATCAGGCGGTGTTCGCGGCGCGAGACATCTGGCATTCCATCAACCGCCCCAACCTGATTGAGAACATCCTGCCGACCCGGCCCCGCGCGACGTTGGTGTTGCGCAAGGACGCCGACCACTCCATCAACCGGCTGCGGCTGCGCAAGTTGTAGGAGCGAATGGCCACCGGGCAGCTACGCCTTGAGCCTGCGCCAGCCCTGGTATTGCAGCTCGGCGAAGATCGCGGTGTACACGCCGCTGCCCAGCGTCAGGACCACGCCCGTGGTGGTCAGCGGAAACACGTCCGCGATCACGAGTGCCACGGCCGCGACGGTGTACAGCAGATTGCCGATCACGACGCCCATGCCTGCGCGCCGGACCGACGGCAACGCGGCAAGACCGAACACGACGAGGCCGTAGGCGATGAAGAACGCTGCGATCGCGTACTCGAACGTCGTTGTGGTCCCCGACGCCTCGGCCAACCGGCCGGCGAGCGGGAGGCCTGCGACACCGGCGAGGCCGGTGATGACGGCGTCGGCACGCATCGCCATGCGCAGCAACCCGTCGCGGGTACCAGTGCGGTCAATTGTGATGGCGGACATAGTTTTCCTTCCTGTTGGTAAATCGATGGTTGGCTAACCGGTTCCGGAGCCGACGCCGCAACCTCTAACGACGGCGGCTCCGGACCAGTCATGAGGGAGTCACGCCAGACGGCGCACCCCGAGGTACTGGACGTAGGCGAAGCCCACCGTCGCGACCGTGAACGCGATCGTGGTGACGACCCCGAGTTCGGTCAGCGGCAGCCAGCGGGCCACCAGCACGACGGTGACAAGGATCGCGAAGACGACGTTTCCTGCGAGCACACCGACGCCGACGCGTCGGACATCAGGCAGGCCGGCAGCGGTGAACAGCGCGAGGCCGTAAATCACCAACGCGGCGCCGCCGATCCACTCCGAAGTCGCCGAAAGACCAGACAGCCGCGACAGCGGGTCGGCTGCCATCGCGACGAGCAGCCCGACGCCGGCGCACAGGGTGGCGTCGGCGCGAAGGGCGAAACGCATTAGTGAGTCGCCCCCAGCCGCGCCCGCGGCGACACTGTCACGAGTTTCCCTGGCACGAGTTTCCCTGTCACGAGTTTTGCTGTCACGAGTTTCGCTGAGCGGGCTGATGTTGATTGCGATCATGACACCGAGGTTGCTCATAACCCGCTGCCAGATCGACGCCAGATGCTGCCAGGTACTGCCAACCGCAGGTCAGCGACGATGCCGGGTGACGAACGAGGCCGAGGCGAGGAACGAGGAGGAGGCGAGGAACGAGGGGGAGCTGGGCAATCCGGCAGCGTCAGCGCATTTTCGTCAGTCTTGTGCGCTGACCAGATTGCCGCGCAGATCGGCGGCGATCAGCCGGGCCGCCGCGTTCTGCCAGTTGTGCAGCGACCGCTGGGGCACCTCGGTGACGAACCACTGCCAGGCCTGCCGGGCGATCGGGTCCAGTCCGGCGGCGGTGGCGTTCTGCGCGTAGGCGCGCACCCCGACGACGTACGGGAAGTACAGCGAGTTGTAGTGGCGCCACTGCTCGGTGGTGCCGAAGTCGCCGCCGTCGCGCGGCTTGAGCCGGGCGATCCGGTCGGCCAGCAGCGCCTTGAGTTCGTTGGCCCGCTCCAGCGGCTGGTCGGGCGCGCCGCGGGCGGCGAGGCGCTCGTCGATGATCGGCAGCGCGGTCAGCGGGCTGGCGACGAGCTTGGACAGGTCGCCGTAGTGGCCAAGTGCGCGCCGGGTGAGCCGGGTGAAGTTGTCGTCGCCGATGCCGGCGAGCGGGTTCGCCGATCGCAGCGGCAGCGCCGCCTCGGTGCGGCGCAAGGCGGCGCGGTCGGCCCGCAGATCCGGTGAGCGGGAGAACGCCAGCCGATCGAGCAGCCCGGCCAGCGGGTCGGCCAGCACGTTGATTGCGATCGCGATGGCAAGGCTGGTGAACAGCAGCACCGTCAGCGCCGTCTCCTGTCCCGACACGGCAAGGCCGATTAACAGCTGGCCGCCGAACAGCAGCGCGACCACGGCCGTCGCCGCGAACGAACGCAACATGTCGGCGCGCAAGGCCTGGCCCTCGTCGAACGCGTCCCACATCGCCACCGCCACACCCAGCAGCGCGACATCGCATCCGGTGGACGCCAACGCAAGCCAGCTGGGCACGAGTCCGAGCGGAATGACGAGGATCGCGTTGCCGAGCGCGAAGAACAGCGTCGCGACCACGATGTAACCCACCACCGGTCTCGGCTGCCACGGCCCAAATACCGCCCACAGCATCGCGCCGAGCGACGACAACGACACCACCGCGAACATCAGCCAGTGGCCGGGGCGCAACGGAGGGTCGACGCTGCCCGCGAGGGCCGCGCCGACGACGGCGGCCGCGGCCACCCCCGCGACGAGCGCGAGCTCGCCCGCGCGGCTACGCCAGGTATCGCAGGGCCGCGACATCTCGAGCAGGACCGCGAACCAGGCGATGCCGGGCACGGTGACCAGGTAGACCTCGACGCTGCTGAGAACGTGCGAACCGCTGATCACACGCACCGCGTCGAGCGCAACGACGGATGCGAAACTGGTCAACCCGGCCGCGGCCAATACCAGCACGGGTTTGCGCGGGTCGCGGGCCAGCAGGTACAGGCCCAACCACCAGCTGAGCGTGAATACCACCGCTGACAGCGCAGCCATGGCTCAAGTGTGGCAGCGATGAGCGCTCGCGCGAAGAGCAGATCGCACTTACATCCCGTACCTGCGGTGGCGTGCCGTGTAATCGCGCAGCGCCCGCAGGAAGTCCACCCGCCGGAACTCCGGCCAATAGGCCTCCGTGAACCACATCTCCGAGTAGGCGCTCTGCCACAGCAGGAAGCCGGACAGCCGCTGCTCTCCCGATGTGCGGATTACCAGGTCGGGGTCGGGTTGCCCGGAGGTGTAAAGGTTTTCCGAGATCGCGTCGATGGTGACGGCCTCGACCAGTTGGTCCCCGGTCGCGCCGTCGGCCAATTCCTTGCCGAGCAGTGCCCGCACCGCGTCGACGATCTCCTGGCGCCCGCCGTAGCCGACCGCGAGGTTGACGTGAAAGCCGCTGCCGTTGCCGTTGGTCGACTCAACGGCGTCGCGCAGCCGCCGCGCCGGCTCCTCACCGATGAGCTCAAGGTCGCCGACCGTGCGCACGCTCCACCGATTGACGGGTGCGCAAATCTCCTCGACGACGTCGGTGATGATGATCTCGATGAGCGACGTCAGCTCGTCAGCGGCGCGCTGCAGGTTTTCCGTGGACAGCAGGTAGACGGTGGCCATCTCGATGCCGGTTTCCTGGCACCAGCGCAGCATCTCGGCTATCTTGCGGGCACCCATCCGGTAGCCGTAGCTGACGTCGTCGTAACCTGCATCACGTGCCCAGCGTCGGTTACCGTCACACAGCACTGCGATGTGGCGCGGCAGTTCGGATTTCGTGGACGCCAGCCCCTGACGCAGCCGCATCTCGTAGAGGCGGTACATCGGTTCTTTGAGTCGGGGAGGAATGATGTCCACGGAGATCCAGACTACTGTGGCGCTCAGAAACCCCCATGGCATTGATGGAGGTGAGATGGCTCAGATCGACACCGCGGATGAGGCCCAGCAACAGCCGCCGCGCGTATACGCCGAGGACTTTCCCGCAGCCGTGGTCGACGGCTTCGAAATGTTCCTCGGAAAGCCGCGGGTACGCGGCTGGATCCACGTCTACTCAGCAGTGGTCGCGTTCATCGCAGGTGCGGCGCTGGTGTCGGTGTCGTGGGCGGTGGAGTCGACGCGCGCAGGCATCGCCACGCTGATCTACACGACGACGATCGTGGCGATGTTCGCGGTCAGTGGCGCCTATCACAGGGTGCATTGGAAATCAGAGACGGCTCGCAAGTGGATGAAGCGCGCCGACCATTCGATGATCTTCGTCTTCATCGCCGGCAGCTACACGCCGTTCGCGCTGCTGGCGTTGCCAGCAGCGAAGGGCATGGTGCTGTTCTGGATCGTCTGGGGCGGGGCACTCGCCGGGGTGTTGCTCAAGATGTTCTGGCCGTCGGCGCCGCGCTGGGTCGGCGTGCCGCTGTACCTGCTGCTGGGCTGGGTCGCGGCGTGGTTCGTTGTACCGATCATGGACGGCGCAGGGGTCGCGGCGTTGGTGCTTTTGATCGTCGGTGGCGCGCTGTACAGCATCGGCGGCGTGTTCTACGGGTTCAAGTGGCCGGATCCGTGGCCGACGACGTTCGGCCACCACGAGTTCTTCCACGCCTGCACCGCGGCCGCGGCGCTCTGTCACTACATCGCGATGTGGTTCGCGGTCTTCTAAGCCCATCCGGCGCTGGGGGCACCTCCCGCTTGCGGGGGAGAGCGAAGCGACCCGGGGTTATGACTGAGTGATGTTGTCCTGGCCCCAGTAGGCCCTCATCGACGCGATCTTGCCCGCGTCGTCGAACGTCATGACGCTGATGATCTCGATGGTCATTCCGCCAATGATCAGCCGCCAGAAGAAGGCGGCCTCGTTGCCGAGCGCCCGCAGCGTGACGACTTCGGTCTTGCTCTTGACGTTTTCGACGCTCGTGTAGAACCCACGAATCGCCTGGCGCCCGATGTGCACCTCACTCCCGACGGGGTCCTCGACGGTGGCGTCCTCGGCATAAAGAGCAGCGATGTCGTCGGGCCGCCCCTGCGAGACAGTTTCCAGGTAGCGGTTGACGGCTTTGGTGATGGCTTCAGTCCTGCCCGCGGCGGTCGTCATGTTCGGCGACGCTACCTCAGCGCGGCGGCCAATTCCTCAGTGGTGGTGACGGGTAGGTCGCACACATGGCCGCGGCATACGTAGGCGGCGTCGGACCCATCGACCCGATCACGGTCGACCAGTAGCTCCGAGGAGTTGAGGGGGCCGCCGACCACAACGGCTCCGCCGGGCGCCAATTCGCGGGCCGCGGAAAGCAATTCCGAGTGCTGCGGATCGCAGGCCACCGCGATCTGGATGGGTCCGCGCACGGCGGCTTCTGCGACCGCGAGCCAGTGTCCACCCGAGCGTGGCAACCGGGCCAGGATGGGCGTCGCGCTGGCCAATGTGGCGTTGGCCGCGGCGGCATAGCGTTCGGCGCGGTCGGCGGGAACCAAGTGGGCTGCCAGCTGCAGCGCCTCGGCGATCGTCGAGGCTCCCGACGGGGTGGCGCCGTCGAGCGGGTCGGCGGGCCGGACCATCAGCTGCTCGGCGTCATCGGCGCTGTCGAACCAGCGGCCCTCGCGCTGCGGGTCGGCGAAATGGTCGAGAGCGACGTCGAGCAGGCCGGTGGCCGCGCCAAGCCACGAAGCGTCGCCGGTCAGCTGATACAGGGTCAGCAGTCCGGTGGCTAACGTCGCGTGGTCCTCCAGGATCGCGGCGCTGTCGCCGACCCGTCCACCAAGGCTGGCACGCCGCAACCGGCCGTCCACGACATGCAGGTCGACGATCGAGCGTGCGCACTGGATCGCGGCGTCGAGGAATTCGGGCCGATCGAGTGCGACGCTTGCCTCGGCGAGCGCGGTGATCGCCAGCCCGTTCCACGCGGTGACAACCTTGTCGTCGCGGCCGGGCTGCGGCCGGGTGAGCCGCGCGGCGAGCAGCGCGGTGCGGACACGATCGAAGCGGTCCGCATCGTCGGGATCGGTTAGGAGCTGCAGCACCGAACTGCCGTGTTCGAAGGTTCCGCGGTCGGTGACGTTGAAATGCTCTGCGGCCCAACGCCCGTCGTCGTCACCGAGGACCTCGCGCAACTGCATCGGTGTCCAGACATAGGTCAGGCCTTCGGTGCCGTCGGCGTCGGCGTCCAGCGACGACGTGAACATGCCGCCGGCGCCCAGCTCGTCGATCATGAACCGCGCTGTCTCGTCGGCCACCTTGCGGGCCAACGGGTTTGACGTGCGACGCGCCCAGTGCGCATACGCCCGAAGCAACAGAGCGTTATCGTAGAGCATCTTCTCGAAGTGCGGCACCACCCACGACGCGTCGACGCTGTAGCGGGCGAACCCGCCTGCCAGCTGGTCGTAGATGCCGCCTCGCGCCATCGCCGTGCAGGTCCGCTCCACCGCCTCCATCGGCAGGATGTCGCCGGTGCGTTCGTGGTTACGCAACAGCGCTTCCAAGAGCGCCGACGGCGGGAACTTCGGTGCGCCACCAAACCCGCCGCGCTCAATGTCCTCGTCCTGCAGCGCATTGGCGACAGCGTGGTCGCACAGCGCGGGCTGCACCGGCGGCCCACCACCTGGAAGACCCGATGCCATTGACCGCAGCTCGCCCACGATGTTGTCGGAGGCCTCTTCCACCTCGCCGCGCCGGGTGCGCCACGTCTCGGTGACCGCGGCGAGCAGCTGCAGGAAGCTCGCTTTCGGGTAGTAGGTGCCGCAGAAGAACGGCCGCCCGTCGGGTGTGAGGAAGCATGTCATCGGCCAGCCGCCCTGCCCAGTCAGCGCGACGGTGGCGTTCATGTACACAGCGTCGAGGTCGGGCCGCTCCTCCCGGTCCACCTTGATGTTCACGAACCCGTCGTTCATCGCGGCGGCCACCTGATCGTCCTCGAACGACTCGTGGGCCATCACGTGGCACCAGTGGCACGCCGCGTATCCGATGGACAGCAGGATCGGCACATCACGCGCAGCCGCCTCGGCCAGCGCGTCGGGCGTCCACTGCTGCCAGTGCACCGGATTGTCGGCGTGCTGGCGCAGGTAGGGGCTCGTCGAGACAGCGAGCCGATTCGTCACTCCTCCGACCGTAGCCTCACCGTGGCAGTACTGCTATTGGTAGCGCTGCACACCCGCTAAAGGTAGCGTATATGTTCTGCTAACAGTAGCTTAGATGTTCTGCCAATGGT
>JAOPVX010000212.1 GCA_025965975.1 Mycobacterium sp. | reverse complement strand
ATGTGCCTGGCCATGTGCACGCTGCCGTACTTCCAGACCATGGGCCTGCCGTGCGCGATCGCGATCCTGGTCATCGTGGCCGCCGCGCTGACGCTGGCACCGGCAGTCCTGGCCGTGGTGTCTCGATTCGGGTTGGTCGATCCCAAGCGGGAGTTGTCCACGCGTGGCTGGCGCAAGGTCGGCACGACCGTAGTTCGTTGGCCGATCCCGATCATCTCCGTTACTGCCATGATCGCGATCATCGGATTCGTCAGCCTGCTGACTTACGTTCCCCAATACAACGACGAGAAGTTCACGCCAAAGGACATGCCCGCCAACGTCGCCATGGCAGCGGCCGAGCGGCACTTCTCCCAAGCCCGGATGAACCCCGAATTGCTGATGGTCGAAGCCGACCACGACGTGCGCAACCCCGCTGACATGCTCGTCGTCGACCGCATCGCCAAGAGCGTGTTCCACCTGCACGGCATCGAGCGGGTGCAGACCATCACCCGACCCCTCGGGGCGCCGATCGAACACAGTTCGATCCCGTTCCAGATCGCCATGCAGAACTCCGGCACCCTCCAAACCGCCAAGTTCAACAACGACAGCATGGCGCAGATGCTTCTGATGTCCGACGAGCTGAGCAAGACCATCGCCACCATGGAACAGATGTACGCCACCATGAAGCAACTCGTCGCGATCACCCACGACATGACGGGTAAGACACACGACATCGTGGACACCACCAACGAATTGCGTGACCACATTGCCGATTTCGACGATTTCTTCCGACCGTTGCGCGCTTACTTCTACTGGGAACCGCACTGCTTCGACATCCCGGTCTGCCAGTCGGTGAGGTCGGTGTTCGATACGCTGGACGGCGTCGACAAGATGGCGGACCAGCTACAGGGCCTCACGGGCGATCTCGATCAGATGGATCGATTGATGCCGCAGATGTTGGCGACACTGCCGCCGACCATCGCGTCGATGAAGACGATGCAAGGGTTCATGCTGTCGATGCACAGCACGATGGCAGGCATCCAAGCCCACACGCAGGAGTTGGCGCAGGGCTCGACGCTCATGGGCCAATACTTCGACGAGGCCAAGAACGACGATTCCTTCTATCTGCCGCCGGAGGTCTTCAAGAGCCCCGACTTCGTGCGCGGGCTCAAGATGTTCGTCTCCCCCGACGGCAAGGCCGTCCGGTTCATCATCACCCACCAGGGCGACCCCGCGTCGGTGGACGGGATCAAGCACGTCGCCGGGATCAAGGACACTGTCGCCGAGGCCATCAAGGGCACCCCGCTCGAGTCTGCGAAGGTGTCGTTGGCCGGCACCGCGTCGATGTACAGCGACATGCAGGACGGTGTCGTCGTGGACGTGCTCATCGCCGGCATTTCTTCGATGCTGCTCATCTTCGCGATCATGCTCGTGATCACCCGTAGTGTGGTCGCTGCGCTGGCGATCGTCGGCACCGTGGCCGCGTCGTTGGGCACCGCATGTGGTCTGTCGGTGCTCATCTGGCAGGACATCATGGGATTCGGCTTGGAGTGGGTCGTCATACCCCTGTCGGTGGTAATCCTGCTAGCCGTCGGGTCGGACTACAACCTTCTGGTCGTCTCGCGGCTGAAGGAGGAGATCCACGCTGGATTGAACACCGGCATCATCCGCGGCATGGGCGCCACCGGTCGCGTCGTCACCGCCGCCGGGTTGGTGTTCGCGTTCACGATGATGTCGATGATCGTCAGCGACCTGCGCGTCGTGGGACAACTCGGCATGACCATCGGCATCGGTCTCCTGGTCGACACGCTAATCGTGCGATCGTTCATGACACCCTCGATCGCCGCGGCGTTGGGACGTTGGTTCTGGTGGCCACTGAACACCTTCCGCACGAAGCGCCCCGACGATCGTCGGCGCCAGTCCGACGCACACACTGCGCCGATCTCAGTGGCAACTACGACGTAGACACCGTCCGAACGGTCGAAGACCAAGTCGGTGAGAGCGTTTCGCAAATGAGCCTAGTGGGGTTCGTGGCTCTTCACTCAGGCAGGTGGTCTACGTGTCAAGACGAAGCCAGCAGGGGCCGTCCTGGCCATTGCCGGTCTTCCGCAATTCGGTGTCGTCTGGATCGCGACCGCCGTACCAGTCAAAGTCGCCGCGTCCCAGACGTACTCGAACTGCCCCGGATATAGCAGCTGATCGATGTCGCAACGTACGGCGTAGCGCACGTCAACCCGCATGTACCACTGACCATCGTCCTCCGTTGCCTGCCCGGTGAACCGCTGGTCATTCCAGTTCGGGGAGATGTTGGTGACCCCGACGTTGACGCATCCGGCACCACATGGCGTCGCGGTCCAGATGCTGGTTTCGCCACCGTCGCTGCTGAAGTCGTAGACGCCGAGCGGGTCGCCTGCCGCGGATGGACCGGCGAATCCGACTGCGGCCCCCGACAGGATGGCAGCGGCAGCGAGCGTTCGTGCAACCGCTGTGAGGCACCGTCGCGGCAACGTCTTGCCGTCACGTGCCGTCGATCGTCCGGCCATGTGTGTGCTCTCCTTCGCCGTTGTCAATCGCCCGCCAGCACCACGGCGGTGAGCACGTAATCGCCGCGGGCGCCGTAGAGTGCGCTGAGCCCGTACTTCGTGTAAGAGCAGTCCGGAATTGTGTCCCAGCCCAACACGCTTATCCCCCGGATTGCCTTGTCCTGGCTGTCGCCGTAGCCGACCACTAGCTTGGCCTTGCCTGCGTTGTAACCCATTTCGCGCAAGACGGGCATCGGATCCTCGAACGGTACGAACCTGGCGGTGTGTTCGATGTACGCCTGCGTTTCGGAGGTTGCGCGTATCGCCGCATCGTTGAGCACCGGGTCCGGCTGCAACGCCGGGCATCCCCCGCGGGCCCCGTCCACACTCGCCCGCAAGTCCGCCGTCACATCTGCAGCTGCCGTGGGCGCCAGAGACATCGCCAAGACCGCGAACGTCATTGCGCTCAAGAATGCCGCGGTTACGCGACGGGAGCGCCGTTGCATCGATGGCTGACAACCGGCGAAGGAGATTGTCACGTCACGCAGTCCGTCCATCAATCCCTCCCGTCGCACAGATCCGTCACGGCAATGTGCATCAGGGTCTCGGCCTGCTCGACGGTCATCCCGTACTGAGGGCGCGAACCGGAGTTGTACACCGCCTGCTCCATCACCCGGTGCGGGTCTTGGCCTTGCTGGAGAAGTAGGCAGATCTCCCAGCCCCACTCCTTGAGTTCGGGAGCGCCGCGGGGCGTGGAGATCCCGGCGTCCTGCAGCTTCTGAAGGTAGGACGCGGTGTCAGCTGCGGCGGGACCGGCCGCAATCAGGCCACCCCACGCCAAGGCGCCAACTGCCGCAGCGGTGCCGACGACTCTCGCATCGCGTTTGCGCTTCGTCATCACGTGTTCTCCGTCGATGCCGCGGGCGCAGAACGCGCCGCAGCACGTCGCAGCCCGAGCCGGGTCACCTCAATCGCAGACATGGGATCGCTCAATCCTGCTTCCCCAGTGTTTAGTCCGCTGTTGGGAGGGACCGTAGATCCAGGCCGTATTTCGCGCCCTGATTCCGACGCCGGTGTTCGACAGGTGCTGCCACAACCGGTAGAAGCTCTCCCCTTGGTAAATGGGAAAGTAGTTGTCGGCGGCATAGTCCTGGCTCTGCGTCAAGGCCTCCGCTCGGGGCGCCAGGAAGGCGACTGTCTGCTCGATGTTGGACGCGACGGCGTCGGCCTCCAACTGTATTCCGGGAACCGTCCAGTCGTTGTTGGCGTGGAGCAGGTCGAATCCCAACTGGTCCATCTGGCGCCGTAGGTCGACGTACTGGGCGTTGAACCACTGGCACATATCGCGCTCCGCGGTGATGTCTGCGTCGGTGACGTTCTTCTGCGTGGCGTCGTACGGGGGCGGGAACTTCGGCGCCCAGTTGCCGGCGGTCGGGATGAACAGCGGCAGTGGCGGCGGCACGTTGATGGGGTCGGCATTCGCTGGTCCATTCGAGACGGTGTATACCGTCGCAACGAACGCTAGGCACACTGCCACCGTTAGGGCACGGCGTCGTACGGACTTTGGTGCATTGACGCACTTCTGGTTGACAGCCATAGGGGACCTCCAAGGATTTCGACGACGGTCGCATCTCGGCTATTTGGGTGCCACGACGGAGGCGATCCCGCCGACGTCGCTGATCTGCCACGCGTTGTTGCTGTCGATGGTGACGGTGTAGGTGGCCGTGGATTGCAAGCTGTCTGCCGCCTGGACCGTCTTCGTCATCACGCTGATGAACGCGTCGACGACGTAGACTCCGTTGTCGCTGGACCGCACCTTCGCTGCGATCGGCTGGGCCGTCGAACTCCATTGCAGCGGAAGCAAGATCTGCTCCATGGCCGTCGACGCTTCGGTCAGCTTCGCGTTCAGTTCACGGGTGGTGCCAGATACGAGCTTCTGCTTCCACGGACCCAGATCCTTGTAGTCCATGATCGCGGCATTGACGGCGTAGCCGAGAGCAATCTGCTCAGCACGCGCGTTGTTGGCAGCCTGACTGTTCTGGTGCTCGAGGGTCGAGCGTGCCCCCAGGTACAGCCACGTCGTGACACCCGTCGCTGCTATCAAGGCGATGATGATGGCAACGAGTGCCAAGGCCCGAACGGAGATGGATATCCGCCGGCCCGTCCCCCCCGGTTTCTCATCGGCGGAGGTCGTGACCGCGTCGTCGTTATTTTCCGCAACAGTGACGTCGTCATCGACCTCGGGTTCTAGCGCGGTGATGGTGTTTGTCACAATCGTCTCCTCTCATTCCTTACCGGGATTGCCGGCGCCTTCATTGGTGGCGGGACGCATCAGTTGCCGGCCTGCCCTTCGGGTGTCGGGGCGGACTGCCCTTCGGGGGTCGGGCCGGACTGCCCGTCGGGGGTCGTGCCGGGCGCCGCGTCGGGCAGTGTCACGTGCAGGTTGATCGCGCCGTCTGCCGGTACGGCCGCCAAGAGGTTGCCAAGAATCTGACTACTGTCGATGGTGGCCAGCGAGGCGGCGATCGCATTGATGTTTGGCATCAGCGGTTCGGTCAGCACCCTGATGTCGGGGGCACGATCGTCCAGCATCTTCTGGATTCGTTGGAGGAACTTGCCGAATACGTAGACACTGCCGGGCGAGTCATCGCGCAGTATGATGTTGGCCCCGTTGTTCCAGAGCGTCTGAATCCCCGGTCCCACGTCTCGCACGCTGGGCGCCGCCCCGGCCAGTGCTGGCCCCACGAAGCCCGCGTTCTCGAGCAGGCTTTGAACGTTCTCGAGCGCCTCCTTGCCTCGCCCATTCAAATCGGTCGTAGTGTTGCGGAGCAGCAGGCTGGCGCGCTGCAGGTTGGGCAGCACGGCGTATGGATCCGGCAATCCGGTGTCGGCCTCGTCGATGACGTTTTGCAGCTGGCCGGGGTTGAGTTCGTTCAGCACGCGGACAACACTCGTGCCGAGCTCGGATATCGAAGGTGGTTGCTTCACGTAGTCCGCCGCGATGCGCTGACCGTCTCGGAACGCGGGGCCGCCGGAACTCTGAGGCTCGAGCTCGAGATAGCTCTCGCCCAGCGCAGAGAGGTTCTCCAACCGGACGAGGCTGTCGGCGGGAACCTTGTACTTGCCGTCGATGTAGAAGTGAATGGTCGCAGTCGACACCGAGGAGTCGATGCCGCTGACCTTCCCCACCGGTACCCCTCGAAACAACACATTCGATTCGACGACGACGTTGTTGATGTCGGCTACGTCCATCGAGAGGTTGGCGCGGTCTGGCGGGGCGCCCGCCCGTATGCCCAGCGAACCGATGTATGCGAAGAACCCGACGGCCATTGCGGCGAAGGCGAGGAACGATGCCAGACCTTTGACGATCACGGGACTGCCCCAAGCATTCTCAGCACCTGTTCGACGTTGCCGGACAGCTCGCGCCCGTCGGGACCGACGATGGAGGTGATGTTGATCGCGGGATACTTTTCCTGCCGAAGGTAGTAGTCATTGATGAAGTTTCGATAGAGCGGATACTCGCGCTCCACGGCTTGTTTCGCACCTACGCCGGCTTCGAAGGCGCCTGACAACGAACTGAGTAGCGGGACCAGCCAATACCCGCCGTTGTAGATCGTGCCGAGCGACGGCAGCAGCTTGCTGAAGGTGTTGGCCAGCACCATGTCTCGACTGAAGCCGGCTACCCCCTCGTGGGTGAACCACACGCTGAGTTGCGGTGTCCGATTGGCCAGGACGGTGGACGTGTCAGACAGGCTGTTGAGCAGCAGATCGACGTTGTCGGCATTGTCCGACAATTCCCGAAGGTCGGTCGTGACCCGCGAGACCACCCGACGCACCTCAGCTTTGGGAGGGGTCAACTGGTTGAGCCGGACCACGGTGTTCTGGGCGCGTTGGATTGATCCGCTGCCGATAAAATTGGCCAGGTTCGCGATGGTGTCTTCAAGCTGGGGTGGTGATGTACTCTGCGTCAACGGAATTCGGTCACCCGGACGCAAGGGCACCGCCGCGGAAGTGGTCTCTAGCCCCCTGTCCAGGCCCAGGTAGATATCGCCGAGCACCGTTGCCTGCTGCAGAACTGCCTTGATGTTCGACGGCACCTCGACATCGTGTGCGATGCGAGCCGTGACATCGACGTGGTCGCTGGCGATGTTGACCTTTGTCACCACTCCGACCGTGGTACCGTCCATCACCACCTTCGCCCTGTCGGGAAGATTCAGGACGTTGGTGAACTCCGCGGTGATGTCGTATCCATCCTGATAGTCGCTGCCCGGCAACGGTATTGAGTCGATGTTGACCGACGCGCACGACGTCACCGTCAACGCACAGATGATCGCGCCGATCGCCGACCGCACTCCACGTGTCATTTCCGCGCCGCCTCTGTCAGCACGTACTGCAGCAGCGCCACGTCCACCGCGTATGGACGACCGCCGACGTCTGCGCAGCTCCCTGGCAAGGACGCATTCATGTATCCGCAAGCGAGAAGTCCGTTCGGTGTAGGAATGCGGAACAGGGGCGGACGGTACGGCAGCAGATTGAAGACGTGATTGTTGATGTGCTTGGCGATTCCGCCTGCGGGCGCCCCGGGAGGCTCGTTGGCGAGCCCACTGATCCAGCGCGGCAGGGGATTCAGCATGTCGGCGATACCCTTGTAGTGCGGGCTCAAGATGCGCACGGCCTCGGTGACCGTATCCAGCGCCAGCTGGATGTCGGGTCCAAGCTTGAGTTCGAGATCCATGACCAGCTGGATGAGTTCGGGAAGCGGATGAGACAGATTCGCGGCACCGTAAATGGCTCTCGCAACGTCCGGGCCGACGGTGGGCAAGTCCTGCACTATTTCCTTGAGCGGGCTTCTATTCGCTCTGAGCATGGTCGTCAACTCGGCGATGTTCCGGGTGATCTCGCCAAGATCGGCGATGGTCTGATCCGGGTTGTCGAGCAGGCTGGACGACCTGGTCAGTAGCTGATTCGCCTTCGCCCCGTTGCCTTGGACCGCCTGGTCGATGCCTTGAAGCGCATCCTTGAGGTTGTTCGATCCATCCGGATTGATGGCGTTCACGAAGGTGGTCGCCGATCCGATCACCTTCGAGATGCTCAACGGGGTTGACGAGCGGCTTAGAGGGATGCAATTGTCGGACTTCAGCTGCGGACCGCCCTCGTAGTTGCCGACCAATTCCAACGAGCGGTCGGCCAGGATCGAAGGTGAGCGGGTGACGGCTCTGACGTCTTGCGGTATCACGCGATTGTCTGTGATCTCAAATCCGATCCGGACGTCCATGGCCTCCGGGTCTATCGATTTGATCGTTCCGATCTTGTAACCCATTTGGGTGACCGGGTTTCCGAGGTACAGACCGACGCTGTCCGACATGATCGCGCAGAATTCGGATGCCTTCGTATGCGGCGGGCTCCCGCACGACGTGGTGCCCAACGCGAGCAGCACCAAGGCACCTACTGCGTACCCGGATCGACGACGAGCCATCAGCAGTGCGCCCCCTCGGTCGGCATGCACAGGTCCGTGGCGAGCAGTTCCGGCGGCGTACCACTATTTTGCGCCGCCAACGTTCGTTCCATGCGGTCACGTATCCGACCCAGTACGCGGACAACCAAACCGTTGCGGTCGGCGATCGTCGTGAGCTCGCCCAAGACACCGCGCACCCGAGCGAGGAAGTCTTGGCGATGCGGCATGTAGAAGGCCGTGACGGATTCCAGGCGAAGTCCTACTTGGCCAAGACCTTCCATCGCGGAGCGAAAACCCTGCCCGTACAGAACGAGTGTCTGCATGAGGATCGAGACGCGCGATATCAGGTACTCGAGAAGTTCGCGGTTGTCGTTCAGCTTGGCGATGTATTCGTTGGACAGCTCGAGGATCTTCGACAGTTGTCCTCGCTGGCGATCCAACGTGTCGGTGATGGCATTGCCCGCATTGAGCAGTTGACTGAGAGCATCGGCGTTGGAACCGGTCAAGCCCTGCTGCATTTGATCGATGGATTCGTTGATCGGCCTCGTCGCCACGTTGTCGGTGATCTTCGTCGTATCCGACAGAGTGCGAATCAGGCTGTACGGCATCGTGACTCGGTTCAAGGGAATGGGGCGGGACCCGAGCGGGGCGTCACCGAGGGAGTTGATGGCGACGTAGTAGCCGCCGACGACCGTGAGCATGCGTACTTCGACCTGAGACTGGTCTCCGACGAAGGCGTCGTTGTCCACACTCGCCCTCACCCGGACTTGGTTCGGCTCGATCGAAAGATCCTTGACGTCGCCCACGACGATGCCCGCGATGCGAACGGTGTCACCGGGACTGATCGAAACTGCATCGTCGGTGTAGAAGGTGACGATCTTTCGGCCCGGCGGGCTGATGTACACCCATGCGACGACCAAACCGATCACGGTGACCATCACGAGTGTTGCCACGCCCCAGAACATCGGGTTACGCACCGATGTCTTCACTGATTGCATAACACCACCTTGCGGCCATTGAGAAGGACGTCCATCGGCAACGGAAGGTCGGCGCGCCCCTTGGAGCACGGCGCCGGTGCTCCTTCAGCAGAAGGCGGCCCGATGTTCTCCCAGATCACCGGCACGCGTTTCATCTCATCGATCGCGTCATAGACATTGGTAAACGCCTTGTCGAGCGCAGTGTCGATGTCGATGCCGGGCTTGATGCCAACGCTGTCCAACAGTCGCACCGCCTGGGATACGAAGTCAGGCCCATAGAGCTGTGACTTCCGGAATTCGTCAAGCACGGTCATGGCGCCGTCGATGGGGATCTGGACGAGTTTCAGGATCTGGATCAATTCGTCCGATCCGCCGCGGGTGCCGTCCGCCAGTGTCTTCAGGTTGCGGACCAAGGTCGATATCACCTGCTCGCGGTCCGAGACCAATGCGGTCAGGTTGCGGATGCTGTCGAGCATGGGGCCGAGCCCCTCGCCGTCGCCGTCGAGGAAGGTTGCGACGTTGTCGGTGAACGTGTTGATCTGGTCCGGGCTCAGCGTTGCCAGCACGGGCTGCAAGCCATTGAACAGCACGGTGATGTCAAAAGAGGGCTGAGTCATGGCCGTTGGCAGAGACGTCATCACGTCGCCTGCCCCGCCACCGTCTGCTGTGCCCATCACGTCGACGTAGCGCAGACCCGTGAGTGCCTGAAACTTGATCGCGACACGACTCGTCGGCACGACTCTGAAGCGGTTGTCCATCGTGAATCTCACCTCGGCCAGACTCCGCCCGTCGGCTCGCTTCAACGCGAGTGTCTCGACCTTGCCGACCTGTACGCCGCGGACGCGGACGTCCGCCCCCTCGTGCAGTCCGGACACGTCGGTGAATTCGGCATCGTAGGTACGCGTCACGACGTCCACGGGCTGGGTGATTACGTTCGCGATCACGATCAACAACACGACGCTCACCCCTGCGGCGAGTACGATTCGCCAAAGTGCCCCCAGGGGCTTGATCATCCCGCTGCCCCCAATGCCAGTTGAAGCGGTCCCGCTTGGCCTGGCAGTGCATCCAAGATCACACGCACCTGCAGCGCGCGCTGATCTCCCGATCCCGCGTACATGTGCTCGAGCCGTGTGCGCAGCTCCCGCAGGGTATCGCCGATGTCCACGGGACTGATGAGCCTGGGGACGACGTCGGACATGACACGAATCTCTTCGACGACGGGAAACAGTTCGTACACATGCGATGACAGCAACTTTCCGACCTTGCTGAAGAGGTCGGTCTCGGCGCCGACGAGCCACTCCTTGTACCTGCCGTAAGTGACCTTGTCCGGATCCGACTCGAACATCTTTCGCGCAGAGTCGTAGTACGCCCTCTGCGCTTCGTCGTACGTCGACACGTATGGATTGCTTTTGAGGTCCTCTTCGGCATTGAAGGATCCCTTGACGCCAATCTTGGTCTTCAAGTAATGATCACCGGTATCGACCATTGCGTCGATGAATCCTGGGAGCGCCACGCTCGTGCCGGTGGCGTTGCGCAGTAGTTGCGCGGTGCTGACAGTCTGAACGTTGGTAGCGGTCGTCGAGACGATGATCATCGTTTCCAGCAGCGGATTCAGTGCGTCGGTGTAACGAGTGGCGCGCTCGACGACGTTGATCAGGCGCTGCGTGATCACTTGGTTCGACAGCTCCCCGAGGCGGTATAGCAGCGCCTGAAGGGCGAAGTTCCCCTTGGGCGTGAGGCTGATGTCGGTGCCATTGCGAAGCGGCCGCCCACCATCGGCGGGTATCAGGTTTATGCCCGTGACACCGAAGTAGTTGGCCGGGCGAAAGTCGATGCCCATGGCGTCCGTCAGCCCGGTCGTGGACCCCGACTGCAAGTCGGCGTTGAGTCGAACGCCGCCGCCGGGCGCACTGGCGAGCGTCGTCACCTCACCGACCTTGACTCCGTGGATGATCAACGGTGTGCCAGCGGCGACGCCCTGTCCGACATATGGCGTTTCGAGGGCTACGGATATGACGTTCTTCGGTGTGCCTCCGAACGGGTCGGCGACGAGGTAAACCACGACTGCCACGGCCAAGAACACCGCGACGCCCGCGCCGATTCGGCTGAGCGTACGAGTCTGGTCGGCGTCGGACCCTCTGAGTAGCGCAGTCATCGAATGAACTTCCTAGCCCTTGAACACGAAGGTCGGCTTGAGCCCCCACAGGGAGATCGTCATGATCAAGTCCAGCACCATGATGGCCACCAAGCTCGCCCGAACCGCTCGCCCAGACGCGAGGCCCACTCCCACTGGTCCGCCCGAAGCGAAATAGCCGTAATAGCAGTGGATTATCGTCACCGCGGCGCAGAAGATGGCTGCCTTGACCGTCGAGTAGGCGAGATCGGTGGGTGACAAGAACTGGACGAAGTAGTGCTCGTAGGTTCCGGCGGGCTGACTGTAGAAGACCTTGATCATGGTGTTCGAGGTGAAGAAGCTGACCAGCAGTGTGAGCAGAAACCCTGGGATCACGATCAACATCCCGCCGATGAGGCGGGTGCCCACGACGAACGGAATGGGCCTGAGTCCCATCGCCTCGACGGCGTCGATCTCCTCCGCGATCCGCATCGAACCGATTTCTGCGGTCATCCGGCACCCGGCCTGCGCAGCAAAGGCAATGCCGGCCACGAGGGGCGCCATCTCGCGCACGTTCGCGAGGCCTCCAACGATTCCCGACATCGCGCCGAATCCAAGCAGGTTCAACGTCGCGAACGCTTCGATTGCTATCGACGCACCGATCGCCAGACCCAGAATGATCAAGACGCTAATCACGCCGCCGTCGACGACCAATGATCCGCGGCCCCAGGCCAGATTGTTCATTCTGGCCAGCGTCTCCCGGCGATACTTACGGACTGTCAGCGGGAGAAGGAAGATGACCTGTCCGGTGAAGACGATCCATTGCCCGATGTTTCGGAAGACACCCTGAACGGCATCTCTCGATGTGCGCAGCCTGCGAAAGTAGAAGGCGGGCACGGCATGGCGGCCCGACGCTAGCACGGACATCAGGCGACCTGCATGGGAAAGAACATCGTCTGCAATTGGGTGATCACGAGGTTCGCGACGACGATCCCGACAACGTTGATCACGACGGCGGCGTTAACCGCATCCGCGACACCGCGTGGTCCACCCTTGGCCTCGATCCCCCTGAGCGACGAGACGATTCCAACGATCGCTCCGAACACCGTTGCCTTGCCTATGGCGAACCAGACATCGACCATCTTCGCGAACGCGCCGAAGGACGCCCAGAAGCTGCCGCTCGTCACATCATTGACGGTGATTGCCAGCAGGAAGGACGCCAGCACGGCCGAGGCAAGGATGACCGCGCACAAGATGGGGGCGAGGATGATCAACGCCAGGAAGCGCGGCACGATGAGATGACGAACCGGGTCGACTCCCATCACCCGCAGTGCATCCAGTTCGTCACGTATCGACCGCGCACCGAGGTCGGATGCAATGGCGGCAGCTGCGGCGCCACCCATCAGCAGCCCTGCGGTGATCGGCGCGCCCTGGCGCACGACGCCCACTCCGCTGGCGGCTCCGACCAGTGAGTTCGCTCCCACCTGATTGATCAGTCCAGACGCCTGGACGGCAACCATGGCACCGAACGGAATCGCCATCATGATGGCTGGCAACGCCGTAACCTTGTAAAGGGTCCACGCTTGGACGATGACTTCGCCGAGTGGCAAGCGAAGAGACAGGGCATCGGTCACGGCGTAACGCAGCACTGCGGCGAAGAGCATGACCCCCCGCCCCGTCGTTGCGACACTGTCGAGCGGCGTGCGGACGAACTTCGTGACGGTGCCGCGTAGCCGGCGGCCAAGGGGTGCCAACGGATGTTCCGTCTTGAGCGAGTGCGCGATCGCGTCGTCGCGCGGGTTTCCTGCTACATCAGGGGTGTCCGCGTGAACCTCGGGACTCGCCGCAGTGCTGTGTGCCGTCAACGCTGACCTTCCTCCAGTCAAGGGCTCCATGGCGACCGAGGGTCGTTTACGCTGGCCACCCGAGAGCTTGTCGACGCGAGTCTTGCGGTGCGCCAACAGTTTTAATTCACCCAGCACCCGGATAACCGGGCTTTCGCGGACGACCGCTGATGCGCCGGGTAGTCGTAACTCGGCGGCGAACCGCAGCCCCTGCTCGACGTTAAGTTGAGGATGCACCACATCGATTTGCGGGACCACACCGATCCGCGTCCGCAGACAGGCGTACTCGGCATGTACGTGTTGGCCATCGAAACGAACGCGGCCTGCGCTGGGCGCCGTTGCGCCGGCCAGCACCTTGATCAGCGTGGACTTGCCCGTGCCGGAAGGACCGATGTTCGTGGTCAACGTGCTCGGGCGTGCTGTGAAAGTCACATCGTCGAGACGACGGTGGCCCCCGACCACCAGCCTCACCTGTTCGACCACAAGTCCGGTGGAGTGGGCCACGACGGGGTCGTGCCCCAAATCGTATTTCGCGGTCGCGGGGCGAATGGGGACCACCGCGCCACCGGCGGGCGCGGTACTTGCCATCGAGCAGTTAAGAACTGTCGCGTCGCGCAAGGAACGCGCTGGCAGAAGTTCGACGTCGGCCAAGATCAGATGGCCTGATGTGTCGATGTAGGTCACCAAACCTTCATCGATTCGTGCCATGCCTACCTCCGACCGAAACATCGTTGATGCTGAGCGGCAACTCTGGATGAAACACCCCGGGCCCCAACCCTCCGCACGACTTCATCGCCAACCGAGCCATGTAATGGAGATCGGGCCGGACGACGACCGCACTGCAACCGAAGTCTCCGTCAGCGCGGCGAACACTGTTAACACCATCGATCCCGACCGCCCGATGGATCTCAGGCGGGTAATCGCCATGGCAGGTGCACGGCGCAACGCCACAGCCGCTGTGATAGCTCACGTCGAGGTGTCCCGCGGGACTCTCGGCACAGTCGAGGGCGCCCCGCCCGGCAACTGGCCACGGCCGAGGGCATTGTGCGGTCGTACCGCCGGTGCAGCGAACGCGGTCACGGCAGACCTTTCCATACCACCGTCGAAAGTCATTGGCTTACTCCTGTCCGCTCGTGACGCAAAGAGTCGAGACCAAAGCAGTGTGGGATCGGTCACATTGCCTCGGTAACGCTGACGCAGCTCCGTTATCCGAGGCGTTACGGACTTCGCGCTCCGACCACTCGTACGCCGCGCTGGAGCCGTTTCGCCACTATCGGTGGCTCGCGACAGTGCATGAAACGGATAGCGCTCTCATTGACCGCGTCGGTTTGTTGACGACGGTTGAAGAGGGGACCAGTAGCCCCGTCGCCGCTGGCCTACCTTTGGACCGTCGTCAACACGGTTCGCCTCGTCTTCCCCTAAATCGGCCACCGCGAGGTCGAGCGGTCAACACCACCGCTTCAAAGTGGCATTCACCCCCTGAACTGCGCTCGAAACCCGTACCTAAGCACTCCGCCGGTTCGACATCGAGTCAGTGCGATTCGCGTTTTACAGTCAAGCGACGCGTTGCTCCTGAGCAACCAAGTTCACCGTTTGGTGTTCGATGGAGATCGCCAGGTCCCACGCGTCACGCAACTTCTTGGAGTAGGTGCTGACGCGCCATGTTCACCGGTTCGGCCTGTGTGGGTGCACCGCGGAATGAGGCCGACACCGCGGCAAGTCCGACCACCGGGACAGTGCGGCCGGCGCGCAAGCGCCGCCCTGTCACGTCCTGAGCGCGCGCCTGGTCTGAGCGAACTGCTCGCCCGCCGGTGACATCACCACGCACGGGTGCCGGTGTCTGTTATGCACCTCGACGCGCGGGCCTCCTTGCCTGTAATCATGTCCTTGTCCGCCATCGGTCGATTGCCGGACTCACCAACGCGACGCCCGCTACTCATGCTCGCTCGGAACGGATCGATCGCTGATGTCAACACCGACAGCTGATCAAGCAGAACGCCGCGCGCTTTACCGGGGCCGTACAGTCGCCGTTTAAGCCAAGGTCGTCATTGGGCCATGAAAACGGTGAAGTCGATGAATGACCGCACGGGGGCGGCCTCTTTAGGCCGATGCTGGGTTAGCGGCAGGCGTGCTGAGCAGCTCACGGACGCGTGGAATCACCTCGCGTCCGTAGAGTTCGATCGTTATGAGCCTCTGCTCATGGGGCACTCGGCCCAGCGCATAAGCCAGATCGAAACGCTTTAGTCCTAGACGCTGGATCGTCGCCGCCAGCCTCGTCGCGACGGTATCGGGCGAACCGACTAGCAATGAACCCTCATCGACATCGGACTGGAACCTGTCCCTCGACGGAGGCGGCCAGCCGCGCTCGCGCGCGGATCGGCTCATCATCTCCGCCCAGTGGGGATACTGAATCTCAACCGCTTGTTCATCTGTCTTGCCGACATATCCGAGCGCGTGTAGCCCGACCGGCAACGGTGGGTGGCCGAATTGTTCGCACGCTTTCCGATATATGTCGACAAGTGGTCTGAATCGGCGCGGGTGTCCGCCTACGAGCGCAAGCATGAGGCCGAGCCCGTAGCGCGCGGCCCGAATCGCCGACTGCGCAGTGCCACCCACACCAATCCAGGTCGGGAGGTGGCCCGGCCGAAGTGGGGGGCTGACGTACTGGTTGTTCAGTGCGGGGCGGAAAGCGCCGGACCACGTGACAGGCTGATCACGCAGTAGCCGAACGAACAGGTCCAGTTTCTCCTCGAACAGGGCTTCATAGTCGGCGAGGTCGAATCCGAATAGAGGAAATGAATCGGTTAGCGAACCGCGGCCGACTATGAGCTGCGCCCGGCCGTCCGACACCGCGTCCAGTGTCGCGAAGTCGGCGTAGACCCGAACCGGGTCATGCGTACTCAGCACGGTCACAGCGGTGCCCAACCGGATGCGTTTGGTCCGGCCGGCGATCGCTGCCAGGATCACGTGTCCCGCGGAATCCATGAAGTCGCGACGGTAATGTTCGCCGATATTGAACGAGTCGATACCGACCGCCTCCGCCAAGACGGCCTCTTCGATGGTGTTCCGGATAACGACGTCACCGTCCACCGGTTGACCGGACTCGTCGACACTAACGTGGACAGCGCCATCCAGTCCGAACTCGAACTGCTGGAGGGTCATTGCCTGCTCCTTGTCGATGTCTTGTGGAAGCTCACGAATTCGAGAGCTGAACGGGCATGTCCGTGGGCGATCGGGCGTACCTCCTCGCGGTAAAGCGTGCTTCACTAATGATATGCATAGCACATATCATTAGTGGGATGCCTGGCTCGAACCCGGCCGAGGCGGCGCTCCGGGCGTCGAAGCCGCACGGGCGCCTGCGATTGAAGTTCGCCAGCTCCGACTCCGACCTCGGCGCGCACGCGCCGGGCGATGAGCTCCAGCAGAGGACCGAACAGGCCCCGAGGCCGGGGGAGCGCAAGCGGAAGTTCATCCATGAGACAAGCATAGCGTTGACAACTAACTATCCGTCTGATATAGATGGTTAGTGCTATACAAATGAGTTGTGGCATACAAACGATCTATGTCGTACAAAGGTACGGCTGTGCCGTGAAGAGAGGAGCCGTGATGACAGTGCAGCGTAGGAAGCGGCGGTTAGGGAATATCAGCCGGCGAGTGACGGCAGCCGCGGCGGCCGCCGGCGCCGCGCTTTTCTTCGGCGTGAACACCTTGAATGTCGCGTTCACGGTGCCACCGGCGACCGCGCAGTCGATCGCTGAGGCGCCAACCCCGAGCGAGCCAGAAACACCGATTGCACGTCCGACGGTAATCGCTCCCCAATTACCAATTGCACGTCCGTCGGTAACCGCTCCCCGATTCGGCGGCTACTGCGGCAAAGTTGGCTGCGGCTAAGCCTGAGTCCACCGATGAACTGGCGCTGGTTGAGTGTCGGAATGAGGAAAGTGCCCTCTGTTGACTCCTGCGATATCGTCACCACTTTCGGTGTCATCTTCCGCCTCACGTCAGCGCCACGTAGTGTTGCTGACGTCCTCGGGGGCGACATAATCGGGCGGCGTGGCGACGCCCGCTGCCCGCTGGAGCAGGTTGTAGAGCGTGGACCGCTCATCGGCGGTCAGCGAGGCGAATACCTTGTCCTCCGCGCGCCTCATACGGGCGTACGCGGCTGTAAGAGCCTTCTCTCCCAACGGTGCCAGCTCCACGAGGTGGCGCCGCCGGTCCGCGCGATCGCGGCGACGCACGACCAACTCGCGATCTTCGAGATCGTTGAGCAGCCCGACAACGTTGCTGGGGTCCAGACTCAAGGCCTCCGCGAGCCCATGCTGACTCTGCGGCCCGTGTTCACTAAGCAGCCTTAGCGCGAGCGTGTGTCGGGGACGCAGCCCGCCAGTGGGCAGTGAGCCCTCATAGGCTCGCCGTCCGAGGCGGGCCAAGTACTCGACAAGAGGCAACACTTGCTGCCGGGGTGCCTTGGTCTTGGCCATAAGCGAAGAGTACCGTGCCTGCGTACTTATGGTGTTACACCAATAGTTCGTGTTATACACTTCGTCTATGATTCGTTCGACTGGTCGGGCAGCCCCTGCCTGCCTCGGCACCCGGGAGATCTGATGTTTATCGCAGCCGCCATCGTGGCCAGCCTCCTGGCCGCGGCTCTCCTCGCCTCGGCATACGGAAAGCTGACCAAAGACCCCAAGCAGACGAAGATCTATGAGACCGTCCGATTCCCCGAGGACAAGGTGTGGCTGCTGGCGACGGCCGAGATCGCCGGTGGGATCGGCCTGGTGGTCGGCCTGTTCTGGTGGCCGATCGGCGCCGCGGCGGCGGTAGGGGTCATCCTCTACTTCGTCGGCGCGGTCGGCGCGCATTTGCGCGTCAAGGACAACAACTTCGCGTCTGCGCTGATCATGCTGCTGATCGCCGTAGCTGCACTGACCCTGCGGGTCTTGTCGATTTGAGCTTGGAAGCCACGTCTGCCAGGGCGCGAAAAGGCCACCCGGATCCACTTGGACGCTGAATCAGGCGTGAATTCTCGTGCGGGATCGGCCGTCGGCCGACTCCCGTCAACCGACACGGCTGACCCGGCGCTGTCGGGACTTGTCCAGCCAGCGGCAGGTCTGGGAGGCGGAGTTCATCGCCACCGACGAGGCGGAGCCTCTACCCACGCCGGCGGCTACCAGTGGTATTGCTCGTCCAGATGTTTCGCGTGGGCCTGCACGGCCGCGACCGCAATGCGCTCGTTCGCGGGGTCAAGTGCATGAAGTTGCGCGAAATCGAGGCAGTCATCGAGATAGACTGCGAGTCTTCGGTTCTCTGCAGCGAGCGTGTCGCGTTCAGCGGTCAGCTCATCGACTTGCGCTTGCAGCGCCATGACGCTCACCGCCGTCGATACCTTGCCATCCCCGCGGCCTCCGACTGCGCGACCGCGACGGATTACCTCGGTCATCACACACCTCCGATCCACACCGTCGTCGAGGCTGTCGACCGTGTGACGGATCAGTTCGTAGAGTGAAACATACCACAATCTATTGATGTATCACAATGCATTTATGCTACATGGATGCTTAAGGTGCCAGCGTCATAGTACGTTGCGACACAAACCCCCTCGCAGGCAATATTCTGGCCCGTCGCCTACACCCGTCTGACCGAAGTCGAGGAGGACCTCATCCGCCATCGACTTCTCCCCGACGATTCGTCACCGGACTGGTGACCCGAAGAGGACCCAACCGCTACGCGACCAACCACCCGCCGGCGGGGACACCGCAGACAGCAGCCAACGTCTCGACAATGGCCCCGATAGCCCAAAAACTCCGAATTATTTGTTATATACAAATCACTTGCCATACAGCCAGCATTAGTGGTACACACTTCCGATGAGCCGTATCACATCCGGCGTGTGCGTCTCCGTCGTGGGTTGTCGGGGGTTGGTGCACGCCGCCGACTGCAATCACGTTCGAAACCGTTTCTGCGACAGGCGATCGCCATGATCTGCCGCCGGTCCTGCAGGTGCAGCCGTCCCGCACACATTCCCCGAGGCGCCAGGGCAGCGCAGTGTGACACGACCGCCTCGCTGCGCCGAGTGACCGAGACATCTACCGCATTCTGTCCGACTCAGAAAGGCCCGTCGGTAGTCCTGCAATCACAGAAAGGGCACGCACCCATTGTCCAGCAGTAGCGCATCAGCTGAGAGCCCGCACACACGATCAGTAAGCGCCGACGCCACGAAAGCGCTGTCGGCCCAAGAGGCCGCACTGCTCGAGAAGTATCGCGAGGAACGGCAAAAACGAATCCGCACCGACGGCGTCGACCAATACCGAAGGACACAAGGAGAACTGGCGCGTTTCTTCCTCGACAATCCGAATGCCGCGCCGCCGCGTGAGCACGCGCCGGTTCACGAGGAGGTCGATGTGGTGATCGTCGGCGGTGGCTGGTCGGGGTTGCTGACGGCCGCGCGCCTTCGCCAGGCCGGCGTCGACAACTTCCGCATCGTGGAGTCCGGAGCTGACTTCGGTGGCGTGTGGTACTGGAATCGCTATCCCGGTGCCCGCTGTGACGTCGAGTCCTTCAGCTATATCCCGCTGCTCGAGGAAACCGGCTACATGCCCACCGAGAAGTATGCGGCCGCGCCGGAGATCCGCGCCCAGGTGCAGGCGGTTGCCGAACGATTCGACCTGCATTCACGCGCCATCTTTGACACCCGCGTTTCCGAGCTGCGGTGGGATGAGGATGCCTCCCGATGGATCGCAAGTACCGATCACGGCGACACCCTCACAGCGCGGTTCGCCTTCGTCGGCAACGGCCAGCTGAATTACCCAAAGCTGCCTGCAATCCCGGGCGTTGAGGACTTCACCGGCGCGTCGTTCCACACCGCACGGTGGGATTACACCTACACCGGCGGCGACGAGAACGGTGAGCTGACCAACCTTGCGGACAAGCGGGTCGCAGTGATCGGCACCGGCTGCTCCGCTATCCAATGCGTGCCGCCGCTCGGGCGGTGGGCGAAGGAGCTGTACGTCGTGCAGCGTACACCCGCCGCGGTGGCTGCCCGCAACAACAAGCCCACCGATTCTGCCTGGGCGCGATCACTGCAACCCGGTTGGCAGAAGGCCCGCATGGCCAACTTCGAGATGGTTCTCACCGGCCGGGCAGACGAAGATTTCGTCGCTGACGAGTGGACTCAGGTCTGGGAGCCCCCACCGCCACCGGAGCACGGCGCCGATCCCGATGACGTGGCCACTGCCATCCAGAGGATGGACATCGAGAAGATGGAGGCGATCCGGGCGCGGGTCGATTCGATCGTCACCGATCCCGCGACAGCGGAGTCTCTGAAACCCTACTTCAATCGATTTTGCAAACGCCCCACATTCAGTGACGAGTATCTACCGACATTCAACCGGTCAAATGTCAAACTCATCGACACCGGAGGGCGGGGACTAGACCGCATCACCGAGAACGCGATCGTATTCGATGGCCAGGTCCACGAGGTCGATTGCATCATCTACGCCACCGGCTTTGAGCTCGTCACCACCTCCCACAAGGAAGGGGGTATCGAGATACTCGGACGCGGCGGTCAAAACATCGACGAGAAATGGTCGGATGCCGTGCGGTCACTGCACGGAATGTACACGCGCGGATTCCCCAATCTGTTTTTCCTCGTCGGCACTCGCCAGAGCGCACCGACCGTGAACTTCCCGTTGATAATCGACGAACAGGCACTCCACGCGGCCGCAGTTGTCTCGCGCTTGTTGAGCGATGACGTTCAGGTGATGGAAGTCAGCCAGCCGGCCGAAGACCGCTGGTGCGCCACCATCGACGAGAAGTCGACGGTGAATCTGGACTACGTCCGCCAATGCACGCCGAGCTTGATGAACGCCGAGGGCAATTTGAAGGACCTCAAGAAGCTCATCCTCCCAACCGCCTATGGCGGCGGCGCATTCGAATATTTCGACATCCTCAAGGACTGGCGCGAAACCGGTCTGACCGAGGACATGGAACTGACCCGCTGAGACGACGATCACGGCTCTTGCAACCTTCGGCCACACCCGCAGACACTCTCTACCGACAAGGAACGTTCACAATGAACAGCAAAGTCACAAGCTACGACGTCGGAGGTGTCCGGCTGCCGCAGCCGTTCAAGATCCGGCGACTGGGCCACACGGGCTTCACGGTGTCGTCATTCGATGAGACCTTCGATTTCTATACCCGCATCCTCGGGTTCCAGGTGTCCGACAAGTTCGATATCAAGGATGACCCGAGGTTCAGCGACCTCCTGGCTGGCGTCAAGGACGCTCGCTCGGCGCTGCTGACCTACGGCACCGACCACCACGCACTGGTTCTGGCCAGCAAGGACCTGGAGTTCTTGCTCCCGACCGGCGTCGAGGGCGCGACGATCAACCAGATCACCTGGCAGGTCAATACCCTCGCCGAAGTCGTCAACGGCGGCAAATTCGTTCAGGAGCGCGGCGCGGAGTTCGTGCGCGGCGGCCGCGAACTGCCCGGTAGCAACTGGTCGGTGTACTTCACGGCCCCCGATGGCCACGTCAACGAGTTGTACTACGGCATCGAGCAGATCGGCTGGAGCCGCAAGAGCAAGCCACACACCATGTACTACCTAGGAATCGACGGAGAGATCCCGCTGCCCCAGGTGCCGGAGGCCGTGGAGGTGTCCGAGGCGGTGACCAGAGGCATCGACATCGACGCCGGCTATCAGCACCCCGCCCCTCGATCCCGAGCATTCGACGTCGGTGGGGTGCTGCTCGAGCGGCCGTTCAAGATCGTCCGGCTGGGCCCGTTGCGGTTCTTCGTCCCCGACGTCGAGCAGGCGGTGGCTTTCTATCGTGATGTCCTCGGTCTCACCCTCACCGAGGAGATCGACTTCGACGGTCAGCGGTGTGCGTTCCTCAGGAGCGGCAGCGAACATCACAGCCTGGCCCTCTACCCGCTCGCCCTGCGCGAGACGCTCGGCTTCAGTGACCACAGCCTGTGCATGAGCCTCGGTCTGCAGGTAGGCAGCTACCGGCAGTTGCGCGAGGCCTGGTCCTTCCTCGTCGATCAAGGCTGCAAAGTGGTCGACTTCCCACACGAACTACACCCTGGTATCGACTACACGCTCAACGTCCTGGACCCGGAGGGCCATTGCATCCAGCTCTACTACTACATGGAGCAGATCGGCTGGGACGGCCAGTCGCGGCCAGCCCACCTGCGCACCACACCAAGCCCGGACTGGCCGCTGACGATCGAGCCCAACTCTGACACCTACACCGACAGTCCGTTCCAGGGGCCGTTGGGCTGATCGCCGTCAGGGTGGTCAACCGGAGCGGCTGGTGGCGACGGGCAACGCCCAACTTGGTCTGCGCGCGACTCCACCAGCAACCAGCGAAAATCGACCGCGTCACCGCCGCGGCCGCGCAACACCATAGGAGGATCTGATGAAGATCGTAGTTTTTGGATCGCAACGCAGGGTGGGTCTGGTGGACGACGAGTCCGTCGTCGACGTGAACAACGCGGTGGCGGCGTACCTGTCGAGCAAAATGAGCGAAAGTGAAGCACGCAGGCGAGCCGACTACGAGGCGCCCGCCGACCTGACTCGCTTCATCGCCGCCGACGGTTCGGCGCTCGACATCGCCCGCCGATGCGCCGACCACGTCAAAGACTCTGGCGACTCCTCGCTGATTCAACCGCTGGCCTCGGTCCGACTCCGCGCGCCATGGCCCGGACACCGCATATTCTGTGCCGCCGCCAACTACGGGCAGCATGTCGCCGACGGACAGACGAACTACGGCAACCCGATGACCCGCGAAGACGTGGAGCGAGAAACGCGCAAGCGCGACCCCGAGGGCTTCACGAAGACTCCCATCGAGGTGATGGGTCCCGACGACGGAATCACTTATCCCGCTCGTACCACCCAACTGGACTACGAAGGCGAGATAGCGGTGGTAATCGGGGTCGCGGGCAAAGACATTCCCCTCGATAGGGCCGAAAGCCATATCTGGGGCATCACTTTGGGCAACGACTGGAGCGACCGCGACGGGACGCAGGACCCCAAACATCCCGCTTCGTTCAACTTGATGAAGAACTTCGACAACTGCGCGTCGCTGGGGCCGGCCATCCTGGTCGATGGCAGCAACCCCCAAGACCTCAATGTGACGGTCACCGTCAATGGCGAGCTACGCCAGGACTACAACACCCGTGAAATGATCTACTCCTTCGCCGAATACATTGCCTACCTGTCCAAGGACCTCACGCTGGTGCCCGGCGATGTCATCATGGGCGGCACGGGAACAGGGACAGCCGCCGATGCCTCCAAACGTCACGGTGACGGAACCCCGCTCAATCTCGACCTGTTCCTCAATGTCGGCGATGTCGTCGAGGTGACTTCCCCGAAGATCGGCTGCCTTCGGAACCACATCGTCGCCAAGCAATGACGGCGGCGGCATCTGCCCGTCCGAGGCGCTTCCGGGCGGTCTGAGAATGAGCCGACCCCGCGATGCCGTCCATCGTCGCCGAGACAGTTCTCGGCGCAGTGGGCTGCGCAACCCAACCGCGGCGCTTCCGGTCGGGTCTTCTTGCCCACGGCCCGAGTCGCAGCCCGACCGTGCCCTTCTCGGCAAGGACTCGATCGGCCGCTCAACGACTCGAAGGGTCTGGCCGCCGAGCGTTACCAGCGCGGTGAGGCGCACCGCCACGAGCAGCCGCGCGCTGCGCGTTAGGAGTCCCCCCGTTGACCAGACGATTCAGACCGACGGGCATGGAGTGTCTTGATCATCCAGCCGGGTGCGATGTCGTTGCACGTCAGGGTCACACCCCGTCGGCGATCACAAAGTGCTGTCAGTGTCGAGCAACTGCCTCTTGAGGACTTTGCCCATCGTATTTCTCGGGATCACGTCGACGACGGTCCAGTGGGCCGGGACTTTGTACTTTGCAATGTCACGCTTGCACCGATGCTGCAAACGCTGGATCAATTCCGGGCCGTTAACTCCTGAAGACGGCTGAATATATGCGGCAACCGTGTGACCTAGACGTCGGTCCGGCCGCGCTGTAACCGCGCAGTCGTGGACGCCCGGCTCCATCATGAGTACCCGCTCGACCTCGGCCGGGTAGACCTTCGCGCCGCCCCGGTTGATGACGTCGCCCAGCCGGTCCTGTAGGTGGAGTTCACCCTGATCGTCGAGGAAGCCGATGTCCCCTGTGTGCAGCCAGCCATTCTCGAGGAGCTTCGCGGTGGCTTCGGCTTTCTTCCAGTAACCGAGCGCGGGTGTGTAGACATTCGCCCAGGGACCATGATCGGTTGCTCTCACGCAGATCTCGCCGTGGGCGCCAGAACCGGCCCGTGCACCGGTATCGTCGAATATCGCGACATCAAGATGGAAGAGCGGCCGCCCGACGGCGCCCGGGCTCCCGCCGGAGCCGGTGTGGCTGCGCGAAACCGTCGTCGGATTCTCGGTGAGGCCGTAGCTGATTGTGAAATCGCGGCCGATCCGCTCGCGATATAGGGTGTCGAGGCCCTCGGGGACCGCGGCCGCACTCACCACGACCCACGTCAGACTCGCAAGGTCACTGACGGCGATATCGGGCCGCGTCAACAAGTCGTAAAGCGACGTCGGCACGAGCGTGAGCGTGTTGACCCTCTCACGACGCACCCATTCGGCGATCCCCTGCGCGTCGATGCGGTCCATGCAGACGACGCGCCGCCCACGCGACAGGGTCGCCACCGGGCCAAGGATCATCACATTGAGAATGGTCAACGGGGAGGTCGCTCCGCGGATGACGTCCGGCCGGTTGTCGACGGCCACCAGCTCGGCGACGGTCGCGGCGACAAGTATGTTGTGCTGACTGTGGACCGCGCCCTTGGGCAAGCCGGTAGTGCCGCTGGTGTAGGCGATGGCCGCTGGGGAGAAGGGATCGACCACGATGCTCGGTCTTGCGGCCCCGGCGTGGCGGCGCAGACCTCGATGCCACTCGCTGCGTTGACTATCCAGGGGATCGAGCGCGATCACGTGTCGTAGGTCAGGGAGCGTATCTGCGATCGCCGTCGTTTCCTCGGCAATCGCTGGGTCGGTTACGAAGACGTTTGCTCCTGCGTCAGAGAGGAAATGGCGGCGCTCGGCCCCGACGTAGGCACGGTTGATGCCTACCCAGATCCCCCCCATCCGTTGAACCGCCAAGAACGCGACCACGATGTGGATGTCGTTGGCCAGACTGACCGCGACCCGGTCGCCCGCCCGCATCCGCAGCTCACCGAAATAGGCGCAAGCCGCGTTGACCTCGGCCTCGAGCGCGGCAAAGCTCAAAGCGCCCGATCGACCGACAACGGCGATCCTATTGGGATCGTCGGCCAGCGCCGCATCGTAGAGTTCGGTCAGGTTCTGCGGAGCATCCGGAATCGGATTCCGATGCTCCGACGCCGATAAACCATGCTCCGCAAGCCGATCAACACTCCACGCCAGCATGTACCCATCCTTCCTCGACCGAGCTACGGCACCAGCAGCGCGCGCTCGCCCTCAGTAACAATTCCGTATAACCACTACCACCGGTCGCGGTCCGCGACTGGTGCGACAATGTGGCCACAACAATGCCAACCCTGCCGCGCCGTTGGCGCGGCAGGGAATAAAATTCCGTTTGGCATTAGTCCTTCGGTAACCAGGAGTCAATCCCGAGTCGCTTCAGCGGGGCCGAATCGCAGTACTCCTCAATACTTAAAACCTTGCCGTTTCGCACCCGAATGACCGCGCAGGCGACTAACGTAAACGGCATTCCATCGTCCGTATTTCCAACAATCCGGTGCTGTAGAAGGAAACCGCCATCAAAGGGTGTCACTCGGACATCCTCAAATCGGCGCTCCGGCACCTTGGATGCGAAAACGACTGAGGGAGAAAAATTCTCCTGAATGGTTAACGTCACCTCATCGGTGTTGTGCCAGATAACAGCTTCCGGATCGAAATTCGCCATAACCTCATCACGCCCGCCCGCCTCAGCGGCGCGAAGGAGACTTAGGAGACTTAACGCTACGTCACTTGTCGCCGAATTTTTGACCGATTCAGTCATTGATCCCTCCAATATTTGTATTTGCCGCACGGCAGAAGAGCGCACTTTTGCATTCATGTCTGATCTATAGGGTGCCTCCCATTCAGTGGCTGTCTTCTCCCGCGGTCGACCGGTTCGGATCGCGCTGATCTGCGCAGAGGACACGACTAGACCTCGTTCGAGAAGACGATCGTGCCGGAGGCCGCGAACCAACCGCCGACGCCGTGGCAGACTGAGATCTTCGCCCCCGGTATTTGAGCGGGCGCCGTGCCTCGCATTTGGCGAATACTCTCCTGTAGGGCGTACATGCCGTACATGCCCGAATGCATATAGGACAGACCACCTCCATTGGTGTTCAGTGGCAGTTTGCCGCCACCACCTCCAGGACCAGAAGGCGCTGTGTTGCGGTCCTTGATGAAGCCGGCAGCCTCGCCCGGCTTGCAGAAGCCGAGATCCTCGAGGCCGTAGAGCGGAAGATGGGCAAAGGCGTCATACACCATCAGGTGGTCGACGTCGGCGTGGCTGATACCCGCCTCGTCGAACGCTTTGCTCCCCGAAACCCGGAACGCGCGCGAGGAGGTGAAGTCCTCCATCTGGCTGATCAGCGGAGATGCCGTGCTCTCGCCAGTGCCCAGGACGTACACCGGTGTCTGCGGAAAGTCCTTCGCTCTGTCGGCCCGGGTCAGTATCAGCGCACCGCCACCGTCGGTCACCGGGCAGCACATCATCTTGCGGAACGGCCAGGCGACCATCGGCGAGCTGAGCACGTCTTCGACGGTGATCGGATCCTTGAAACTCGCCCGGGGGTTCTTGGCCGCCCACTCCCGCTGGATCACCGGTACCCATGCAAGGTCTTCCTCGGTCAGGCCGTAGGTCTTGAGGTATCGCACTACCGGTACCGCGAACATCGTGACCGGGATGGTGGTGCCGTAGGGCGTCTCGAATTGACCCCTCAAACTGCTGGCCGAGCGAACCAGCGGGGGGACACCGACTCCCGAGCGCCCGCTCTCGCCGTGCGTGATGAGGATCGTCGTCGCTAGGCCTTCGTTGATCGCCGCGGCCGCATGGCGCACGTGCAACATGAAAGAGCAGCCGCCCACGTTCGTTCCGTCGACCCACGTCGGGGTGATGCCTAGGTAGTAGGCCAACTCTTCGGCAGCGACGCCGGCAGTCGCAACGCCATCGACGTCTCCCGGTGTCAGCCCCGCGTCGGCCAGGGCGTTGAGGACCGCGTCCGCGTGCAAGCCGATGACGGACAGCCCGGGGATCTTGCCCAATTCGGTCGTTTCCGCCGCGCCGACGACGGCCGCACAATTCTGCTTCATTGGATCTTTCCACTGACCGGCGCAAAGAAGGGGAGGGTGATCTGCTCGCTTTGCCTGACGAAGCGGACCTGGACCGCCATGTCGAGTCGGAGGGCTTCAGGGGTTTGTGGGCATCCGACGATATTGGTCATCATGGTTGGACCCTCCGCCAACTTCACGACGGCAATGGCATACGGTTCAGATCCCACGTCGGGTCGAGGTCGATGGTTGATCACATAGGACCACAGCACGCCGTTCCCGCTGGCGTGGTAGACCTCCACGTCGCGCGAGCCGCATTTCGAACAGAACTCACGTGGCGGGAAGTAACTCTCCTCACATGTCCGGCACCGCTGGAGCCGTAACTCGCCGATGCGGCATCCCTCCCAGAAATGGAGGGTTTCCGGGGTGGGTTCAGGCAGGATTCTCACGTGACCAGGAACCTCCATTCATGTCCGGCTGAATACCGAGATCTGCTGACCGCAGTACGGTCTTGCCATTGCGGATGACGACCACGTCGCGTTCGTTCACGCGTGCCTCGAAAGACACAACGGGGCCATCTCGCCAAAGATCGACGCACAGGGTCTCGCCGGGAAAAACAGGCGCCGCGAACCGAGCCTGGTGACTGAGAATGGCGTCGGCGTCGTAATCGGCAATCGATTGCAGCACCGCCCTGCACGTGAGGCCATAAGTGCACAGTCCGTGAAGGATCGGCCGTTCGAATCCCGCCCGTGTCGCCCGCACGGGATCGGCATGTAGCGAGTTGTAGTCACCATTGAGTCGGTAGAGGAGTGCCTGATCGGGCCGGGTGGGGATCTCGACGGTGAGGTCAGCAACACGGTCGGGGTGCGCATGGGGTCGCGGGCCGCTGATCGCAGGCCCTCCGAATCCCCCATCGCCACGCGCGAAAACCGAACTGGTCAGGGTCGCGACCTTGGATCCGTTCTCGTCGACCCAGGTGGACTCCTTGACGATGATGGCACCCTTTGTCGGCCCCTTGTCGTAGGCCGCCACCGTGCGCGATTCGACGGTGAAGACGCCGGAACGTGGCAGCGGCCGGTGTAGCTCGACAGCCTGCTCGCCGTGCAGGACACGGACCTCGTCGAAGGTGCTCAGCCGCATCCCCGCCGGCACCTCGGGTGCTGGCGGAGCTTGGGCGCCGGCCCCTCCCAGCACGGTGACAGCTGCCGGCACGACCTGCAGGTCCGCCTCATAGACGTACGGCAACTCGCGTGCGTTCAGTGGATCGATGCCGAGCCCGATGCTGAGGGCGTAGAGCATCACATCCCGTTCCCGGTAGGAGACCTTATGGGCGGGCAGTGTTTGATGAAGTATGTCCGGGTAGTAAATGGGCAACGAAACACCTCAGCGGTCAAAAGAATGGCAACGTGCTCTATCTCTTCATATTCAGCACCTGTGTCTGGGTGAACTCCTTGAGGCCCTCCTCCCCCAACTCAACCCCGATCCCCGAAAACCCCGAACCGCCAAATGGCACGTGCGGGCGCAGCTCGCCGTGCGTATTCACCCACACAGTTCCGGCTTCCATGGACTCCGCGAGTGCCCACGCACGGTCCTCGTCGTTCGACCAGATCGAGCCGCCGAGCCCGAACATCGACGAGTTGGCCCGCCGCACCACGTCCTGCGGGTCGGAAAACCTGATCACTGGTATGACGGGTCCGAATTGCTCTTCGTCAACCAGCTCGTCGCCATCGGTGATGTCGCGAATGATCGTGGGCGCAATGAAGTAGCCCTTGTTGCCCCTTCGTCCGCCGCCGGCGATCAGACTTCCGGACTTCTTCCCGGCATCGATGAGGGCCAGCACTTTTTCGAACTGCTGCTTGTTCTGCACGGGGCCGACCTGTGTGCGCTCATCAAGCCCGTCGCCGACCACCGCGGCTCCGGCGAGGCGGGCCAGTTCGGCGCACATGCCGTCGTATATGCGCTCGTGGACGTAGACGCGTTTTGCTCCGATGCATATCTGCCCGGCGTTCTGCATGGCAGCGGCGAATACTCGCGATGCCACCGCCTTGGGGTCAACGTCGTCCAAGACGATCAGTGCATCGTTGCCGCCCAATTCCAACGAGAGCCGCTTCAGCGTATCGGCCCCGCCCGCCATGACCTTCTTGCCGGTTGCGGTGGATCCGGTAAAGCTGATCTTTCGAATGTCGGGATGCCTTGCCATCTCGGCGCCCAGATCATTGGCGTCGGTGATGACGTTGAGCGTCCCCCGCGGCGCCAGTTCCTGGACGAGGGCCGCGAAACGCAACGTCGTGAGCGGGGTAGTCGGAGCTGGTTTGAGAACGACGGTGTTTCCTGCGATCAAGGCTGCGGGCACTTTGAAGCTCATCAACGTCATCGGGTAGTTCCACGGAACTATCGCGCCCACCACCCCGAGCGGCCGGTGCCGGATCTCGATGCGGGCAGTCGGTGAGTCCTCCACCACCTTTGGGGTCAGTTCAAGACCGGCGAAGTACCGGAAGAACTTCACGCAACCCCGCAGATCGATCTCGGCCAATCCGAGGGGCATCCCCTGTTCCTGGGTCAGAAGACGCGAGAGGTCCCCGGCGTTGGCCTCGATGGTGTCGGCCATGGCTAGCAGCACCTGACTGCGCTCCTTGGTCGGAGCGGCGCTCCAGGACGGGAACGCGGCCTTGGCTGCCGCGACCGCGTCGTTCAGCTGCGCTTTCGATGCGCGCGCACACGTGGCAAAGACTTCTTCACGCGCTGGATTGATCACCTCGAGTGTGAGGTCACCGTCGACCAGCTTGCCGTCGATCAACAGCTTGAAGTCGGACGTCACTCGTCTTCCACCTCGCTCCCCCGTCGTCGTGATCGCAGCTTCGCCAACCCGACGCATCGTTGATGTCGCCGAGTCTCCCGCGCCGTGAACGTCATGAGCGCCGCGCTCCCACATCACCCGAACCCCGAGCGTGCGCGGTCCAATAGCGTTCCCGCAGTCGGTATTTGTGGAGTTTCCCGGTTGGTAGTCGGGGCATCTCCGTGATGAAGTCGACTGACCGCGGTACCAAGTAGTGCGCCACCCGCTCGCGGGTGAAGGCGATCAACTCCGCTGCAAGGTCGTCGGAGTGCGCCACACCGGCTCTCGGCTCGACAATCGCCTTGACTGCCTCGCCCATTTCTGCGTCGGGCACGCCGACGACAGCCGCATCTGCCACCATCGGATGTGCAATGAGCACGTCCTCAATCGCTTTCGGGTAGATGTTCACCCCGCCCGAGATGATCATGAATTCTTTACGGTCGGTCAGATAGAGATAGCCCTCCCCGTCGACGTAACCGATGTCGCCCATACCGACCCAGTTCGGATGGCGCGGGTGACGGCTGGCGCGCGTCTTGGCGTCGTCGTTGTGATAGACGAACAAGGGTGATGGCTGCTCGAAGTAGATCAAGCCGCTCTGCCCTGCCGGGAGCTCTTGGCCATCCTCGTCGCAAATGTGTAGCGCGCGCGGTGCGGCACGCCCGACCGACCCCGGATGCGCGAGCCACTCCTCGCTCGTAATCGCGGTGAAGCCCGCCCCCTCCGTTCCGGAGTAGAACTCGTAGATGATGTTGCCCCACCACTCGATCATTTGCCGCTTGACGTCTATCGGGCAGGGTGCTGCCGCGTGGATGGCCAGCCGATGGGAGGAGAAGTCGAATGCGGTCCTGAGGTCGGTGGGCAGTGCGAGCATTCGCACGAACATGGTTGGTACCCATTGGCTATGGGTGACTCGGTGCTTGTCGATGAGCGTGAGCGCCGCAACGCCGTCGAATTTCTCCATGATGACGGCGGTACCGCCGACGGCCTGAACGTTCAGGATGGAGGAGAACGGGGCAGAGTGATAGATCGGCGCTGGGGAAAGGTAGACGGTATCGCTGGCAAAGCCGAAACGATTGGTGCGCTGACGCTTCGCGAAGCCTTCGGCCGGCGTCGCGTCGGACAATGGATTGATGATTCCCTTGGGCCGACCGGTGGTGCCGGAGCTGTAGAACATCGCGGCGCCCATCCACTCCCGAGGCAGCGGGGTGGATGGGTACTCGCTGATTGCCGGCTCATAGGGCTCCCAGCGGTCGACGATGCCGTCGACCATCAATCGGATCTCGCAGTCAGGCAACAGGCTTGGCAGCTGCTCGGCAACCTCACTTTGCGCAACAGACGAGACAAGCGCTCTCGCCTGACAATCCGTGGCGATGTAGGCGGCTTCGTTCACCGTCGAGAAGCGGTTGATGGGTGTGATGTATAGACCGGATCGAAATGCCGCCCACACCGATTCCATGAAGCGGATGTTGTTCTCCATGAAGATGGCGATGTGGTCGCCGCGTCGCAGTCCGCGCGCATAGAGCAGGTGTGCCAAGCGGTTCGAGCGGGCATCGAGTTCCGCGTAGGTAACTACTCGACCCGCTGCGGTGATGGCGGCGGGCTTGTCCGGTGCGCGGCGGGCGTGATCAGCCAGGAACATCGCGGCCTCTATTCCTCGCCGGTTGGTCCGGCGTTGGGGCGCGCCCGTGAGACGAGGTCGGCGACAACGGAATCCAAGAGCTTCGGATCGGCTACCGCCGCAGTGCTGGGTCCGCGGTGCCAACCTTCGGCGATCGCGATCCGTTCACCGCTGGCCTCGAAAACGCGTCCCGTGACGGCGCCCGAACGCTCACTGGCCAGCCAGACAGCGATCGGCGCTATCCACGCTGGATCCAGAGATTTCGCGCGCTCGTCGTCAACCATTCCGGCCACCAGCCGAGTCACGGCAGTCGGCGCAATGGCATTGACGGTCACCCCGTATCGTTCGAGTTCCCGAGCGGTGATGATGGTCAGAGCCGCGATGCCCATCTTGGCAGCACCGTAATTCGCTTGTCCCACATTTCCGTAGAGCCCAGACGCGGAGGACACATTGATCAATCGTGCGTCGACGGGCCCCTTCAGCGTCTTGCTTCGCTCCCGCCAGTGTCGCGCGGCGTGGTGGGCTGCCACGAACGTCCCCTTGAGGTGGACCCGTACCACGGCGTCCCAGTCCTGCTCGGTCATATTGACCAACATTCGATCGCGAAGAATGCCGGCGTTGTTGATCAGCACATCAAGCTGGCCGAACGACATGACGGCCTGGTCGACCATCTCCTGAGCCTCGCGCCAATCGCTGACGTCGGCACCATTGGCCACCGCGTCACCGCCAGCGGCCTTGATCTGGGCCACCACGTCGTGTGCGGGGCCCAGATCTGCGCCATCCCCACTCGGGCTCGAGCCAAGATCGTTGACAACGACCTTGGCACCCTCGGCCGCCAAAAGCAGACAGAATTCCCGTCCGATACCGCGGCCGCCGCCCGTGACGACGGCGACCCTGCCCTCGCACAGGCCGCCCGCACCGACCTTGTTCATCATCATCTACCTTCCGTGTCGCAAGAGTTGATCCCCGTGCGCGACCGAAGCGCACACCGTCGTGGCGCCTACTGATATGGGAGAGCGCCGGATTCAGAGCACATTGAGGCCCTCCATTTGGTCGTCCTCCCACCACGCGCGAAGCAAGTCGAAGTATTCAACGGGGCCGCCGCCATAGATTTCGTCATTGAGCCCGGGTGCTGTGCTTCCCTCACTGTTCTGCCAGTTGGGCGTGCATTGTGCTTGGAACTCCCTAGACGCACTCGACTTCTCGCGGATTATCTCGACCCAGCGTTTCTCTGACTCAACGGTCGGCTCGATGAGCCGCGCGTTGCGATCACGCGCGTACTTGAGTACCGACAGGATGTGCTCCGCCTGTTCATCGAGTGAGTAGGTGGCACAGAATGACTGCCCATTCTGGTTCACTCCCATGTGCAACAGATTTGGAAAGTCGTGGCAGTAGAAGCCATGCAGTGACCGGAGACCGCCTTTCCACTCGTCGGACAGTTTCTTGCCGTCGCGGCCGTGCGTCTCGAATCCCATGCGGCGCGCCCATGCCGTTCCGACTTCGAAACCGGTCGCGAAAATGATGCAATCGGCTTCGTACTCGACGCCGTTGAACATCAAGCCCTTTTCGGTCACCGCGTCGAGGCCCCGACCTGCGGTGTCGATGAGCGTGACGTTGGGGCGATTGAAGGTCTCGTGATAGTGATCATTGAATGCCGGTCGCTTGCAGAATTGGCGGTACCACGGCTTGAGAGCCTCGGCCGTCACGGGATCCTCGACGATCGATTCGATGCGGGCACGGATCTCGTTCATCTTCTTGAAATCTGCGAGCTCCATCGCGCGCTTGCGCTGTTCGACGGATCCGGCGCGGTCGCTAGTCTGCCAAAACCCACCGACATTGCGCACGGCGTCCGTCCACCCGTCACTGACGAGGTCCACGTCCTGTGGCACACCCGAGACCAGGCAAGTGAAGTTGCGGCGGCGCTCGCTTTGCCAACCGGGCTTTAGCGACTTCACCCACTCCGCATCGGTCGGTGCGTTGCGGCGCTCGTCGACCGACGCGGGTGTGCGCTGAACGACGTAGAGATGCTTTGCGTGCCGTCCGAGGAATGGGATGGACTGGACGGCGGTGGCTCCGGTCCCGAGAATGGCGACGCGCTTATCGGCTAGTTTGGTCAGTCCGCCGGTGGTGTCTCCTCCGGTGTAGTCGTAATCCCAGCGGCTCGTGTGGAACGTGTGCCCTTTGAAGGTCTCGATGCCAGGCACCCCCGGTAGCTTCGGACGATCAAGGGTTCCGTTGGTCTGTACGACGAACCTTGCGCGGATCCGGTCGCCACGGTCCGTCTCGACGAGCCACCGGTGTTCGTCCTCGAGCCAGCGCATCTCGGTGATCTCGGTCTGCAACAACGCGTACCTGTAGAGATCGAACGTTTTCGCAATTCGTTGGACGTGCTCGAAAATCTCCGGACGGTAGGAGTACTTTTCCTTGGGAATGTATCCCGTATCCTCGAGAAGCGGTAAGTAGCAGTAGGATTCGATGTCGCACTGTGCACCGGGGTATCTGTTCCAGTACCAGGCCCCGCCAAAGTCACCGCCCTTTTCGACGATCCGCATACTTTCGAAGCCGGCTTTGTGAAGGCGAGCGGCCATCGAAAGTCCGGCGAAGCCGCCGCCGCCGACGAATACATCGACCTCTTCGTCTACCGCCGCGCGTGTGAAATGAGGGTCGAGGTCTGGGTAGGGAGCGTCCAGATACTTGCTGAAGTCGCCCTTCACTTCGACATATTGGTTGACACCTTCCGGGCGAAGGCGCTTGGTGCGTTCCTGGCGATACCTCTCCCGCAATGCCTCCGGATCGAATCCCAAGTCGTCCAACCCGGCGGCGGTCGGAGCATCGTTGTCTACTTCGGTCATGTCCCTAACTCCTTGGTGTCGCAGTATCGTGTTGACGTTGTTTGCCTTCGCCGCCGGACAGCCCGTCGCGCGGTTGGTGCCGAGCCGCCCGAGTGGGCGCCTTGAGCCGGTTGTCCGGCTCGACGATTTCGGCCAATTGCTCGTGTCGCGCCCACGCAAGCGACTGCAGTTCGAAGGCATCGAGTGAGATGGTCACGCCGCTGGCCATGTCGGTGATCACCAGATAGGAGAAGGAACCACGGTCGACCAGTTCCAGCGACGCGGCTGCGAACTCGTTCCGCGCAATGAGCGGTTGACTGATGTCTGAACTCACGGTTGCTCCGGTATCAACTAGATAATGCTCGTCAGCGTCGTGAGCGTCGCGGCGGATTCCAGCAGATTGAGTACCTTCAACGAGATTCGCCACCCGTCGTCGGTGAACCGCCAGATGTACTCGCACCGCATTGGGTGGCAGGCAATGGGCTGCCCGGCATCGTGCCCGCCGGATCTGATCTGCCACAGCAGCGTGTTGCAGCGCACGTCGAATTCCGCCGGATCCTCCGTCGGGGCGACCTGGATGTTCGTCACGCAGCGCATCTGACGCGTGGGTGGATCCTGGCTGTGGTTCAAGCCGCTGTTCTGGATGCGCCACACCCGCTCAACCAGGTCGGCGCGCTGATCGTTGATGATGTCAATGCGGTCGTTGAGCAACGCGGTTGGCTTCGGCACTCGGTACCGCATGTCGACCGTCCCTACGGCCAACCACTCGTCGAGGCACCCAGAATCCAACAGTTCGGCTTCACGAGTGAGAAGTTCTCCGGCCAACCCGATATCTAGGGAGATGTCGGCAGTTACGTTGCGTCCTGTCATGTCTCCTCAGTCCTTCTTCGATCCCATGAGGTCGCGCCATGCGTGATACATTGCGCGCTGCTCGATTTCGCTCGCGGCGTGGGCGTATCGAGTTCCTGACTCGTCGATACGCTCGGTCGTGACCTCGCGTTTGAAGAGCACCCACGGGTTGGCGCCCGGCCAGTCGTTGGCAGCAAGGCCG